>NZ_JBIAUL010000001.1:626445-980112 GCF_042892755.1 Streptomyces sp. NPDC001714
GAGCGGGGTGCTGTCGTGTGCCTGGTGCGCCGGGCGGTCAGTCGTGTGCGGCGCCGTGGTGGCTGGTCGCGCGGTTCCCCGCGCCCCTTTGGGGCGCTGCAGTTCAGGGCGATGCCGAGCGGGGTGCTGTCGTGTGCCTGGTGCGCCGGGCGGTCAGTCGTGTGCGGCGCCGTGGTGGCTGGTCGCGCGGTTCCCCGCGCCCCTTTGGGGCGTTGTAGTTCAGGGTGCTGTTGCGTGCCTGGTGCGCCAGGTCTGCTTCTTGGCCTGGTTGCCGCAGGTCTCCATCGAGCACCAGCGGCGGTTGCCCGGACGGGACGTGTCGAGGAACCAGGCGGCGCAGTGCGGTCCCGAGCAGGCCCGGAGCCGGTCGAGGGCGGGCGAGGTCGCCAGCGCGAGCGCGTCGCGCGCGATGTCGGCGAGGACCGCGCCCACCGGGTCCGCGGCGCTCCAGGTCACCGTGCCGTCCGCGGCGAGCACCGGAACCGGGGGAGCCGCGGCGGCGGCCCGGTTCAGCAGCTCCCGCTCCCCGGGCGGGCAGCCGGCCGGGCCGGCGGACGAGCGGGCCGCGGTCAGCAGCGCGTACACCGCCTCCCGTACCGCCCGCGCCTCGTGGAGCACGTCCGGTGCCGGGGCCGGGACGGCTGTGCCGTCGGGATAGGGGCCCAGCTGGGTGACCCAGGCGGCCAGGGCCTCGGGGGTGTCCAGCTCCTCGGTGGCGCCGTCCATGCCGCGCAGCCGGAATGTGCGCATGAAGTCCAGGCAGATCCGGCCCGCGCCGCTGCGGAAGCGGGGGGCCGTGGACGCGGGTGTGTCGGGCATGCGAACCACCCTACTGCGGAACCGGTTTTACTGGTACCGTCGAGGAACCGGTTAAAACGGTTCTCGGCGGAGCCCCCGAACTCCCGGCTCTGCCCCTCTTCCCTGTCTCTGTCCCCTTCCTCGCCAGAGGTGTGTCGTGTCCGCTGGGCCTCCCACCCCCTCGTCGCCGACGCTGAGCCGGCGCCTGATCCTGCTGCTCTCCGTCGCCTGTGGCGTCGCGGTGGCCAACATCTACTTCCCGCAGGCGATCAGCCCGCTCATCGCCGACGACCTGCACGTCTCCCCGGAGTCCGCGGCCGTCGTGGTCACCTGCGCCCAGCTCGGCTACGCGGCCGGCATCTTCCTGCTGGTCCCGCTCGGCGACCGGCTGCGCCACCGCGGCCTGGTCACCACCCTGCTGCTGGTGACCTGCGCGGGGCTGGTGCTCGCGGGCACCGCCACCACCCTGCCCGTCCTCGCCGTCGCCAGCGCGCTGGTCGGTCTGACCACCGTGGTCCCGCAGATCCTCATCCCGATGGCGGCCGGCCTGACCGCGCCCGAGCGCCGCGGCGCGGTCACCGGCACCCTGCTGTCGGGCCTGATCGGCGGCATCCTGCTGGCCCGTACCTTCTCCGGCACCCTGGGCGAGTGGCTGGGCTGGCGGGCCCCCTACCTGGTCGCCGCCGGTCTGGTCCTCGTCCTCACCCTGGCCCTGGCCGCCGCACTGCCCACCACCACACCGAGCACGGACCAGCGCTACCCGGCGCTGCTCGCGGCCCCCGTGCGCCTGCTGCGCACCGAGCCGCTGCTGCGCCGCTCCGCCCTCAACCAGGTGCTGGTGTTCGCCGCCTTCAGCGCCGCGTGGACCGCCCTCGCGCTGTACATCACCGGCCCCGCCTACCACCTGGGCACCCCGGCCGTCGGCGTGCTCGCCCTGGTGGGCGCGGCCAGCATGTTCGCCACCCCGATCGCCGGGCGCCGCACCGACCGGCAGGGCCCCGACGCCGTCAACCTGGTCTGCATGGTGGGCGCCATCGCCGCCGGCGCGCTGCTGCTGACCGGTCACTTCGGCGGTGCCGTCGGCCTGGTCGGCCTGGGCGCCGGCATGCTCCTGCTCGACGTGGCCATGCAGTCCGGCCAGGTCGCCAACCAGGCGCGCATCTTCGCGCTCCGCCCCGAGGCCCGCGCCCGGCTCAACACCGCGTACATGACCTGCGCGTTCCTCGGCGGCAGCGCCGGTTCCTGGCTGGGCGTGCGGGCGTACTCCGCCTTCGGCTGGAACGGCGTCTGCGGCCTGGTCGTGCTCCTGGCCGGCCTCGCCCTCCTCCGGCACGTCCTGCGCGCCCGCCCGGCCACGGCCCCGGCGGCAGAGCAGGTCACCGCCTCCACCTCCGCCCCCGCGGCCCGCTGACGCACCGCCCGCCCGGTCACCCAGCAGTCACCCGGTCACCCAGAACCCACCGCACACACGAAGGAGCTGTCATGGCCGATACCCTCCGCCGGAAAAGCACCACCTGGGGCCTGACCACGCCCCCGGCCGGCACCGCCCAGCGCCGAGAGGCGGTCGCCCGGTGAGCGGGTGGGACTACGTCATCGTCGGGGCCGGCTCCGCCGGCTGCGTGCTCGCCGACCGGCTCAGCGCGGACGGCACCGCCCGGGTGCTCCTCGTCGAGGCCGGCCCGGGGACCGCCGGGACCCGCCCCGAGGTGCAGGTGCCGATCCTCTTCCCGCGCCTGTTCGGCGGCGACCTGGACTGGAACTTCAGCACCGTGCCCCAGGCCGGCCTGGCCGACCGCGCGATACCGATCCCGCGCGGGAAGGCGGTCGGCGGCTCCTCGGTGATCAACGCCCAGTTGTGGACCCGCGGTCACCGCGCGGACTACGACGGCTGGGCGCGGGCGGGCCTGGACGGCTGGGGCCACGACGACCTGCAGCCCTACTTCGACCGCGCCGAGCAGCGGATCAGCCTGTCCGGACTGCGCTATCCGCTGCCCGTGACCCCGGCGTTCGTCGACGCCTGCGCACGCCTCGGGTACACCCCGGCCGCCGAGGTCCAGGAGGGCTACGCCCTGGCCCGCGCGACCCACCGCGACGGCCTGCGGCACAGCTCCGCCGACGCCTATCTGACGCCGGCCCGGGAGCGGTCCAACCTGACCGTCCTCGCGGACACGCTGGTGCGCCGGGTGCTGTTCGAGGGCACGCGGGCCGTCGGGATCGAGGTCGAGGGGGAGTCGGGCACCGAGACCCTGCGCGCCGAACGCGACGTCATCCTGTCGGCCGGCGCCGTCGGCAGCCCGCACCTGCTGCTGCGGTCCGGCGTGGGCCCCGCGGCGGAACTCGCCGGGCACGGCATCCCGGTGGTGCGGGACCTGCCGGGAGTGGGCCGCGACCTGACGGACCATCTGCTCGTGCCGCTGGCCTTCGAGGCACAGGGTTTCTGGTCGCCAGGTTCGGGCACCTCGCCCGAACAGATCGACCAGTACCTGCGCGACCGCCACGGCTCCCTGGACTCGATCATCTCCGAGGCGCTGCTGTTCCTGCGCACCCGGGAGGAGCTGGCCGCCCCCGACATCGAGATCGTCCACCTGGTGGTGCCGCTGGGCGAGCACCAGCGGCCCGCGGCGCACGGCATGGCCCTGGGCGTCATCCTCATGCGCCCGCACAGCCGCGGCACCGTCACCCTGCGCAGCGCCGACCCGCACGACGCCCCGCTGATCGACCCCGGCTACCTGACCGACGAGGCGGGGGAGGACCTGGGGACCCTGGTGGCCGGGGTGCGCGCGGCCCAGGGGATCCTGCGCCAGCCGGACCTCGCGCAGTGGCTGGGCAAGCCGCTCACGGACGGCGCGCTCTCCGAGGACCTCGACGACATCACCGCGTACATCCGCTCCACCGGCGGCAGCATCCACCACCTGGTGAGCACCTGCCGGATGGGCACGGACGAACACGCCGTCGTCGACCCGTCGTTCGCGGTGCGGGGCGTGAACGGGCTGCGGGTGGTGGACGCCGCCGCGATGCCGAGCCTGGTACGGGCCCACACCCACGCCCCCGTCACGATGCTCGCCGAGCGGGCCGCGGACGTACTCCTGGGCGAGCGCTGAGGAAGGGGCCGTCCAGCGACCCCGGCCGGTGATTCCCCCGCCCGGCCGGGGTTCCGCGCGCCCGGTCCGGGGCCGCGCGGGCCGGTGCTGCCGGGGCGGCGCTGACAGCCCGGTGCGGGGCCGTTCCTGGCCTCCGTACAGCCTTCTCATGCATCTCTTATTTGGGCCTTATCGAGCCATCACGGTGCGTCCCTAACGTGCGGTCATGTTCTTCACCTACCTGAGGCGCGAACTGCGCCGCCGCAGAAAGGCGGCTCTCGTCGTCGCCTCCGGCCTCGCGCTGGGCATCGCACTGGTCATCGTGGTCAACTCCGTGTCCAACGGCATGGGGAAGGCACAGGACAAGGTCCTCCAGTCGCTGTACGGCCTGGGTACGGACATGACGGTCACCAAGGCCGCGTCGGCGTCCACGAGCGCCTCCCAGCGACCCCGCTTCAACTTCGACGCGCAGAACAACGGATCGTCGACGACGCAGAGCAGTGACCGCGTCATGGTGCAGGGCTTCACCACCCTCGCCTCCACCACCGTCACCAAGGTCGGCGACCAGAAGGGCGTCGCGACCGCGGTCGGCGGGCTGAACCTCAACGTGGTAAAGATCAGCGGGCAGTTCACGCGGGGTCAGTTCCAGCAGAACCAGGGCTCCGGCGGCAACGGCGGCGGCTTCGGCGGCGGTGGCAACGGCCAGCCGCAGGGTGAGGTCCAGGGCGGCGGTGCCAACTTCGACGTCAACTCGTACACGGTGTACGGCACCGACGTCACCCAGACCGAGGTCGGCCCGCTGACCTCGTCGAAGATCACCAGCGGCCGCACCTTCAAGACCACCGAGACGAACGCCAAGGTGCTGGTCGCCGACTCGGCGTACGCCAAGGAGAAGAAGTACAAGGTCGGTTCGACCGTCACCATCAACAAGGTCAAGTTCACGATCATCGGTATCGCGACGGCCGACAGCGGTGACGCGGCGGCCAACCTGTACATGCCGCTGAAGCAGGCGCAGACGCTCGCCGATGAGAAGAACAAGGTCACCACGATCTACGTCAAGGCGACCGACTCCAAGCAGATCTCCTCGGTCAAGAAGACCATCCAGAGCAACGTCTCGGGTACGACGGTCACCACCTCCGCCGACCTCGCGGACACCGTCTCCGGCTCGCTGTCCACGGCGTCCTCGCTCGCCACCAACGTCGGCAAGTGGCTGTCCATCGCGGTGCTCGTGGCCGCGTTCCTGGTCGCCGGCCTGCTCACCTCCTCGGCGGTCTCCCGCCGCGTCCGTGAGTTCGGCACGCTGAAGGCGCTGGGCTGGAAGTCCGGCCGGGTCACCCGGCAGGTCATCGGCGAGGCCATGGTCAACGGCCTGGTCGGCGGTGCGCTCGGGATCGGGCTCGGTCTGGCCGGCGCGTACGTGGTCACCGCGATCAGCCCGACGCTGGACGCCTCCGTCGGCAGCGGCGGTGGTGGCGGCAACGGTGGTGGCGGCTTCGGCGGCGGTGGGGGCGGCGGCTTCGGCGGCGGTCCCGGCCGGCAGGCCGCGAAGACCCTGGAGGTCGCCCTCACGGCCCCGGTCAGCGTGACGACGATCGCGCTGGCGGTGGGCCTGGCGGTGGCCGGCGGCCTGATCGCGGGCGCGTTCGGCGGCTGGCGCGCGTCGCGACTCCGTCCTGCGGATGCGCTGCGGCGGGTCGAGTAGCTGACGTCGGCTGTGGCTGGGGTGGGGACGCTCACCGGCGCTTGCCGGGCGCCGCTGCGCCCACCCGGGCCGCCCTGCGGCACGACTGCCCGCAGCTATGAAGCTGACGCGACTGCAGCGCCCCTTTAGGGGCGCTGGGGGTACCCCCGGCCGAAGGCTGGGGGAGGAACTGCGCGACCAGCCCCCACCACCCGCGGCCGACAACGCACCGTCCCACCCCGAAAACCCTCCAGGAGCCACCATGTACGAACTCAGAAACGTCACCAAGCTGTACACACGAGGCAAGGACACCGTCCGCGCCCTCGACGGCATCGATCTCACCATCGCCGACGGCGACCGCCTGGTCATCCAGGGCCCCACCGGCGGCGGCAAGTCCACCCTCCTTCAGATGCTGGGGGGACTCGACCGCCCCACCTCCGGCGAAGTCGTTCTCGACGGGACCGACTTGGCCAAGCTCTCCGAAACGAAGCTCACGTCGGTCCGCAGCGCAAGCATCGGCTTCGTCTTCCAGTCGTTCAACCTCATCCCGACGCTCACCGCCCAGGAGAACGTCGAGACCGCCCTCGTCCCGCTCGGCGTCAAGACCAGGGAACGGCGCGAACGCGCCGCCGAGGCACTGACGTCGGTCGGTCTCGGGGAGCGCCTCGGCCACCTGCCCGGCGAGATGTCCGGCGGCCAGCAGCAGCGCGTCGCCATCGCCCGGGCCCTGGTCAAGCAGCCCAAGGTGCTGCTCGCCGACGAGCCCACCGGCAACCTCGACGAGGGCATGCGCGACGAGATCATGGACGTACTGGAGCGCATGTGGAAGGAGCACGGGCTGACCTTCATCATGGTCACCCACGACTCCGCGATCGCGAAGAAGGCCCCGCGCCTCGCCACCATCCGCAAGGGCAAGATCACCGTCAAGGAGAACGCCGGCGCGTAACACCGGCGCGCCGCGCGGAACCGCGCGGTTGTGTAACGGTGTTCACCCCGGCGCGTAACAGTTGTCCCGCACTCTTCTCACCGGTCTCTCAACTATTGAGCCCGCTGATCACCCCCCGGCATACTCCGTATTCCGGGGGGTTGACGTATGTGTGTACGGGACTACCCCCGGCCGGGTGAACGGGGAATTCGCCCGGTACACCGTCTCCTGGGGGAGTCTTGCGCAGACAAGTGAAAAGAGCTGCCGCGGCCACGGTGGCCACGGCAGCGGCCGTCGCGCTCGCCGCGGGCATGACCAGCCCGGCATCGGCGAAGCCGGAATCGCGCGCCGCCTCGGCAGCGGCCGCCTCTTCGCTCACCGCCAAGCACCACGTCACTCTGATCACCGGCGACCGGGTCGCCCTCGACGCCAAGGGCCGGGTCGTCGGCCTGGAGCGGGCCAAGGGGCGCCAGCACATACCCTTCCGCATCAGCAAGGTCGACGGGCACACTCTCGTCGTCCCCGGTGACGCCGTCCAGCTGGTGGCCTCCGGCAAGCTGGACCAACGGCTGTTCGACGTCACCGAGTTGAACAAGGCCGCGACCCGTAGGGCGCAGAAGAACGGCCTCAAGGTCATCGTCGGCTACAGCGGCGCCGCCACCGCCACCAAGGCCGACGTGCGGGACGCGGGCACCCTGCGGCACAGCCTGAAGACGCTGAACGCGGACGCCGTGCAGACCCCGGCCAAGGAAACGCCCGAGCTGTGGGACGCGGTCACCAACGGCGACAAGGCGGCCTCCGGCATCGCGCACGTCTGGCTCGACGGCGTCCGCAGGGCCAGCCTGGACAAGTCCGTGCCGCAGATCGGCGCGCCCGTGGCGTGGAAGGCCGGTTACAACGGCAAGGGCGTCAAGATCGCCGTCCTGGACACCGGTGTCGACACGAGCCACCCGGACCTCAAGGACCAGGTGATCGAGTCCAAGAACTTCAGCGGGGCCGCCGACGCCTCCGACCACTTCGGTCACGGCACGCACGTCGCGTCCATCGCGGCCGGCACCGGCGCCAAGTCGCACGGCAAGTACACGGGTGTCGCGCCCGGCGCGAAGATCCTCAACGGCAAGGTCCTGGACGACACCGGCTCCGGTGACGACTCCGGCATCCTCGCCGGCATGGAGTGGGCGGCGGCCGAGGGCGCCGACGTCGTCAACCTCAGCCTCGGCGGCTACGACACCCCGGGGATCGACCCGCTCGAAGCCGAGGTCAACAAGCTCTCCGAGCAGAAGGGCATCCTGTTCGCGATCGCCGCGGGCAACGAGGGCCCCGAGTCGATCGGTTCGCCGGGCAGCGCCGCCGACGCGCTCACCGTCGGCGCCGTCGACGGCAAGGACAAGCTGGCCGACTTCTCCTCCACCGGCCCCGCCGCCGACGGCTCCATCAAGCCGGACGTCACGGCGCCCGGCGTCGACATCACCGCGGCCGCGGCCAAGGGCAGCGTCATCGACCAGGAGGTCGGCGAGAACCCGCCCGGCTACCTGACCATCTCCGGTACGTCGATGGCGACCCCGCACGTCGCGGGCGCCGCCGCGATCCTCAAGCAGGAGCACCCCGACTGGGGCTTCCAGGAGCTGAAGGCGGCCCTGGCCGGCTCGGCCAAGGGCGGCAAGTACACGCCGTTCGAGCAGGGTGCGGGCCGGATCGCCGTCGACAAGGCCATCAAGCAGACCGTGCTCGCCGACCCGGTGTCGGTGAACTTCGGTGTGCAGCAGTGGCCGCACACCGACGACACCCCGGTCACCAAGCAGCTGACGTACCGCAACCTCGGCACGACCGACGTGACGCTCACGCTGAAGTCGTCCGCCACCGACCCCAAGGGCGCGGCGGCTCCGGCCGGCTTCTTCAAGCTCGGCGCGACCCAGGTGACCGTCCCGGCGGGCGGCAAGGCCTCCGTCGACGTCACCGTCAACACCAAGCTGGGCGGCACCCTCGACGGCGCCTACTCGGCCTACGTGACGGCGACCGGCGGCGGCCAGACCATCCGCACGGCGGCCGCGGTCCAGCGTGAGGTGCAGTCGTACAACGTCACCGTCAAGCACATCGGACGCGACGGCAACCCGACCGGTGTCTACAGCACCGACCTCGTGAACTACTCGGGCCTCGGCGACGGCCGCGACTACGTCGTGCCGGCCGACAACTCCGGGACCGCCACCCTCCGGGTGCCCAAGGGCACGTACCTGCTCGACGCCTGGATCGCCAAGGACTTCACCACCTTCGACGGCGGTCTCGACTGGCTGGTCAACCCGAAGCTGAGCGTCACCAAGGACCTCACGCTCACCATCGACGCCCGCACCACCAAGGCCGCCGACATCACGGTGCCGGACGCGCAGGCCACCCCGCACTCGGCGACCGTCGACTACATGTACGACCCGGCCGGCATCGGGTTCGGGGTCGGCTTCGACACCTTCGACAAGATCCGGCTCGCCCCGCTGGGCGGTGAGGTCAGCGGTCTGACCCAGACCTGGAGCGGCCAGTTCACCAGGGGCGCCGGCGAGGAGTACGACGTCGCCACCAGCGCCCAGGTCAAGAAGGTCCAGGGCGACAAGGTCCGGCACTTCAAGACCGGTGAGCTCGCCACGGTCAGGAACGCTGTCGGTGCCTCCGCGCCGAACAAGACCGGCTCGGTCAGCCCGTGGGGCGTGGTCGGCGAGGACTTCGTAGCGGGCGACGCGGTGGAGCAGAAGCTGCCCACCACCCGCACCTTCCACGTCTCCACCGTGGACCACGCCCAGTGGGCCTTCGACGTCACGCAGTTCTCCGGCCACGACGCCCAGGGCGTGCCGATCGCCGACGCCTTCTACACGCTGGGCGACCCGAAGACCTACAAGGCCGGCCAGACCTACCGCAACACGTTCAACAGGGCCGTCTTCGGCCCGCACCTGAGCCGCGAGTACGGCCTGTTCCGCGACGGCAATCAGATCTTCGGCGTGGTCCCGCTGTTCTCCGACAGCGCCAGGCACGCCGGGTCCTCCGACTTCCTGTCGGTGAACACCACCCTGTACCGCAACGGCACCAAGGTGGGCTCCAACAAGGACCCGCTGTTCGGCGACGGCGTGTTCACGGTGCCGTCCGGTGACGCCGCCTACAAGCTGACCACCTCGGTCGTCCGGTCGGCCAAGGTCGCCGCCGCCTCCACCCGGATCGACGCGAGCTGGACCTTCCGTTCGAAGAAGCCGGGCAGCAACACCCCGCTGGCCCAGCTCCCGGCCTCCACCGTGCACTTCGGTGCCGCCACCGGCGCGGACAGCCGCGTCGCGGCGGGCGAGAAGGCCACCTTCCCGGTCACCGTCGAGGGTGCGGCCGCCGGCCGCAACCTGAAGTCCCTCACGGTCTACGTGTCCTACGACCACGGCCGGAACTGGCGGAAGGTGACGGTCAGCCACGGCAAGATCACCGTCAAGAACCCGGCCAAGGGCAAGGCCGTCTCGTTCCGCGCCACGATCGCCGACAAGAAGGGCAACAAGTCGTCGATCTCGATCTACGACGCGTACTACGGCAAGTGAGCCGTGACCGCTGAGTAGCACCCCAGCGAGCGGCCCGTCGGAAGCGCGGCTTCCGGCGGGCCGTTCTCCATGCCGTCCCTCAGGGCGCGGGGGCGACCCGGGTGGCGTCCGTGCCCCAGCTGGCCAGCAGGCGCAGCGCCTCGGCCGACGCCGAGCCCGGCTCCGCGTGGTAGGTGACCAGGGCCTGGTCCTGGTCGCCCGGCATGCGGAACGACTCGTAGTTCAGGGACAGCTCACCCACCAGCGGGTGGCGCATCCGCTTCACCCCGTACGACTTCTCCTTGACGTCGTGGGTCGCCCACAGCCGGCGGAACTCCTCGCTCTTGACCGAGAGTTCGCCGACCAGCGCGGAGAGCCGGGGGTCGTCCGGGTAGCAGCCCGCGTCCATCCGGAGCTGGCACACGATGTCGATCGCCTTCTGCTCCCACTCGACGAAGAGCTCACGGTAGTCGGGCCGCAGGAACGTCAGCCGGGCCCAGTTGCGCTCCGCCGCCGGCAGCTCCGCCCAGTCACCGAAGAGCGCCGCCGCCAACGGGTTCCACGCCAGGATCTCCGAGCGCCGCCCCACGATGTACGCCGGGACGCCCTCCATCGACGCCAGCAGCTGCCCCAGCGACGCCCGTACCTGCTGCGGCCGCGCCGGCGCCTTCTTCTTGTGCTGCTTGCCCTTGGCGAGGTGGATGAGGTGCGCGTGCTCGGCGTCGGTGAGCCGCAGCGCGCGGGCGATCGAGTCCAGGACCTCCGCCGACACGTTCCGCCCGTTGCCCTGTTCCAGGCGCGTGTAGTACGCCACCGACACCCCGGCCAGCTGCGCCAGTTCCTCGCGCCGCAGCCCCGGCACCCTGCGGTGCCGCCCGAAGTCCGGCAGCCCCACGTCGGAGGGGCGCAGCCGGGCCCGCCGGGTGCGCAGGAACTCGCTGAGCTCGGCACGCCGGTCGAGGGACGGGGAGGCGGGGGTGGCGGCGGGCAGGGGCTGGTCTTCCATACATCCAGTATTCACGGTCGTACGCACCCGAGCCTGATCCCGCCAGTGGTAGGCACGGCAGACGTACGCAGAGGCGGGGGCTGGGTGGCGGACGTAGCGTGGAGGAGCCTGGAAACGTGCCCGGGAGGAAGACAGGCAACCGGGTGCGAAGACACCTCTAGGAGAACCCCCCTCATGACCACTGTTGCTGCTTACGCCGCGCCCGCCGCCAAGGCCCCGCTGGAGCGGACCACGATCGAGCGGCGCGCGGTCGGCGAGCACGACGTCCTCATCGACATCGAGTTCGCCGGTATCTGCCACTCCGACATCCACCAGGCCCGCGAGGGCTGGGGTACGGCGATCTTCCCGATGGTGCCCGGTCACGAGATCGCGGGCGTCGTCTCGGAGGTCGGCCCGGGGGTCACGAAGTACGCGGTGGGGGACCGGGTGGGCGTCGGCTGCATGGTCGACTCCTGCCGTGAGTGCGACAACTGCAGGGCCGGTCTCCAGCAGTACTGCACCGGCGGCGGCCCGACCTGGACGTACAACGCCGTCGGCAAGGACGGGCAGCCCACCTACGGCGGCTACTCGCAGAAGGTCGTCGTCGACGAGAACTACGTCGTCCGCATTCCCGACGGCCTCTCCCTCGACGTGGCGGCCCCCCTCCTGTGCGCCGGCATCACCACGTACTCGCCGCTCAAGCACTGGAACGCCGGTCCCGGCAAGAAGGTCGCGGTCGTCGGCCTCGGCGGTCTGGGCCACATGGGCGTGAAGATCGCCGCCGCCCTGGGCGCGGAGGTCACCGTCCTCTCCCAGTCCCTCCGCAAGAAGGACGACGGCCTGAAGCTGGGCGCCACGCACTACTACGCGACCAGCGACCCGAAGACCTTCCAGGACCTCAAGGGCACCTTCGACATCATCCTCAACACGGTGTCCGCCCCGCTCGACTTCGACTCCTACCTGTCGCTGCTGAAGACCGACGGCGCCATGGTGAACGTCGGCATCCCCGAGGAGCCGGTGCACATCCTGCTCTCCTCCGTCTTCGGCCACCGCCGCAGCCTGAGCAGCTCCGGCATCGGCGGTATCCCGGAGACCCAGGAGATGCTCGACTTCTGCGCCGAGCACAAGCTGGGCGCCGAGATCGAGCTGATCAGCGCCGACCAGATCAACGAGGCGTACGACCGGGTCGTGAACAGCGACGTCCGCTACCGCTTCGTGATCGACACGGCGACGATCTGAGTCACTTCCGACTGCCGAGCAGATACAGCGGACAGGGGCCGCCGACCAGGGAGGTCAGCGCACCCACCGGGATCTCCAGCGGAGGGACCGGGGTGCGCGCCGCCAGGTCGGCGGCCGCCCGTGCGAGCGCGCCCGTCAGTGCCGAGCAGACCAGCGGCAGCTGGGGGGTGCGGGTGAGCCGCCGGGCCGGCTGCGGTTCCGAGGGCGGTGAGACCGAACCCGATCAATTACTAAGGTTAGCCTTACCTTATCTATTGTCGGGAGTACGTTGGACGGGAGGAGGTCCCACGATGACCGTGAACCTGAACCACACCATCGTCGCCGCACACGACAAGCACGCGTCGGCCCGGTTCCTCGCCGACATCCTCGGCCTTCAAGTCAGCCCGGACTACGGCCCGTTCGCCCCGGTCGCGCTGCCCAACGGCGTCACCCTCGACTTCATGGACACCCCGGGGGACATCCCGCCGCAGCACTACGCGTTCCTGGTCTCCGAGGACGACTTCGACGAGATCTTCACCCGCGTCCGGGCGGCGGGCCTGAGCTACTGGGCCGACCCGTCCCACAGCCGCCCCGGCGAGATCAACACCAACGACGGCGGCCGTGGCACCTACTTCGACGACCCCGACGGCCACCGCCTGGAGATTCTCACCCGCCCCTACGGCAGTGGCGGCTGACCCCCCGGGCGCCGGTCAGGCCCGCAGCCCCTTGAGGCCGTCCTGCGCGGCCATGACCAGCTCGATGCCCCGGTTGTCGGCGGCGGGTTCGCGCATCTGGTTCGTCACGTACGCCATCGCCAGCCGCTCGTCGGGGTCGACCCAGACCAGCGCGCCGCCCCAGCCGCCCCAGCCGAGGGCGCTGCCGAAGAGGCCGTAGCCGAGGCCGTACCGGGCCGACATGCCGAGGACGCGGTCCTCGCCGTCGAACTGGAGCTCCCGGGCCCGCTCGCAGCCCTCGGGGGACAGCACCCGCACCCCGCCGACGGTTCCGCCGCAGGCGAGCAGGGACTGGACGAGGGCGACCGAGCGGGCGTTGCCGTAGCCGCCGGCCGCGGGGATCTGCGCGCGGCGCCAGGCGATGCTGTTGCCGTCGCGGACGCGGAGGGCGGTGGCGGTGGTGGGGGTCGCGTCGCGGCCCGGGGCGCTGGCCGTGTAGTCCTCGTCCCTGCCCGGCGGCGGCACGGTCAGCGCCACCCGTGGATCGTGCTCGGGGCCGAGGCCGATGTGGAAGTCCGCGCCGAGCGGCCCGGCCACCTCCGCGGCGAAGAACTCGCCCACGCTCCGCCCGGTGATCCGGCGCAGCACCTCACCCACGAGAAACCCCTGGGTGAGTGAGTGGTACCCGGCCGCGGTCCCCGGCTCCCACTGCGGGGCCTGCCCGGCGAGCCGGGCCGTGGCGGTCGTCCAGTCGTACAGCTCCTCGACCGGCCCCTCCCAGTCGGGCAGTCCGGCGGTGTGCGACAGCAGCTGCCCTACCAGGACGTTCTGCTTGCCGGCCGCGGCGAACTCGGGCCAGTACCGGGCGACCGGCGCGTCCGGATCGAGCTCGCCCCGGTCGATCAGGACGAGCGCGCACAGCGCGGTCATCGTCTTGGTCACGGAGAACACGTTGACGATCGTGTCCCGCTCCCACGCCCGGGTCCGGCCGGCGTCGGCGAACCCGGCCCACACGTCCACCACGGGCTTCCCGTCCACGAAGACGGCCACGGCACCGCCCACGTCGCCGTCGTCGATCAGTCCGGCGAGCGCGGCGGGCACGGCGGTGAACAGCTCGTCGTACGAGCCCTGGATGTCGGCCATGCACGCCATTGAGCCCGTCCGAGCGCGCCCCGGCAACCGAATATCAGCGCATCGGCCGGTGCACCAACCCGACGAACATCGTCCGGTGCAGGGTCTCCACGTGGCGGCGTGCGATGTCGGCCGCCTCGCCGGCGTCACCCGTGCGGAGCGCCGCCACCAGGGCCCGGTGCTCGTCGTTGGACTCGCGCAGGGCGGCCAGCGGGTAGGGCAGGTAGTACGCGTAGAGCCGGCGCAGCACGGCCCCGTAGGTCTGCACGCTCGCGTCGAGGCCGGTGGCGCGGGCCACGGCGAGGTGGAACCGCTCGTCGCAGGAGTGGAACTCCGCCCAGCTCTCCGCCCGGTCCATCGCCGCGACCAGCAGGTCCAGCTCGTCGAGGGCCGCGGCGGACACGGTGCGGGTCGCGAGATGGGCGATCCCGCACTCCAGGACGGTCCGCTCGTCGATCAGACGGTGCACCTCGGCGGTCTGCCCGTGGTACGCCTCGGCCGCGTCGACGACCCCCCGGGTCGGCTGCTCGGCGACGAGCGTGCCACCGTTGCGCCCCCGCCTGCGCTCCAGGACGCCGTCCGCGCACAGGGAGCTGAGCGCGCGGCGCACGGTGATCTCGCCGACCCCGAGCGCCTCGGCTATGGCGTCGGTCTGGGGCAGCCGCTCGCCGGGGGAGAGCAGCCCGAGGTCGACCGCCATGGCGATCCGGGCGCGCACCGTGTCCAGCGCGGTCAGCCGGCGGATCCCGTTCAGCTTGGGCGAGTTGAGGGCGAGGACGGTCCCCTCGGAGTGCGCCTCGGGGTGCGCCGGTGCGGATCCGTTCGGGGTGCCGGTCATGCCCTCAATGTAGCGGTCGGTAAAACTGCTCATAATGAGACCATTGTATAAGAGCTCATATTGAGTTAATTTCCTGGCCATGTCCCGACCCCTCCCCGTAGCGCTGGTCCAGGCCGCTCCCCGCCTGGCCACCGACCCGCTGTCCGGCTTCGCCGAGGACGTCGGGGGAGTGCTGGCGCGCTTCCCGCAGACCCGCCTCGTCGCCTACCCGGAGCTGCACCTGTGCGGCACCGACGGCCCGCCCGGCGAGTCGGAGAGCCGGCTGCAGGCCGCGGCGGAACCGCTCGACGGCCCCCGGGTGCGGCAGCTCGCCGAGCTCGCGGGCGACCTGGGCGTATGGCTGTTCCCGGGCACCGTGGTCGAGCGCGGCCCGGCCGGCGAGCTCTTCAACACCGCCCTCGCCTTCTCCCCGCAGGGACGGCTCGCCGCCCACTACCGCAAGGTCTTCCCGTGGCGGCCCTTCGAGCCCTACGCCTGCGGCGACCGCTTCGTCGTCCTGGACCTCCCGGACACCGGCCGCGTCGGCTTCGCCATCTGCTACGACGCCTGGTTCCCGGAGGTGGCCAGGCACCTGGCCTGGATGGGCGCCGAGGTCATCGTCAACCCGGTCATGACCACCTCGGCCGACCGCGCCCAGGAACTCGTCCTCGCCCGGGCCAACGCCATCGTCAACCAGGTCCACGTCGTCAGCGTCAACACCGCGGGCCCCCTCGGCACCGGGCGCAGCCTGGTGGTCGACCCGGAGGGACGCGTCCGCGTCCAGGCCGCCGACTCCGCGCCGACCGTGCTGACCGACGTCCTCGACCTGGACGACGTGACCCGCGTACGGACCTTCGGCACCGCAGGCCTGAACCGCATGTGGGACCAGTTCACCGAGGCCGACGCCCCCATCGACCTGCCGCTCTACGACGGCCGCCTGGACCCCCGCCGCTGGCGGCCGGCCGGCGACTGACCGCCTTCCTCCCCAGCATCCCGTCCCCTCGCCCCAAGGAACGCCATGTCCGCTCCCGCCGCTCCGCCCACCCTGACCCGCAGCCTGACCCTCAGATCCGTCGTGCTCTTCGGGCTGGCCTACATGGCGCCGATCATCGTGCTGGGCACCTACGGCGTCGTCGCCGAGAGCACCCACGGCTCGGTCCCGACGGCCTATCTGCTGGCCCTCGGCGCCATGCTCTTCACCGCGCACAGCTACGGGAAGATGGCCGCGGCCCACCCTGTCGCCGGGTCCGCCTACACCTACGTGCGGCGCTCCATAGACTCCCGGATCGGCTTCCTCGTCGGCTGGGCCACCCTGCTGGACTACTTCTTCCTGCCCATGGTCATCTGGCTCATCGGCGGGGCCTACCTGCAGGCGGAGTTCCCCTCGGTGCCGTTCTGGGTGTGGATCATCGGGTTCATCACCGTGACCACCGCGCTCAACATCCGGGGCATCAAGACCGCGGAACGGGTGAACGACCTGCTGATGGTCTTCCAGGTCCTGGTCGTGGCGTTCTTCGCGCTGCTGTGTCTGCGGCACGTCCTCCAGCACCAGGGAGCGGCCGCGATCGTCAGCACCACACCGTTCGCGAACCACGCGACCAGCCTCGCGGGCATCTCCGCGGGCGCCGCCATCGCCGCGTACTCCTTCCTCGGGTTCGACGCGGTCACCACGCTGACCGAGGAGACCGTCGAGCCGCAGCGCACCATCCCCCGGGCCATCCTGCTGACCGCGCTGCTCGGCGGCGGCATCTTCGTCGTCGTCGCCTACGCCACCCAGCTGGCCCACCCCGGGTACGCGTTCACCGACTCCAGCTCGGCCGCGTTCGAGATCGCCAAGGCGGTCGGCGGCGACCTGTTCTCCTCCGTGTTCCTGGCCGGCCTGATCGTCGCCCAGTTCGCCTCCGGGATCGCGGCCCAGGCCAGCACGTCACGGCTGCTCTACGCGATGGGCCGCGACTCCGTGCTCCCCCGGAAGGTGTTCGGCAGCATCCACCCCAAGTACCACACCCCCGCCCTGAACATCCTCCTCGCCGGCGCGGTGGGCCTGATCGCGCTGCGCCTGAACGTCGCCACCTCCACCTCCTTCATCAACTTCGGCGCCTTCACCGCCTTCACCTTCGTCAACCTCTCCGTCGTCGCCACCTACGTCCGCGAGCGCCGTGCGGGCCGCCCTCCCGCCGTGTGGTCGTACGTCCTGCTGCCGGCGGTAGGCGCCGTCGTCGACGTGTGGCTGCTGTGCCACCTCGACGACAAGGCCCGCATGCTCGGCCTGATCTGGCTGGCCCTCGGCGTCTGCTATCTCGGCTACCTCACCAGGGGCTTCCGCAAGGCCCCGCCGGAGATGACCTTCGACGAGGACCCGGCCCCGGCGACGGCGGCGGACCAGGCACGGGGCACGGAATCGCCAGGAACCCTCACGCGTTGAGCAGGGTGGACATCGGACGCCGCCGGTGTGCGAGCCGAGGAGCCCGGGCGACCGGGCCGACGAGTATTGGAGGGGCCGCGATGACTGTGCAGACACAGAGGGCCGTGCTGGCAGGCGGATGTTTCTGGGGCATGCAGGACCTGATCCGCAAGCAGCCGGGGGTGACGGCGACCCGGGTCGGCTACACCGGGGGTGACGTGGCGAACGCGACGTACCGCAACCACGGCACGCACGCGGAGGCCATCGAGATCCTCTTCGACCCCGAGAAGACCGACTACCGCACTCTCCTGGAGTTCTTCTTCCAGATCCACGACCCGAGCACCAGGAACCGCCAGGGCAACGACATCGGTCTCAGCTACCGCTCGGCGATCTACTACGTGGACGACGAGCAGAAGCGGATCGCCGAGGACACCATCGCGGACGTGGACGCCTCCGGGCTGTGGCCGGGCAAGGTCGTCACCGAGGTGGAGCCGGTCGGCCCCTTCTGGGAGGCCGAGCCCGAGCACCAGGACTACCTGGAGCGCTACCCGGACGGCTACACCTGCCACTTCCCGCGCCCGGGCTGGAAGCTGCCCGTCCGCGCGGAGGGCTGAGCACGAGACGGCCCGGCACCACGTGGAAGCCCCCTGCCCGGGGTTCCGCGGCCGGGCCGTGTCATGACGCGGACAGCCGGACGAGGTCGTCGACGCGGGGGAGGCGGCCGGCACGATCACCGGCGGATGCGGGCCGCGGTGTCCTGCGCAGTGGTCAGGACTTGCGGCCGGGAGCCGTACCGACCCAGCGGTGGTAGGCGTCCAGGTCGACGTTGCTGCCGCACACGATGGTGACCACGTGCCGGCCGGCGAAGCGGTCACGGTCCTCGAGGATCGCCGCGACGCCGAGCGCGGCCGACGGCTCCACGACGAGGCCGGCGTGGTGGAGCAGCATCCGCATACCGGCGATGATCGACTCCTCCCGGACCAGGACGGCGTCGTCGACGACCAGGAGAAGGTCGTCCAGGACGGCCGGGAGGGGATACCGGCCGGCGACGCCGTCGGCGATGGTGTCGGCCGATTCGGTGGTGACGACGCGCCGCCCGCGCCACGAGTGTGTCATCGCCGGCGCGCCCAGCGGCTGC
Source organism: Streptomyces sp. NPDC001714 (assembly GCF_042892755.1). NCBI lineage: Bacteria > Bacillati > Actinomycetota > Actinomycetes > Kitasatosporales > Streptomycetaceae > Streptomyces > Streptomyces sp. NPDC001714. The sequence goes on from NZ_JBIAUL010000001.1 coordinate 644,833, forward strand.
ACGCAGATCACCTCGACCCCGGGCGCCGCGGCCTTCACCACATGACCCACACCGGTGGCCAGCGCCCCGCCGCCGAGAGCGATCAGGACGGTGTCGAACGACCGCGCGGTGTCGACCAGTTCCAGGCCGATGGTCGCCGCGCCCTCGCAGGTCTCGATGTCCAGGCTGTCCTCGACCAGCCGGATGCCGTCGCGGCGCGCGATGGCCGCCGCCCGCTCGCGGGCCATCTCGTGATCGCCGTCCACCAGTTCGAGCCCGGCGCCCAGCGCGCGGATCCGATCGAGCTTGGCCACGGTCGCGAAGCGCGAGGCCACGACGGTCACGTCGAGCCCGCGGCCGCGACCGGACCAGGCGAGGGCCTGACCCAGATTGCCCGCGCTCGCGCACACCACGGCCGGCGACCCGTGCTCGGCGAGCAGGCTCGCGACCACCTCGGTGCCGCGGGCCTTGAAGCTGCGGACCGGGTTCGCCGTTTCGAGCTTGATGCTCACCGCGCACCCGAGGCCGGGCTCCAGCGCCTCGCAGCGGTACAGCGGAGTGTCCAGGAAAACCGGGTCGATCATCCGGCGGGCCGCCCGGATCCGAGCAGTGTCGAGGCGCGTCCCCTGCATGACACCGCAGCGTAGCGCCGCCGGCCCGGCCGGAGATGCCGGGGCGTCACATGTCCCGGCAGGCCCTGGCCTTGAACCGGGCCACGGGGACGACGACTGCGGATTCGTCGCCGTCGTCCGAGACGTTGTCGTACAGGACTTCCCCCGGAGCGAGCCGGTCCCGGTCGGTCAGGGTGAAGGAGACGTTGCTCGCCGACCAGGAGTTGTCCTTGGTCCAGCCGTACAGGGCATAGGTGGTCCTGGCGGTGAGCGGAGTGAGAGCACGGGTCGTTCTCCAGCCGGCGGCAGGAGAATCGAGGGGCCAGGTGACGAGACCGGCCTTGAGGGGGCGGTCGGACGTCCATGAACCGACCGTCACCGTCTTGTCGGTGTCGGCGCTGTCCACGTAGAGGGTCGCGCCGTCGATCTGATGCCCGCAGATCATCATGACGCCGAGCAGATGCCCGTCGCTGGTCACGGAGATACCGGCGACGGCGTCGATGGGGACCGTGCAACCGGAGGTCGCGGCCAGGGCCACCCCGGCCACGAGAGCACCGGCAAGGCGCCGGAACACCGGCCGTGAAGTGGTCGGCCGCATGGCTCCCCCCTGCCCGGAGGTCGCGCGCGGGCCCCCTGTCCCCGGATGGTAGGGGCGAGCGTCGTCGGGTGGCAGCGCCGCCACCCACCCGATGCACGCTCGTTGCCGCCCCGTGGCCGCCCGGCCGCGCCGGCCCGGCACGGTGCCGACCGCCCTACGCCTGAACCCCGGTCACCGCCCGGCGGCGATCTCCTCGCAGCCAGCGGCAAGGCGCTCGAAGGCATCCCGGACCTGTCCGGTTCGCGGCGATTTACCTTGATCGGGTAAGGGGTTGTTGCCAAGCCTTGGGCACTCAACTCCAGCGAGGACGTCGTGCATCAAGAGCTCCCGCTTCCCGGTCCTCGGCGCTCACGTGTCAGGGGATTCGTCCGCGCTGTCGCGGCCGTCGCCCTCGTGACCATGACCGCCGCGACGAGTCCCCTCGCCGCGGACGCCCGGACCGCGGCGGACCCGGCAGCCGTGGGCCGTGAGTGGAACGCCGTCGCCACCGACACGATCAAGACCAACCTCGGCCCACGCCCCCACCCGCACGGCGGACGTGGCCGGCTCCCGGGCCGGCACCCACGTGGCCGCCTGGGCGCTGGACCACTACGTCCGGCCGGTCGCCAGGAACGGCACCCAGCCGTCCTCGCCGCCGGCCCGGCGGTGGCAGCCGCTCCAGGGACGGTCCTCGCGGGCAGCGGGCAGGCCGATCGCCGGTGTCATGCGGGCGGCAGAGGCTGCTCCGTCCAGACCGTCTTGCCGTCGTGGGTGTAGCGCGTGCCCCATCGATCCGTCAGCTGCGCGACCAGGAAGAGCCCGCGTCCGCCCTCGTCCGTGCTGAGCGCCCGCCGGAGGTGCGGCGAAGTGTGGCTGGTGTCGGACACCTCGCAGATCAGGGAGTGCGTACGGATGAGGCGCAGGGTGGCGGGGCCGGCCGCGTACCGGTAGGCGTTGGTGACGAGCTCGCTGGCGACCAGCTCGGTGGTGAAGGTCAGTTCCGGCAGCCCCCATTCGGTCAGCTGCGCCGTGGTCAGCTCCCGGGCACGGGCGGCGGAGGTCGCTTCCAGGGGCAGCTGCCACGAGGCGACGTTCTGCGGTTGCAGCACCCGGGTGCGGGCGATGAGCAGCGCGATGTCGTCGATGGGCCGGTGGCCCTTGGGCAGCAGCGCTTCGACCACGGTGTGGCAGATCTGGTCCAGGGGCTCGGCGACGTGGGTGAGACACGTGTGCAGGTCCTTCAGCGCGGCGTCCACGTCGCCGTTGCGCGCCTCCAGCAGACCGTCGGTGTAGAGCGTGAGCAGGCTGCCCTCGGGGAGGTCGAGTTCGTACGTCTCGAACGGCAGTCCGCCCAGGCCCAGCGGCGGACCCGCGGGCAGATCGAGCACGCGCACCTCGCCGTCCGGGGTGGACACCACCGGCGCCGGGTGGCCGGCGCGGGCCAGGGAGCAGCGCTGGGAGACCGGATCGTAGACCGCGTAGAGACAGCTGGCGCCGAGCGCCTGTTCGATCGTCGACTGGTTGCCTTCGGCGTTCGCCTCCACCTCGGCGGCCAGCAGGCTGACCAGGTCGTCGAGCCGCGCCACCACCTCGTCCGGTTCCAGGTCGAGGCTGGCCAGGGTACGCGCGGCGGCCCGCAGGCGGCCCATCGAGGCCGCGGCGTGGATGCCGTGACCGACCACGTCACCCACGACGAGGGCGACCCGGGCCCCCGACAACGGGATCACGTCGAACCAGTCGCCGCCGATGCCCGGCTCACCGCTGGCGGGGAGGTACCGGCAGGCCACCTCCACGGCCGGCAGGTCGGACGCCACGCTCGGCAGCAGACTGCGCTGAAGGGTCAGAGCGGCGCTCTGCTGCTGGGTGAAGCGGCGCGCGTTGTCGATGCAGACGGCCGCCCGCGAGGAAAGCTCCTGGGCCACCGCGGCGTCGTCGTCCTCGAAAGGCTCCGAATGGCGCGACCGCCACAGGCTCACCACGCCCAGGACGAGGCCGCGCGCGACCAGGGGCACCGCGATCAGCGAATGGACACCGAGACCCGAGGCGATCTCGATCCGCCGCCGGTCCATGGCGTACCACTCGGGGCGCAGGGACAGCAGCCCCTCGAGGACGGGGCGACGCTCGGCCAGGCACCGCGCCTGCGCGGAATCCGGGAGCAGCGGGACCACATCGCCCTCCTGGAACGGGGCGCGGTGTTCCGGCGGCGCGAGCGCGGCCCGGAGCAGCGGACCTACCGCACCGGGCGCGGGTTCGTCACCGAGCGTCACCGGTTCGAGGAGGTCCACCGAGCAGTAGTCGGCCAGGCCGCGGACGGCCACCCCGGCCATCTCCCGGGCGGTCTGTGCCACGTCCAGCGAGGTTCCGATCAGGCCGCTCGCCTCGTTCAGCAGGGCGAGTCTGCGTTGCGCCCGGTGGCGGTCGGTCACGTCCTGGATCGTCTCCGCCACGCCGAGCACCCGGCCCGAGGGGTCTTCCATCCGGAACGCCGAGACGGACACGACCCGCTCCCGGCCGGGGTCGTGCCGTGCCCGGGCGGACTGCTCGGTGAAGATCAACGGCTCGCCGGTCTCCAGGACGTGCCGTACCCGTTCATCGGTCGGGCCCGCGTCCTCGTCGACCATGAACTCGCGGGGGTGGTGGCCCACCGGCGCCTCGGCCGGGACGCCGCTCGCCTTCTCGACCGCGCGGTTGACCCGGATCACCGTCCTGTCCGGGCCGTAGGTGACCAGACCGATCGGGGAGCGGCGGTACAGGCCGTCCAGCAGCGCACGGTCCCGTTGCCAGGCGATGACCTCCGCGGCCGGGGCACCGACCAGCACCCACTCCTGACCGCCCCCCTCGCGGGTGATCGCACGGGCCCGGAAACCCATGTCCACACGGTGTCCGTCACGGTGCCGGACGGGCAGCACACCGAACCAGCCCCCCGCCTTCACGGCGTCCACGACGACGGACCGCACGACCGGCAGGTCACCGGCGTCGACCAGGAGGTCCTGCCAGGCCCCGCCGAGCACTTTTCCGGGCGGGTAGCCCAGCAGTTCCTGTGCGCGTGCGCTCCAGCCGACCACGACGCCTTGCTCGTCGAGCACGGCCGCGGCGGCCCGCCCGAGGGCGAACGGATCCTCAGGACTCTCGCTGAAATGCGTCGACGGCGTCCCCATAGCCACCACCTTGCCTCCGTGCCTTCGATGGTCCTCCCGGTGGTCTCCGTCCGCGACTCTCTCCCGGCCGCCCGGGCCGGACACCCCGGTCCGTCCCCGACGGGCCGCTCGGCTCGGCCCCGTCCCGCCGAGCCCGCGGCAGCCCGCCCGGTTCTCACCGAGGTACTGCTGGCGACTGAGGGTGCCCGCAAGGTTGCCGAGTCCTACGGCGTCCCGTATCCGCTCCGACCGCCGGCAGGCGTGGCATCGCCCCTCTATCGCGCGGCGGTGCCGTCCTCGCCGTCGATCTCGTAGATCCGTCCTCGAAGCCGTTCACCGGCCCGGTCCAGCCCGACGCCCAGGTCGAACCAGTGCCGATCCTTGCGGACCTCGGGCGCGGAGAGGTTCACCGCCGCCCAGGAGAACACCCCGAGGAACGGGGTCGGGACGCCGCGCCTCCTGTTAGCGTCCTGCGGTGATCTCTCTGGGGGAACCCGCGTTCTTCACCCGCCTGCGCGACGCGCGACGGGTGCTCGTCGCCGGTGCGGGCGGCGGTTTCGACGTGTACGCCGGGCTGCCGCTCGCACTCGCGTTGCGGTCGGCGGGCAAGGAGGTGCACCTCGCCAACCTGTCCTTCGCCGACCTGTACGGCCTGGACCTCGACGTGTGGGTGGACCAGGACGTCGCGGCCGTCGGGCCCGACACCCCCCTGCGCGGCGACTACTTCCCCGAACGGACCCTCGCCCGGTGGCTCGCGACGCAGGATCTGCCGTCGACCGTGTACGCGTTCCCGAGCATCGGGGTCGCTCCGCTGCGGGCGGCCTACCGGACGCTGATCACGCATCTCGGCGGTGTCGACGCGGTCGTGCTGGTGGACGGCGGGACCGACATCCTGATGCGCGGCGACGAGCACGGTCTCGGCACCCCGGAGGAGGACATGGCGAGCCTGGCCGCCGTGAGCGGGCTCGACGAGGTCCCGGACCGGCTGGTGGCCTGCCTCGGCTTCGGGGTGGACGCGTATCACGGCGTGAACCACTCGCTCGTACTGGAGAACCTGGCCGCCCTGGACCGGGACGGCGCCTATCTCGGGGCGTTCTCGCTGCTCGGGGCGGCGCGGGAGGGCGCGCTCTATCTCGACGCGGTGGCGCACGCCCAGCGCCACACCGCGAGCCACCCGAGCATCGTGAACGGATCCGTCGCCGCCGCCGTGCGCGGCGACTTCGGCGACGTCCGGTTCACGGACAGGACCAAGGACGGCGAGTTGTTCGTCAACCCGCTGATGGCCCTGTACTTCTGTGTGGACCTGCCCGGACTGGCCCGCCGCAACCTCTACCTCGGTCTGCTGGAACGGACTTCGCTGATGCGGCAGGTGAGCTCCGTGATCGAGGAGTTCCGCACCACACTGCCCCGCCAGCGTCCGCCGCGGGCATTCCCGCACTGAGCCTTCCCCGGCAGACCACAGCGCGGACAGCCGGTCCCTACCGAGGCCGCTGCGCATCCCGCCGCCTCCGCGACGCCGATCGGGCGGGTGCCGCAGGTCCCGGCGAACCTCGGCTGCCATGGGGCCCGTCGGCCGCGGGTTGCCGTGGATCCCACTGCAGGCGAGCGGGCGCACGCTTCAATTGACGCTGCCAGGTGGCTCGATCGGGGTGCACCCCGCGGACATGGCTCGACAGACACGCGTGGCGCAGCGCCCACTCGAAGCCGTCCCGGCTGATCTCGACAGCGAGAACGGTCTCCTGCCCCACCTTGGTATCCCAGCCGCAGCGGTACATCATCCACAGGAACGACGGCTTGATCCATGTCATCCTGTCGTGCTTCCACACGCCGGGGAGACGGCCCTCACGGGCAGTGGGCAGGCCGATCTGTGGTGAGTACGCCTGTTAGGCGGTGATCGTGGGCTCGTCGTAGGCCGCACGGATCACACGTAGCGGTTCTTCGAGGTCAGAGCCGGCTGTACTTGTCGATGTCCTCGGTGAACTCCTCGATCGTGTGCGGGGTGAGAGTCGGCCGGGTGTCACCGATGGCGGTCATGTAGTCCTCGGTGGTGGCCGCTCGCCCCTCGCGATGCGTGACCTCGTACTCGAACGCCGCCTGTGCACCCTTGCGGGCGGCGAATTCGATGTCGGCGGGGGTGAACAGCTCGCTGGCCTCGACCAGTTGGCCGAGATCCACCGAGTCGCCCGAGGCCTTGAGATAGCGGGCCCAGATCGCCGCGCGGGCGGTGGGGTCCGGCGGGCCGATGGGGATGACGTGGTCGAACCGGCCCGGCCGCAGGAACGCCGCGTCGAGGGAGCGCACCGAGTTGGTGGCGCAGGCCAGCAGTCGCGCGTCGTGCTCGCGGAAGACGGGGATGAGCTTGAGCAGTTCGTTGGTCACTCCGTGCCCGGGGTCGACCGCCTTCCCGGAGCGCACGCCGGCGATCTCCTCGACCTCGTCGATGAAGAGCAGCACGGAGTCCAGTTCCGCCAAGTCCGCAAAGGCCTCCCGCAGCGCCACGGCCAGTCCCTCGCTCGTGTCGGCCGCGAGCCGGGAGGGGAAGAGTTCCACGAACGGCCAGCCGAGCCGCGAGGCCACCGCCTTGGCAAAACTGGTCTTCCCGGTGCCGGGCGGGCCGAACAGGATGATCGACTTGGGCGGTACGACACCGTAGCGGTCGGCCAGTGCCGGCTCGGTCAGCGGCAGTACGACACGGCGCTCGACGATCTGCTTCTCCCGCTCCATGCCGGCCATGGCGTCCCAGAGGCCCTCGGGCAGCACGCGGCCGCCCAGCGCGGCGAGGACGTCGGCGTTGGCGGTGCCGGGCGGTTCCAGCTTCTCGTAGTAGGTCAGGTCGGTCCGGGACTGGTAGCCGGAGTTCTCCAGAGCCTTCGTCCCCGCGGCACCGGCCGGCAGCAGGGCACTGACGTGGCGCACGCCCAGTGCCCGCAGGCGCCGTTCCAGCTCGGTGAGGAGCGCGCTGCCGATCCCGCGCTCGCGCCATCGTGAGGCGAGTGCCACCAGCAGGATCCAGCCCCGCTTGTCGTGGGCCTGCGCCACGGCCATGCCCACCAGTTGGCCACCGACCACCGCGACCACCGCCGTCTGACCGGCCTTGGCCGCGGCCATCACCTCGGAGACCGGAAACACCCGGTGTTCGTCGGCCTGGCGGCTCTGGTCCCAGATCTGGATGGCCTGGTCGAGATCGTCGTCGTGATAGTCACGCAGATGCCAAGCGGGCATCGCCATCACCTCACCCGGCGCGGAATTCCCATTGTCCCCTATGGGGTGCTTTATGGCGAATGTGGGTGACGCTCGGCCCGACGGGCGGCTACAGGCCGACGAGACCCGCGCAGCGCCGGCGAGCGCGCGGTCAGAACCAGTGCAGGCAGTGCGGTGCGCGGTCGGAGCGGAGCAGGGAGTCGGCGAGGGCGACCGCGCCCGGGTGGTGGGCCTGGATGTGTCCGGCACGTACGAGCGTGCTCGGGGCGGTGCCGCCGAGGTAGACGGAACCAGGTCGCGCACGCCCAGGGACAGGTCGGGCTGCCGGTCCGTGGGGACGCAGTCGGCCTTGCCGTCCCGGACGGTCAGCAGGTGACGGCCGTGTTCGCCGAGGAACGGATCGTCGACGTCGAGGACGATCTCGCCGTCCGTGAACCAGCCGCGCGCTGTCAGAGCGCGAGGGACGTCCAGCAGCCGCACCCAGAGCCAGTCGGTGTCGCCGCTCACCTCGCCGGCGCGGAAGTCCGCGAACTGCCAGCGCAGCGGGTGCCCGGGCGGGACGTGTTTGAACACGACCTTGGAGACCGGGTCGTGTCCGAGTACGGACCGGGCCAGTGCGGCGAAGACGGCGTCGTCGGTGACGACGGTCTCATCGACGGTCAGGGTGCCGGACTCGACCGAGTAGCTGGCGTACCCGTCCGGAACGCCTTCGGCGTCCCGGTGGACGGCGACGTAGCGCGACGCCGGCGAGATCGGGGGCTGCCCCGCGCGCAAGGCCCACCAGCGGTGCGGCCGGGACAGCGCGCCGGGCTGGGCGTGGCGGTACCGGTCGTAGACCTCTTCCAGAATCTCGCCGCAGCCGGCACGGGGCAGTACCTCGACCGAGCCGTCGTCCGAGCCGGTCGCCGGCGCTTCGGCCGCTGCGCGCGCCCGGGGAACGGCGAGGGCGGCCTGGTGGCGTGGCACCGTCAGCCGCGCCGTGTAGGTCGCCGGTCCGTAGCCGAACCTGCCGTAAGTTGCACGAGACCGCCGTTCATCTCAACTGGTCCACCACGTGATCGGGAATCCGTCGGCCGATCGGCCGGACGGGACAGGGAGACCACGCGGGGCCGCGGCCCACGGTCCGTCCTCGAGCCCGGCGTGATCCCGGTCCGCCTCCACGTCACCGACCCTGTCCAGGCAGCTGGCAGCCGAGAAGTGCTCCGACGTGACCTTGCTGGTCAACAACGCCGACGTCCTGACCGGCGACCCCCTGCCGACCGCGCCCGCCCCGGACGCCGCCCGTGCGGAGTCGGAGGTCAACTACTTCGGCACGTGCGCCATGTGCCGTGCCTTCGCCCGCCGCTCATAGGCAACGCGCCCGGCGCCATCGTCAGCGTGCTGTCCGTCGCGAGCTGGTTCACCAACCCCGCGATGGGCTCCTGCGGCTTCCGGGCGGGCGGTCGTCGATCACCGAGTCGACGATGGCAACGAGCGGACTTTTCAAGGCGACTTTCGGTTGCCAGGCAACCTGCGTCGACTTCTTACCCTTTTCACAGATGGCACACAAGCACCTTCTCCCGTGCCTGCAAGACGTGCACGACTCGTCCCGACCAGACGCAGAAAGAGCACCTATGACCAAGCACCACCCCAACGCCTTACGGCGTTCGGCGATCATCGCCGCTGCCGCCCTCACCGTCGGCGCCGCCGCAACCCTCGCCGCGCCCGGCGCGGGAGCGGCGACACCGGCGGGCACGCCGAAGCTCGAACTGATCGCCGCCACCCCCGCGGTGACCGTCGACCGATGGGAAGGCGAGCCGGGCATCTACCTGGACCTCGGCACCTACATCACGGTGGACGGGGGACCGTTCGAGCTTCGGGTGACGCGCAAGTCCTACAACGACCCTGTCGTCGCGTCGCAGGTGATCCGCTCCGGCGGCCGGACGGTGACCAAGACCCTGCCGAAGGGCCTGGTGAAGGACTTCTCGGGCCTGCCGGGCTTCCTCAAGGTCAGCATCAGCGACGAGTCGGGCGCGAAGAAGCTCGACACCACGCAGTCGTTCTGCCCGAACAACCGGGCGGGCCGGATCCGGCCGGATGCCCCGGCCACCTCGAAGTACCCCGACGGTTGCTCCGACAACGCGTTCGCGCTCGGAGGGGTGTGGGGTGTCGAGAAGGGCTGGGCGGCCGCCACATCCCAGGGCTTCCGTGGGGACAACCCGATCGACCTGCCGGCCGGCGTCTACACCGCGAAGGTGTCGGTGGCGAAGAAGTATCGCGACCTGTTCGGGATACCGGACAAGACGCAGACCATCAAGGTGACGGTCCGCCAGCAGGACTCCGGCGGAGGCCAGGGTCTGACCGGCGCCAAGCACGGGCAGAAGAGCGCGTCGAAGATCGCGAAGCCGGCCGCCAAACGCCCGGTCGGCAAGGCGGCCGTCGCCGCCGACATGCCCAAGCCCGACCTGCGCGCCCTTCCCGCGTACGGCATCGCGATCACCGACGGGGGCGAGGGCGGAGCGGGTGCCGTCGCCGGCAAGGACTACCTCGCCTTCAGCGCCACCGTCTGGAACGGCGGCCCCTCGCCGCTGGTCGTGGACGGGTTCCGCAAGCCCGGCGCGGAGAAGATGGACGCGTACCAGTACTTCTACGACGCCAAGGGCAAGCAGGTCGGGTACACACCCACCGGCACCATGGAGTGGGACCCGCGGGAGGGCCACCAGCACTGGCACTTCAGCGACTTCGCCAGCTACCGGCTGCTCGGCGCGGACAAGAAGGAGATCGTCCGCAGCGGCAAGGAGGCGTTCTGCCTGGCCAACACCGACGCCATCGACTACACGGTGAAGAACGCCAACTGGCACCCGTACAACACCGACCTCGCCACCGCCTGCGGTGAGGAAACCGCCGTCTCGGTGCGCGAGGTGCTCGACGTCGGCAACGGCGACACCTACAGCCAGTACCGGCCCGGTCAGTCCTTCGACGTCTCGGACCTGCCGAACGGCACCTACTACATCCAGGTCATCGCCAACCCCGACAACCGGCTCAAGGAGCAGAGCACGACCAACAACGTCACGTACCGCAAGGTCGTCCTCGGCGGCACGCCGGGCGCCCGCACGGTGACCGTGCCGAAGTACGGCCTCATCGACGCTCCCTGATCACCTGGCGGGCGGGGGCAGACGCCTCCGCCCGCTCCGGCGGGGCGCCGGACGCCGGTCGTACGGCACGACGCGTGTCCGCCGCTCCGCCACGGACCCGTTCTGCCCCGAACCCTTGAGTCCGAGCCCCCGCAGAGCAGGGGCAATCTGTGCGCGCATGATGGAGGCGAACACCTCCTGTGGCGCCCGTCCTTGGTGCGGAACCCCACACCTGGCGTGCCGGACGCGCCACGTTGCGTTGAGTCGCCCTGCCGATGGACTCGGCATGTTGGCGCCACCTAAGAATTTCATGGCGCCGATCATGGAACTCGGTTCGGTCCCCTCATCCTCCGGATGTCCAGCCGTCGTGGACTGAGCTGTGCGTCGCTCCGGCTGTTGCCTCAGAGGCCGGCCGGGTTGCCGGGCAGCCAGGCGCGGTGGGTGTCGCGTAGGCGGTCTCGTTCTTCGGGGCTCGTTGCGATGACGTCTGCGCCGCCGTCGTATGGATGGTGGATTCGGCTGAGTCCGGTGTCGGTGATGATCACTCCGCTGAGTACGTCGTCTGCCACTTCGCGGAGGATGTCGTCGACCGTGCCTGGCCGCCAGGGGCGGCGGTCGGCGTAGAGGTGCGTGTAGCTGTGGAGCTCGGGGTCGGGATCGTCGTCGTACGCGAGTGTCGTCCAACGGGCGCCTTGGGGGTGCACCCGGTGCCGCTCTGGCGGGAGCTCCGGTCCGCCCGGTTCCCAGGACCAGGCCACCGTGATGACGTAGACGTCGGTGCCTGCGAAGAGTTCGTCCAGGACCGTGTTGTACCGGTGGAGGGCGATGGCGTACTCGTTCCCGGTCTCCGGGTAGCGCTTCGAGCCCGGGAGGCTGTGGAAGCGCACCCAACGGTCGCTGTATGCAGTGCGCAGTTCGTGGGCGATGGGAGGCCCCTTGGGGAACCGGTGCTGCCACAGTGCGGACAGACGGATCAGGCCGTCATCCCCGTATATGGGCAAGGAACGCGTCTTCAACGGGATAGGGGTGTTCCTGGGGCAGCAGCCGGGCCGCGGAGGTCAGGTCGCCACCGTTGACGAGGGCGTGGATCTCGTGGGCGAGTGGTGTGACGTCCCGGATGGCGACCGTCCACTCGTCCGCGTAGCGTCGTGCGGCCTCACCGGAAAGGCCGAGTTGCAGAGATCGGTACGCCAGGGGCTGCAGGTGCAGATCCCGCTCGGGATCCCACTGCACGCGAGTGGGCGCCCGCTTCAACTGACGCTGCCAGGTGGCACGGTCGGCATGCACCCCGCGGGCATGGCTCGACAGACACGCGTGGCGCAGCGCCCATTCGAAGCCGTCACGGCTGATCTCGACGGCGAGAACGGTCTCCTGTCCCGCCTTGGTACCCCAGCCGCAGCGGTACATCATCCACAGGAACGACGGCTTGATCCACGTCATCCTGTCGCGCTTCCACACGGCGGGAAAACGGCCCTCGCGTACGGCGGGCAGGCCGATTTCCGGGGCGTACGCCTGATAGACGGTGATCGTGGATGCCGTGTGCAGTGCACGGATCCTGTGTTGCGGTTCGTCCATGACGTACAGGGTGCGGCCCCCCGATCCCTGCCAGCCATTCATTTTCGAACGCGGCCGTTGCCGTGCATGACGCCCTCAGGGCTTGAGAGTTCAGCATGATCTAGCAAGGAACCCCGGCCCCTTTAAGGGCTCGGGAGGAATTGCTTCTCAAGATAGGGGTGACCCGCGCTGGAGCACGGGTCCGCGCTGTTGGCCTCAGCCGGGACGCTTCTGGTTCTCGAACCGCGTCCTGATCAGCTCCAGGTGTTCCCTGAAGCTGAACTCACCAGCGCGACGATCACCGAACACGGCCACCGGCAAGCGGTCAGTCATCCGTGGGAGCCGGAGCGAGCCCCGTCGGGCACGAGGCGCCCCAGTCGGTCCTGAACGGGGTACTCAGCTTGGCCCCGGTTCCGCCCGACCCGCGTCTTCCTGGCGGAGCGGGGCGGTGGCTTGTGTCGGTGGCAGGGACGACGTGGTGGATCCCGTCTGGATTCCGGCCGCGCCCGTGGCCGGGTCAGGCCGGCTGCGGGGTCGGTGGCAGCAGTGCCCTCAGCGGGCCGGTGTCGGGGTGGTCGCCCAGCGCGGCAGCCACCGCGGCGCGGAGCGCGGCCTCCGTGCCCGCCTCGCCGTCGAGGTCGGACGCGGAACCGGGCAGCCGTACCACCGCCGGACGTGACCAGGAGAACTCCCAGTGCAGCAGCGACCGCGCGCTGAACTCGGCCAGCACCATGCTCTGCAGTGCGTCCCGCAGCACCGGCCGTACGGACTCCCGGAACGCCGGATCCTGCGCCGGCACCGGCTGTCCGGACTGTGGCAGCCGCTGCGCCAGCTGCCACAGCTGGCCGTCGTCGATCACCCTGAGCAGCGCGGGCAGCGTCGGCCGGTCCTCGGTGTGGGAGGCGAGCGCCCGGTGCAGCGGGGTGTCCAGCGAGGCCAGCCCCGCGGCCATCGACGAGCTCAGCAACTGCTCCCACTCCCCGGCCCGCTCGAACTGCCGTACCTCGTCGGTCAGCACGGCGTCCTCCAGCGCGGCCAGGGTCCGGGCCGGGTCGGCGAGCAGGGCCAGGGGCGGGCCGCCGTCCTCCGCGCCGCGCCCGTCGGTGGGCAGTTCCTCGATCCGCCGCACCCGGTCGGCGATCGGCGGATGCGAGTCGTACGGCGATCCGGGCTCCGACGGCAGTTCCTTCCGCAGCCCCGCCAGTTCCGCCTCACGCGCCGTCAGCATCCGGCCGAATCCGCCGAAGAACTGCCCGCGCGGCGGCAGTTGGCGGGCCGGCAGGCCGAGTGTCGCGTACGCGTCGAGGTAGAAGTCGTGGGCGGCGGAGAGGACCGGGATCTCACGGAGCGCCGACGCCGTCGCGTCCCGGCCGGCGATCCGCGCGGCGGCCAGGTCGGCGGCGTACTCCTGCGCGCGGGCCGTCGACAGCGTGGCCCGCATGTAGAGCCTCGCGTACGCCGTGTAGAGCGCCGCCATCAGCCGGTACGTGATTCCGGCCCCGGCGGTGTCGATCTCCTTGGCCTGCCTGCCTTTCGCGGTGCGCCTGGCGGCGGCCTTCTCCTGCCGGGCGCGCTCGGCGGCCTCCTTGCTGTCCGCCCGCGCGTGGAAGTGCCCGACGGTCCGCGCGATCTGCACCCGGCCGCGCACGGCGAGCGCCGACAGCCGGGTGTCACCGCCGGTGAAGTGGCCGTACTCATGGGCGAGTACGGCCTTCAGCCGCGCCTCGGTCAACCCGGTCAGCAGCGGCACACCCAGGTAGAGACGGCGTGGTCCGGGGCGGAGGCCGAGCAGCCGGGGTTCCTCGCTGACCGCCGCGTTGACGTCACCGGTGAGCACGACGGCGTCCGGCGCGCGCGTGCCCGTGGCCGCCGCCAGCTCCCGCACCAGCGCCCACAGCCGGGGCTCGTCGGCCTCCGTGACCAGGAGGCCGGGCGGGTCCTCGCCCTTGGGGGTGCGCAGCATGAACATGCCCCTGACGACCGGGATCGCCAGCAGCAGGGAGACGATCACGATCTTCCCGGCGAAGGCGTCGGGCGCCCACTGCACCGCCGCCACGTCGAGGACGGCCGCCACCGCCAGCAGGACGAGGCTCAGCAGATAGAAGCCGCAGAGCAGAACAAGGGCGCGCAGCGCCCGCAGAGTTGCGCCCATCGGGCAGATCCCCCCACAGGACCCCGGGAAACGGGGCCGACTACGACCAACAGAAGACGAACGGGAGTGTGCAGGAGACGCACGGGCGTCTTGCACGGGTGGAGCGGAGCGAGGGGACGCCGGAGTAAGCCGCACCGCAGGTCAGGACGGCAGTGCAAGCGCCCTGGGACGCCGTGCCCCAAGGGGGCGCGGGGCTGCGGCCGATATGCGGCTGCGGCCGCGTGGGCGCGAGCAGCCCTCACCGGCCCGCCCCGGCACGCGGCCGTTTCCTGTCGGCGCCCTCAGCTGTGCAGCGTCGCCGGGCTGCCGCCGTTCGCCTCGTAGCCGGCCACCGCCAGTGCGCGGAAGAGGGCGAACTCGGCGGCCGGGTTCGCGGACAGTGTCCAGGGCAGGGCCCCCACATGCCCGTCGACGCGTATCAGCTCGCCCATGGCCTCAGCCCAGCGCTCCGAGCGGACCAGGAAGAAGACCAGCAGATGACGGACGTGCGCGAGCATCGGGTCGTCCTGGCGGGCCGAGTGCACCGCGTGCAGGGCGCCGTGGACGGCCTTGGTGACGACCTCGCTCTGGTAGAAGCTCGCCACCAGGTTCACCTCGGGCAGGTGCTCGAAGACCGCGAACAGCGGCATCGCGGCCAGCAGCGAGCCCTGCGGGGCGCGGGCGGCGGCGGCCTCGGCGAAGGAGTACGCCAGCTCGCGCGAGCCGTGCCACTTCTCGCACCAGTAGTGCAGCGCCGCGAGGTGCGCCCCCATGTGCGTGGGTGCGCGGTCCAGGATCCGCAGCCACAGCTGCTCGAACTCCGGCTGCGGGTAGTTCAGCCCGCGCGCCACCGACAGCTCGATGATGTACGGCACCGGGTCGCCGGGGGAGAGCAGCGCCGCCTGCCCGCAGGCGTCCCTGGCCTCCTCCATGATGATCCGGAAGTCGTCGGTGCCGGGCGTCGACGTCCGCCACGCCTGCTGCACCAGGAACTCGGCGTGGACGGCCGCCCCGCCGGCGTCCTTGGGCTGCTCGGCCCGCCAGACCCGCAGCCACTGCCCGCCCGGGGTCTCGCTGACCCCGCCCGGCCGCTCCTTGAGCTCCAGCGCCGCCGCGCCGGCGAAGGCCTGCACGCGCTGCCAGCGCAGCTCGCCCGCGATCTCCGTGCCCGCGAGCAGCTGCGAGGCCGCCCGGTAGTCCTGGGTGCGCTGCACGACGCCGAGGACGTCCAGCAGGTCCTGGTCGGGGCCGGGCATGCGGATGTCCAGGTCCTCCTCGCGCACGAAGCCGTAGTCCGCCGGGTCGGCGGCGTCCGGGTGGCTCGGGTGGACCTGCTCGATCACGCCGCGCCGCCGCCGCAGGACGGGGAGCAGCGCGAAGCTCAGCAGGAGCAGCGCCATCAGGGCCCAGAGAATCGCCATGCGTCAAGCGAACCAGACGGCGCCGACAATTGGCCAACCGGTGGCCTGACCTGTGGACAACCGGTGCCCCGGCCTGTGGACGACGCGCGGGGGCCGTAGGAGCACTAGGCTCGTCAACCATGAGCGACAGGCACCACATCAGTCAGCACTTCGAGACGCTCGCCATCCACGCGGGCAACACGGCGGACCCCCTCACCGGTGCGGTCGTACCGCCGATCTACCAGGTCTCGACCTACAAGCAGGACGGCGTCGGCGGACTGCGCGGCGGCTATGAGTACAGCCGTAGCGCCAACCCCACCAGGACCGCCCTCGAGGAGAACCTCGCCGCCCTGGAAGGGGGCCGGCGCGGCCTCGCGTTCGCGTCCGGGCTGGCGGCCGAGGACGCCCTGCTGCGCACGCTGCTCAGCCCCGGCGACCACGTGGTCATCCCGAACGACGCCTACGGCGGCACGTTCCGGCTGTTCGCGAAGGTCGTCTCCCGATGGGGCGTGGAGTGGTCCGTCGCCGACACCAGCGACCCGTCCGCGGTGCGTGCCGCGATCACCCCGAAGACCAAGGCGGTCTGGGTGGAGACCCCCTCCAACCCGCTGCTCGGCATCACCGACATCGCCGCCGTCGCCCAGGTCGCCCACGACGCGGGCGCCCGGCTCGTCGTCGACAACACCTTCGCCACGCCCTACCTCCAGCAGCCGCTCTCGCTCGGCGCGGACGCCGTCGTGCACTCGCTGACGAAGTACATGGGCGGTCACTCGGACGTGGTCGGCGGCGCGCTGATCGTGTCGGACCAGGCCCTCGGCGAGGAGCTGGCCTACCACCAGAACGCGATGGGCGCGGTGGCCGGACCGTTCGACTCGTGGCTGGTGCTGCGCGGCACCAAGACGCTCGCCGTGCGCATGGACCGGCACAGCGAGAACGCCACCAGGATCGCCGACATGCTGAGCCGGCACGCGCGCGTGACGCGTGTCCTGTACCCGGGCCTGCCCGAGCACCCGGGGCACGAGACCGCCGCCAAGCAGATGAAGGCGTTCGGCGGCATGGTGTCCTTCCAGGTCACGGGCGGCGAGGAGGCGGCCGTCGAGGTCTGCAACCGCGCCAAGGTGTTCACGCTCGGCGAGTCCCTGGGCGGCGTCGAGTCCCTGATCGAGCACCCGGGGCGCATGACGCACGCCTCGGCGGCCGGCTCCGCCCTGGAGGTGCCCGCCGACCTGGTGCGGTTGTCCGTGGGCATCGAGAACGTCGACGACCTGCTGGAAGACCTCCAGCAGGCGCTCGGCTGATCGTTTCACCAGTCGACGATGGGCGGAGTCGTCGTGGACGGCGGCTCCACCCACGGATGCACCGTCGCCGCCCACACCGTGAACGCCACGGCCGCCGCGCACAGCAGCAGCCACAGCAGGCGGCGGGCCCTGCGTCGGCGCCGCAGCATCCGGCCGCCCCGGCCCAGCACCTCGCCGTAGAGGTCGGGCGGTACCGGCGGCGGTGCCTGTTCCATGATCCGCCGGGCCGCGGCCTCGCGTTCGACGCGGTTCACGACGGTGCCACCTTCGCCCCCAGCACCGCGGGCGCCGCCTTCCGCGGCGGATGCAGCAGGGTGGCCGTCGCCCGGTCGCAGAGGACGTGCACGCGCTCCGTGGGCAGGCCGAGCAGCGCCGCCGTCTGCTCCTCGGCGACCCCCTCGTACAGGCGCAGCACCAGGATCAGGCGCTCGCGCGGTGTGAGCCCGGCGAGGGCGCTGCGGGGGTGCGGGCGGGTGCGGCTGAGCGGGCCGCCGTACTGGTGCCAGGCGGAGTTCGCGAAGCGCAGGGCAAGGTACTGCCGGGCCCGGTCGTACGGGTCCTCGCCGCGCAGCCGGTCCCAGCACGCGTACGTGTGCGCGAGCGCGAGGGTCAGCAGGCGCCGCGCGCGGGGGTTGGCGTCCGGCGCCTCGGCGGTCAGCAGGGTGGCGGCATGCAACAGCCGTCCTGCCGCGCCCGCGACGAACGCCTCGAACTCCCGGGCCCGGCGGGCGTTCTGCAGCGCCTGCCGATCGCGCACCGTTCCTCCCCGACTGCGGGGGCCCGAACACGGGTACGTCGGGGCCCGGTCTCATATGAGGTCAGGGTCGGGTCCACGGTCAAGAGCCGCGCGTCACGCGCGCGCGGCGGATGCGCGTGACACGCGCGCGTGACGGATGCGGCGGATGCCTGCGGGAAGCCCCGGAGACGCGGGAAGCCCGGGGTGTCCGCGCCCGGCCGGCGGTCAGGAGGCCTGCGGGCTGTCCGGGCCCGGCGGCACGGCCATCCGCGCGGACAGCGCGCTGTTGAAGCGGGTGAGCAGCGCGCAGAACGTCTCGCGCTCCGCCGGCTCCCAGTCGTGCGTCAGCTCCGCCATCAACTGGCGCCGCGACGAACGCACTTCCTCCAGCCGCGACAGCCCGCGCGGGGACAGCTGGAGCACCACGGCCCGGCCGTCCTCGGGGTGCGAGGTGCGCTTGACGAGCCCGGTGTCGACCAGCGGAGCCACCTGCCGGGTGACCGTGGACGAGTCGATCCCCATACTCGCGGCGAGCGCCTTGACCCCCATGGGGCCTTCCTTGTCGAGGCGGTTGAGCAGCAGATACGCGGCGCGGTCCATGGAGTTGCGCACCTGCCCGACGCCGCCGAGCCGGGTCTGTTCGGCACGGCGGGCGAACACCGCCACCTCGTGCTGCAGAGTGTCGAGAAGACCGGTGTCACCGACGGTCGTCATGTCCATCGACATTTCGGGTGTTGTGGGCATGGCCGGGGGCTCGCTTCATGAAAGGAGTGCTGATGTGGGGGACAGAGTACGCGGACAGGGGGCGAGCCGTACCGGCGCTGCGCAAACCGGTCTCGGAGCTTGGTCACACCCGCGCCTTCGGCCTGTGAACTGCGAGACTTGAGTCATGAGCTACAGCACGGCTGACTCCTTGCGCCCCGTCACCCTCGACGACGTGCGCGGCGCCCAGAAGATGCTCACGGGCGTGGCGCGGACGACCGCCATGGAGGGCAGCAGGCATCTGTCCCGGCTGGTCGGCTCACCGGTGCACCTCAAGTGCGAGAACCTCCAGCGGACCGGCTCGTTCAAGCTGCGCGGAGCCTACGTCCGGATCGCCGGATTGCTGCCCGAGGAGCGCGCCGCCGGGGTCGTCGCGGCGAGCGCCGGGAACCACGCTCAGGGTGTGGCGCTGGCCTCGTCGCTGCTCGGCGTGCACTCGACGGTGTTCATGCCCCACGGCGCCCCACTGCCCAAGATCAGCGCCACCGAGGAGTACGGCGCGGAGGTGCGGCTGCACGGCCAGGTGGTCGACGAGACGCTGGCCGCCGCCCAGGAGTACGCGGCCGAAACCGGCGCGGTGTTCATCCACCCCTTCGACCACCCGGACATCATCGCAGGTCAGGGTACGGTCGGGCTGGAGATCCTGGACCAGTGCCCGGAGGTCGGCACGATCGTCGTCGGAATCGGCGGCGGCGGGCTCGCGGCCGGGATCGCGGTCGCGGTGAAGGCGGTCAGGCCGGACGTGCGGATCGTCGGAGTCCAGGCGGCGGGCGCGGCCGCGTATCCGCCCTCGCTGGCGGCCGGGCACCCGGTCACGGTGGCGAACCCGGCGACGATGGCCGACGGCATCAAGGTCGGACGGCCCGGTGACGTGCCGTTCGCGCTCGTCGAGGAACTGGTCGACGAGGTCCGCACGGTCAGCGAGGACCAGCTGTCCGCCGCGCTGCTGCTCTGCCTGGAGCGGGCCAAGATGGTCGTGGAACCGGCCGGGGCCAGCCCGGTCGCGGCGCTGCTGGGCGATCCCGGCGCCTTCGCCGGGCCGGTCGTCGCCGTGCTGTCCGGCGGCAACGTCGACCCGGTGCTGCTGCAGCGGGTGCTGCGGCACGGCATGGCCGCCCAGGGCCGCTACCTGGCCGTACGGCTGCGGCTGACCGACCGGCCGGGCGCGCTCGCCACCCTGCTCGGGGTGCTGTCGGCGGTCGACGCGAACGTCCTCGACGTGAGCCATGTCCGCACCGACCCCCGCCTCGGGCTCACGGAGGCCGAGGTCGAACTCCACCTGGAGACCAAGGGGCCTGCCCACTGCGTCGAGGTCGGCCGGTCCCTGCGTGAGGCCGGTTACACGGTCATCGCCTGAGCACGGCGGGCCTTTCCCGGCGGAAAACGTCCAGGTCAGTGCCTGTTCATTCACTCGTTCGGGAAAATCCGTCGACGAACGCGATACATCGCGTTATGGTGTGTCGCGTGGCCACCGCTGCCCCCGCCCGCAGTCGCGTCGGCGGAAAACCATAGGCGGACCGAGGGCCGCGTACCTAGCCTTCTCACAGCATCCCCGACGACGTGGAGACCCATATGCCAGGCGCCATCTATGCCGAAGGTCTGGTCAAGACCTTCGGCGACGTAAGGGCTTTGGACGGCGTCGACCTCGATGTCCCCGAAGGCACGGTCCTCGGACTGCTCGGGCCGAACGGCGCCGGCAAGACGACGGCCGTCCGCTGCCTGACGACCCTGCTCCGCCCCGACAGCGGCAAGGCGGTCGTCGCGGGCATAGACGTCCTCAGGCAACCGGACGCCGTACGCCGCTCCATCGGCCTGTCCGGTCAGTTCGCGGCGGTCGACGAATACCTCACCGGCCGCGAGAACCTGCAGATGGTCGGCCAGCTCTACCAGATGCGGGCCAAGCAGGCCAAGGCCCGCGCGGTCGAACTGCTGGAGCAGTTCCACCTCACCGACGCCGCCGACCGCCCCACCAAGACCTACTCCGGCGGCATGCGCCGCCGCCTCGACCTCGCCGCCGCCCTCGTCGTCTCCCCGCCCGTGATGTTCATGGACGAGCCGACCACCGGCCTCGATCCGCGCAACCGCCAGCAGTTGTGGGAGGTCATCCAGCAGCTGGTCTCCGGCGGTACGACCCTGCTGCTCACCACTCAGTACCTGGAAGAAGCGGACCACCTCGCCCACGACATCGCGGTCGTCGACCACGGCAAGGTCATCGCCCAGGGCACCTCCGACGAGCTCAAGGCCCGCACCGGCGGCGAGCGCGTCGAGGTCGTGGTGCACGAGCGCGAGCACATCCGGACCGCCACGGAGGTGCTGCGCGGCTTCGGCAAGGGCGACACCACCGTCGAGGAGCACACCCGCAAGCTCACCGTGCCCGTCACCGGCGGCGCCAAGCTGCTCGCCGAGGTCATCCGCGAGCTGGACTCCCGGGGCATCGAGATCGACGACATCGCCCTGCGCCGCCCCACCCTCGACGACGTCTTCCTGTCCCTGACCGGACACGTGGCCGAGGAGAAGCCCGAGGGCAACGGCGAGCAGGGAAACAAGAAGAGCAGCCGCAAGGAGGCCGCGAAGTGAGTGCCGTCAGCGACACCGCGCGGGTGCCGGCCACCGCCGGCAACGCCGTGACCCAGTCGTTCCGCGACTCGATGGTGGTCGCGAAACGCAATCTGATCCGAATGTCCCGGATCCCCGAGATGATTATCTACGGGCTGATCCAGCCGATCATGTTCGTGGTGCTGTTCACCTACGTCTTCGGCGGTTCCATGCAGATCGGCGGCAGCACCAGCGCCGTCGACTACAAGAACTTCCTGATGGCCGGCATCTTCGCGCAGACCGTCACCTTCGCGACGGCCAGCTCCGGAGCCGGTATCGCCGACGACATGCACAAGGGACTCATCGACCGCTTCCGCTCCCTGCCCATGGCGCGCGGCGCGGTGCTGACCGGGCGCACGCTCGCCGACCTGGTGCAGACGGCCCTGACCCTGGTGGTCCTGGCCGTGGTCGCCCTGATCGTCGGCTGGCGCGTCGGAACCAACGGCGACACCAACGCCGGCAAGGTCCTCGCCGCCTTCGGCCTGCTGCTCCTGCTCGGCTACGCGTTCACCTGGATCGGCGCCCTGATCGGCATGTCCGTCCGCACCCCCGAGGCGGCCACCTCCAGCGGACTGATCTGGCTGTTCCCGGTCACCTTCATCTCGAACGCGTTCGTGGACACCGCCCACATGACCCCGTGGCTGCGGCACATCGCCGAGTGGAACCCGTTCAGTGCCACCGTGCAGGCCTGCCGGGTGCTCTTCGGCAACCCCGGCCAGTCCCTGTCACAGGCCTGGCCGATGCAGCACCCGGTGTCGGCGTCGCTGATCTACTCGGCCCTGATCATCGCGATATTCCGGACGCTCGCGGTCCGCAAATATCGTCGGGCGGCCGGCTGAGGGGGAGTCAGTTCGGCGCTGCCCACTGGGGCCCGCGGCAGAGAAGGTGTAAAGCCCGGGCGTGAGGGCGAGGGGGTGGTGGTCAGGCTCGTCAACGCACTTGCGCAGCAGGGGAGTTGACGTGCTGCCCTCCGGTCGGGAGTCGTCCGCCGGAGGGGCTGTGGCAGCGCCGGTGCGGTGACGGGCGGCTGGGCGCGCGGCGCTCCCCGATTCGGGCCGTTCGAATGCCGCAATCACCCGGCGCCGTGCCGACGCCGGAATCTCCGCGGAATGTTTCAGCGTCAACCTTTCGGTACGGATGGAGAGTTCCCCTCTGTTGCGGTTTGCCGCAGAAGCGACAGAGGAGGAAAATAGGGGAAAGCAGCCACATTTTCCCCAGTTGATTTACCTGACTCCCCAGCAGGAGGACCCGTGGTCCAGCTGGCTCGCATCGCTCTGGAGGACGGCGGCTCCATCCTGGTCGAAGCCCCTGTCGTAGGGGACGGACCGGTGAAGGCAGGCCGGATCGGCGATGTCGTGCACGATCTGCCGGAGAGTCTGCAGGGAGCCCTGAGTTCGGTCGGCCGGGCAGCGCGCACCGCACGCGACGAGCTGCGCAAGGCGGCTCCCGACGAGATCACGCTCGAATTCGGTGTCGATCTCGCGGTGGAGGCCGGGGCCGTGATCAGCAAGAGCAGCGCCAACAGCCATCTGAAGGTCACCATGACCTGGAAGAGTGCTCCCGGCCATTCCTCCGGGAGTGAGTAGGCCCCCTTGTCGGGATTGCTTGTCGGGATTGCGGAACGCCGACGCCGCCGGAGTCGGCCCTGGGCGACAGGTGGCGCTGAGCTTCCTCCAGGCGGACGGTGCCCGTCGGGTCGAGGGCCTTGTCACGGCGCCCCAGCCCGCCCTTCTGATTCAGAACATCTGCCGCGCCGTCGACCGTGACCTGTCCCCGCAGGAGCGCTCGCAGTACCTCCCGGATCACGCGTCCGGGCGCGTATGCCCCGTCAGCCACCAGGCGGCTGCGGCGCGTGCCGCAGGGAACGACAAGGCCCCCGGCGTCCCGCGGACGCCGGGGGCAGGTGGCTGTTCGGGTCAGCCCGAGTAGGGCTCGGCCTTCAGGATCCTCACCGAGGCCTTCTTGCCGTTCGGCAGCTCGTACTCCGCGTCCTCGCCGACCTTGTGGCCGATCACGCCGGTGCCGAGAGGGGACTGCGGGGAATAGGTCTCGACGTCGGCGCTGGCGTACTCGCGCGAGGCGAGGAGGAACGTCATGGTGTCGTCCTCGTCACCGTCGAAGGCGATGGTCACCACCATGCCGGGCGCGACGGCGCCGTCCGTGGACGCCGGGGCCTCGCCGACCTTGGCGTTCTCCAGAAGCTGGGTCAGCTGGCGCACACGGAGCTCCTGCTTGCCCTGCTCCTCCTTGGCCGCGTGGTACCCGCCGTTCTCGCGCAGGTCGCCCTCCTCGCGCGCGGCCGCGATCTTGGCGGCGATCTCCGTGCGCGCAGGACCAGACAGGTACTCCAGCTCGGCCCTGAGCTGGTTGTACGCCTCCTGGGTCAGCCAGGTGACGTTCTCGCTGGTCTGGGTCACAGGTGCTCCTCGTCGGTACTGGGAATACAAAGCATCGCCCTACCCGGAAGCATGTTCCTTCATGGAAGGGCGAAACCACGAGCCTAACAATTCAACGGCGGAAGGGGGAGGACATAAGCCATCAGAATTACGTCAGCGCAGGTCAGCGCCTACGTATTCCGGGTGATGTCAGTCGGCGTGGCAGCCGAGCAGCTCCGCCGTGGTGCCCCGGGCGGTCGTACGGAGCGTGACCACTCTGTCGATCTCGGTCGCGGAACCCGTGAAATGGAAGTCCGCCCGGCCCACCTCGGAGCCGTCCGCCGCCTGGGAGCGCAGCGTGCAGTAGCCGGAGGCGCCGGATTCCTTGTGGACCTCCAGGTGCACCTCGACCGCATGGGCCGAGGCCGCGAAGGTGACGACCTGGGCGCTGATCTTGCTCTGTACGACATAGTGGTAGGCCCAGTAGCCGACCAGGACGAGCAGCAGCGCGCCCAGGACCGCCCCGGCGACCTTGAGCTTGCGGTCGGCGCGCTCGTCCGAGGAGCTGCCGTAACGGCCCTCGGGCAGCCGCGTACTCGCGGTACTCATGATCGTCCTCCTGGCAGGAACCACCCCGGACCCGTTCAGGAACCGGACCCCGGAATTATTCGCCCCCCGATTCGGTCACTATAGAAGCCGCCGATCGCACCCCAAGACACCGGGGCGCCGACTTACCAAGGATTGAGTCTTGACTGACCAGCTGCGACTGATGGCCGTCCACGCCCACCCCGACGACGAGTCGAGCAAGGGCGCGGCCACCATGGCGAAGTACGTGTCCGAGGGGGTGGACGTGCTGGTCGTGACCTGCACGGGTGGGGAGCGCGGCTCCATCCTCAATCCCAAGCTGCAGGGCGACAAGTACATCGAGGAGCACATCCACGAGGTACGCAAGAAGGAGATGGACGAGGCCCGCGAGATCCTCGGCGTCAAGCAGGAGTGGCTCGGCTTCGTCGACTCCGGTCTGCCCGAGGGCGACCCGCTGCCGCCGCTGCCCGAGGGCTGCTTCGCCCTGGAGGACGTCGACAAGGCGGCCGGCGAGCTGGTGCGCAGCATCCGCGCGTTCCGCCCGCAGGTGATCACCACCTACGACGAGAACGGCGGCTACCCGCACCCCGACCACATCATGACCCACAAGATCTCGATGGTGGCCTTCGAGGGCGCGGCCGACGCCGAGAAGTACCCCGAGGCCGAGTTCGGGCCGGTCTTCCAGCCGCAGAAGCTCTACTACAACCAGGGCTTCAACCGCCCGCGCACCGAGGCGCTGCACAACGCCATGCTGGAACGCGGCCTGGAGTCGCCCTACGGGGACTGGCTGAAGCGGTGGAACGAGTTCGAGCGCACCGAGCGCACCCTGACCACGCACATCCCGTGCGCGGACTTCTTCGAGATCCGCGACAAGGCGCTGATCGCGCACGCCACGCAGATCGACCCGGACGGCGGCTGGTTCAAGGTGCCGCTGGACCTCCAGAAGGAGGTCTGGCCGACCGAGGAGTACGAGCTGGCGAAGTCGCTCGTCGACACCTCCCTCCCCGAGGACGACCTCTTTGCGGGCATCCGCGACAATGCCTGACATGAGCGCAAGCCTGGCACTGACGCACCTCGTCCCCCTCGCCAAGGAGGTCGACGAGAACAAGGTCACCCCCGGAGTCCTCGGCTTCATCGTCTTCGCGGTGATGGCCCTGGCGGTCTGGGGCCTGATGAAGTCCATGAACAAGCACATGCAGAAGGTCGACTTCAAGGAGTCCGCCCAGCCGGGGGCGGACTCCAAGGCACCGGCGGCCGATCCCAAGAGCTGACCGGCGTCACGTCCCGGCCGGCACCGGCACGCCCATCACCTCGCGGGCGTGCCGGCTGGGCACCATGCCCAGACGCCAGGCCTGCCACCCCGACTCCAGCTGTATCCCGCGTTCCAGGAGCAGGCCGTACGTCGTGACGTACTCGGCCAGCTTCTCGTCGCGCAGCGGGTGCGCGGTGCGGGCGAGCTGGGCCAGGTCCTCCTGGGCGACGGCGGTGCCCACCTCCACGCCGCCGGGCGCGGCGTAGGGGAGCAGCGTGCAGCGCAGGAAGCGGGCCCAGTCCTCGCCGCGCCGGTCGCCGTACGACGCGAACAGGGTGACCGCCTCGTCGCACAGGGCGACGGCCTGCTGGGTGCGGGTGTTGCCGGCGTCGACGACGGCCAGCTCCAGACAGGTCCAGGCCTCGCCGTGGACCACGCCGATGCGCTGGAAGTCGGCGCGGGCGTCGACGAGGAGCTGGCGGGCGAAACCCGAGTTGCGCAGCGAGCCGGTCTGGGCCGCCCGCTGGTCGCGGGTGACCCGGGCCGAGTGGTGGCGGGCGCAGGCCAGGCCGTAGACGTCCCGCATCCGGGAGAACATGGTCCGCGAGCGCTCCAGCTCGCGGACCGCCTGGTCGAGGGTGCCGGTCTCCTCCAGGGCCAGGCCCAGGTAGTACACCGTCCAGGCCTCGCCGCGCGCGTCCTCGTTCTCCCGGTGCCGGGCCGCCGCCGCGCGCAGTCCGTCGACCGCCGGGGACGCGTCGCCGTCCACCAGCCGGGCCCGCGCCAGCTGGGTCAGCGCCCAGGCCTCGCCCCGGGCGTCCCGGGTACGGCCGTAGCGGTCCAGCGCGGCCCGCAGCTCCCGCTCCGCCCGCGGTACGTCGCCCATGCGCAGCGCCAGCTGACCGAGCTGGAAGTGCGCCCAGGCCTCGCCGTGCACCGAGCCGCCCTCCCGGTGCAGGACGAGCGAGCGGGTGAGCAGGTCGAGGGCCTCCGGCAGCCGGGCCCGGTCGCGCTGTACCGCCGCCAGGGCGTGCATCGTCCACGCCCGGTCGGTGGCCAGCTCGGGGGCGGCCTGGAGGTCGAGGGCCTCCTGGAGCTTGGCCGCGGCCTCGGTGAGGTGGCCCTGGTGGTGCAGGGTGATCCCCAGCGAACACAGCGCGCGGGCCGCTCCGGCGTCGTGGTGCGCCTCCAGGTAGAGGTCGACGACCGAGGTGAGGGTGGCGCGGGCCTTGTCCAGTTCGCCCAGCTGACGGGCCGCGATGCCGGTACGCCACTGCACCGAGCGCACAAGGAGACCCTGGTCGACCGACTGCGCCAGCTCGCTGATCTCACCGAGCCGGTAGAGGTCGCCGCGCAGCAGGCAGTAGTCGCACAGCGCACCCAGCAGGTTCTGTACGGCGGCCTGGTCGACGCCCTCCGCGTGCCGCAGCGCCACCGTGATGAAGCTCGACTCGTCGTCCAGCCAGCGCAGCGCCTCGTCGAGCGAGGTGAAGCCGTGCGGGCTGAACCGGTCCGAGCGCGTCGACATGTTGCCGTCGACCAGCCGCAGCACCGAGTCGGCCAGCTCCGCGTAGTTCACGATCAGCCGCTCCTGCGCCGCCGTGCGGTCGGCCGGGGTCTCCTCGTCCAGCAGACGGGCCTGGGCGAACGAGCGGACCAGGTCGTGCAGGCGGTAGCGGCTGCCCCGGACATGGTCGACCAGGCCGGCCCGGGTGAGCGCGACCAGGTGCCGGGTCGCCTCGGCCTCGTCGGCGCCCAGCAGGGCGGCCGCGGCCGCCGCGCCCATCGAGGCCCGGCCCGCCAGCGCCAGCCTCCTCAGCAGCCGCCGCCCGGTCTCCGGCTGGTCGGTGTACCGCAGCCACAGCACCCGCTCCACCGGCCCGACCGGACCGTACGCGCCCAGGTCCGTGGCCAGTTGGAGCGGTGAACGCGAGCCCAGCGACGAACCCGCCACTCGCAGCGCCAGCGGCAGCCCGCCGCACAACTCCCGGATCCGGTCCGCGGACTGCGCGTCGTACGGCCCCGACGCGTCCTCGGCCGCCGCGTCCAGCAGTTCCTCCGCCCCGGCCGCGTCCAGCGCCGTGACCGGCAGCTGGTGCACCCAGGCCGGCAGGTCGGCGGGCAGGTCGAGCTGGTCCCGGGCGGTGACCAGGACCAGGCTGTCTGAACGCTCCGGCACCAGGGTGCGCACCTGCTCCGGATCCGAGGCGTCGTCCAGCACGATCGTCACCGGGAGACCCGTGAGGTGCTGGTGGTACAGCTCGCTCAGCCGCTTGACCTGCTGGTCGGCGGAGGAACGCTCACGGAACAGCAGCTGCTCGCGCGGCGCTCCCAGCCGGTTGAGCAGATGCAGCAGGGCGTCCCGGGTGGGCAGCGGCGGCTCCTCCCGGCTGTCCCCGCGCAGGTCCACCACGACCGCGCCCCGGAAGAGGTCCTTCAGTTCGTGGGTGGCCCGGACCGCGAGGGCGGTCCGGCCGGAGCCGGGCTCCCCGTGCAGGACCACGACCGTCGGCCGGGTCTCCGTGGCCGCCCGGGCCGCCTGCGCCCACTGCCGGATCCGCGCCAGCTCCTGCTGCCGGCCGGCGAACGGGCGGTCCGCGTCGGGGAGCTGACCGAACGACTGCTGCAGCACCGTACGCCTGCGGGCCGCCGCGCTCTTGTCCGCGCCGCGCAGCCCCGGCCCCTGCTTCTTCGGCCCCGTGGAGGCGCTGAGCACCCGTTGCTGATCGAGGAAGGGCCGGATGCCCCGGACCTCCAGCGCGGTCAGCCACTGCAGCCGCAGCTGCTCGGGGCCGCCGGGCTGACCGGCCGCGCCGGCGTGGTGATGAGCGGCGGGCAGATGGGAACCGGCGACCTTGACGACCGTGGCCGCCGCCCCGATCACCCCGACGGCCACGCCCGCGCCGAGCGCCGTGGCCGCCCCGGTGCCCAGGGAGAGGTCGGCGACGGTGGCGGCGACCGCCGCGACGGCCGCGACCAGCAGGGGTGTTCCGGAGCCCTCCTTGGCGTAGCGCCGGCCGAAGCTCGGCCGGCCCGCCTCCGTCTCGTCGAGGGCGTGGGTGTACGCCGTGTACTCCTCGGCGGCGGTCCGCTCCAACTCCCCGAGCTCGCCGCGTGCGCGGGTCAGCAGCACCTGCCCGTCGACGCGGCCGCCCGAGCGGCGGACCTCCTCCTCCACGGCCCGCACCAGCAGCCGATCGGCTTCCGCCCGGTGGGCGTCCCGCATGTTCCGTCCCCCTCCAGCGGCAACTCCTTTGTCCACAAGTGTCCTTGCGAAGGGTCGCGATGGCGAGGGGGCGACGATCAGACGGCCGGTGAGGGTTCGGTGGTGGTCCCCTGGCACGGAGGTCTTCGAGACGGCAGGCGGACAGCAGCGGGGCTTCGGCTCTGCCGACCGGTGACACAACCCTCATGCGGCGAGGGAATGCCCGGCGCGGAATTCGGCGGGTGCCGATCGCCGAGAACGCGGGCCGGCCGAAGCTTCGACGAGCTCCCCACTTACCGCGCGACCGAAGCCGGCACCTGGAACGAGGACGGTGACGTATGACACAGAGGGCGCCCGGACCAGGGCGGCAGGTCAAGGTCGCGCGGGCATAGCGGGATCCGGATCGAGGAAACTACCGGGCGGTCGGCCCGGGCTGGGCGGGCAGCCGGCCCCACCCCTTGGAGAGGGCCAGGTACACGCAGGCCGCTGCCAGCCCCGCCTCCGCCACCGCGCTCGCCAGTGCCTCCAGCAGCTCGGTGCCCACCGCCGACGTCGTTATGTCGAACCACGCGTCCAGGACCGCGACCGACGCCGTCGCCGACGCCGTGAGCCGGGCGCGGGCGTCGCCCCGCAGACCCAGAACCGCCGTCGCCGCGCACCCCGCCGCCATCAGGACGTCCAGCCCGATCCAGGCCACCGCCCAGTTGTGCACCTCGGTCTTGGTGGGCAGCGTCAGCGCCAGCACCACCATCCACGGCACGAGCAGCACGGCGGACGATCCGAGAAGGATCAGTGCCCACCGCTTCAGCCGCCTCATCCGCTTCGTCCTTCGAGTCTGCGTCGCCGTCAACCCGTCCAACACCTGATCCCCCTCGCCTTGTTCCGGATACGTGGCTGTGGAACCTGTGCATCGCACGGGTCCTCCGCCATTGCCGGGCCATGGCTTCACGCTAGATCGCAGAGAAAATTCTGCAAAGAAAATTCGGCAGACGTCGGGGAAGGGTCGGGGAGGCTCAGGGTTGTCTCAGGGGCGCCGGGTTACGGTGGCCGCATGACCGACGGCACGCCCCGGACGGCCGGACCACCCGAGCCCGCCGCACCCGCCGAGAAGCCCGCCGCCCCGCGCGAGAAGCCCGCCGCGCACGGTGAGATGCCCGCCGTACCCCCCGAGCCGACCAGCCTCGAACGCACCGCCCTCTACAAGTCCCTCGGCAACCCCCTGCGCCGCCGGATCCTCGACTACCTCGGCCGGCACGGCGAGGCCAACTCCACCGTGCTCGCCCGCGAACTCGGCGAGAGCTCCGGCACCACCAGCTACCACCTGCGCAAACTCGCCGAGCAGAAGCTCATCGAGGAGATCCCCGAGAAGTCGGGCGGCCGGGAACGCTGGTGGCGGAGCCTGCCCTTCAGTCACACCACCCCCGACCCGGCCACGATGACGACGGAGGAGTACGCCGCGGCCGAGCACCTCGCCCTCCTGAAGATCGAGGTCGACACCAGGCTCTTCCGCCGCGCCCACCAGGAGTACCGGGGCCCGCAGGGCTGGGCCCAGGTCCAGCGCACCGGCACCTGGATGACGAAGACCGACCTCCACGACTTCGTCCGCGCCTACCGGGAACTCCTCGACCGCTACAGCCACCCCGACGACGCCGTCCCCGAGGGGGCGCGCCGGGTGAACCTGCGCTTCTACGCGGCACCGGACGCCGGGGACGAGTAGGAGGGGAAGAGCAGGGCGGGCAGGGCCCGGCCGGTGACGTGTCGGGTTCACGGTGACCCGGAGACCGCTCGATCGTTCTTGTGACTGTCGAGCTGGATGTCGCATGGGGGGCCAGTGAACGACCTTGTCGTGATGCAGAGGGCCGGGCTGATCCCGGTTGCGTCGTACGCGCGTACGTCCGAGGACTTCCGGCAGCGGGACGGGCATGGAGTACGCCACCAGTTGCGGATCAATGAGCGGACCGCACAGCAGCAGGGATGCCGAGTCGTCGCCACCTACGCCGACAACGGTCGTGGTGCCACCCGGCCCGGAGTGACCAGGCCCGGATTCGACCGCCTGATCGAGGACCTGACGCGTGGGTGCACAGCCGACGGCCAGGAGATCCGCGGGGTGGTCTGTGTGGCGGACGACCGGTTGTATCGCCGTCCGGAGGACTTGTTCCGGTTCTACTCGGCGCTCACCGCGCGAGAAGGGCGCGCCTACCTCGACCCACGGGGCATCGGTGATCCGTACACGCAGGAAGGACTCCTGCAGGCCGTGCGGTCTCTGGAAGCCGCTGTCATGGAAACGCAGGTCAGAAGCCAGACGATTGCGAACTGGCACTGGGCCCGAGCTGTGGAGGGGGGTGCCTCACAGCGGACCGCGGCCATTCGGTTGGCAGGAGGACAGGATCACACTGCAGCCATGTGGGGCGGAGCGGCCCGTACACATGTCGTTCGTGCGGGAGGTGCAGTATCAGCGGGCCTCTGGCGGACGAAGCCCTGGAGCGGCTGGTGTTGTCCGAGGCGCCGGTGCACGCCTCGCCTGCGGACTCCGTGCGTCGACGCTGGACGGGCGGCGAAATGGATCTGGATGAGAAACGCGGAACCATCCGGTCCGTTCTGGACTGCTGCGTCGTCCGTCCGGGCGTGAAGGGGAATCCATCCTGGGATCATTCCCGGGTGCAGCCGGTCTGGCGTCGCCCGGCTCAGGTGGAGGAGACGGCGGCGGTCGGCTGAGAGACGGCCCGACGCGGGGCGAGCGGGAATCCGTGGGGGGAGTCCGTGGGGGAGGATGGGGGTATGCCGAACCGACTGGCTCACGAGACGTCCCCCTATCTCCTTCAGCACGCCGACAACCCCGTCGACTGGTGGCCATGGTCGGAGGAGGCCTTCCAGGAGGCACGGCGGCGAGGGGTTCCGGTGCTGCTCAGCGTCGGCTATTCGAGTTGCCACTGGTGTCACGTTCTCGCACACGAAAGCTTCGAGGACGAGGTGACGGCAGCCTTTATGAACGAGCACTTCGTGAGCATCAAGGTCGACCGCGAGGAGCGGCCGGATGTCGACGCCGTCTACATGGAGGCCGTGCAGGCCGCCACCGGGCAGGGTGGCTGGCCCATGACCGTGTTTCTGACCCCGGACGCGGAGCCCTTCTACTTCGGGACCTACTTCCCGCCCGCCCCCCGCCACGGCATGCCCTCCTTCCGGCAGGTGCTGGAGGGGGTCCGGGCCGCTTGGGCCGACCGGCGGGACGAGGTCGCCGAGGTGGCCGGGAAGATCGTCCGGGACCTCGCCCAGCGGGAGCTCGGGCACCAGGGCGGTCGGCCGCCCGGTGAGCAGGAGCTGGCGCAGGCGCTGCTCGGGCTCACCCGCGAGTACGACCCGCAGCGCGGAGGATTCGGCGGCGCCCCCAAGTTCCCGCCGTCCATGGTGATCGAGTTCCTGCTGCGGCACCACGCCCGCACCGGTTCCGAGGGTGCGCTGCAGATGGCCGTGGACACCTGTGAGCGGATGGCCCGGGGCGGCCTCTACGACCAGCTCGGCGGCGGCTTCGCCCGTTACTCCGTCGACCGCGACTGGGTCGTGCCGCACTTCGAGAAGATGCTGTACGACAACGCCCTGCTGTGCCGGGTGTACGCCCACCTGTGGCGGGCCACCGGGTCCGAGCTGGCCCGCCGGGTCGCCCTGGAGACCGCCGACTTCATGGTCCGCGAACTGCGCACCGGCGAGGGCGGGTTCGCCTCCGCGCTGGACGCCGACAGCGACGACGGGAGCGGGCGGCACGTCGAGGGCGCGTACTACGTGTGGACGCCCGCCCAGCTCCGCGAGGTCCTGGGCGAGGACGACGCGGACCTGGCCGCCCGGTACTTCGGGGTCACCGAGGAGGGCACCTTCGAGGAGGGGCAGTCCGTGCTGCAACTCCCGCAGCAGGACGGTGTGTTCGACGCCGGGCGGGTCGAGTCCGTCAAGCGGCGTCTGCTGGCCGCACGGGCCGAACGCCCTGCCCCGGGCCGGGACGACAAGGTCGTCGCCGCCTGGAACGGCCTCGCCGTCGCCGCGCTCGCCGAGGCCGGCGCCTACTTCGACCGCCCCGACCTGGTCGAGGCCGCCGTCGGCGCCGCCGATCTCCTCGTACGGCTTCACCTCGACGACCACGCGCGGCTCGCCCGCACCAGCCGGGACGGCAGGGTGGGTGCCAACGCGGGCGTGCTGGAGGACTACGGCGATGTCGCCGAGGGCTTCCTCGCGCTCGCGTCCGTGACCGGCGAGGGCGTCTGGCTGGAGTTCGCGGGACTCCTCCTCGACCACGTCCTGGCCCGCTTCACCGACCAGGAGAGCCCGGAGACCGGCGCCCTCTACGACACCGCGGCCGACGCCGAGCGGTTGATCCGCCGGCCGCAGGACCCGACCGACAACGCCACACCCTCCGGCTGGACCGCGGCCGCCGGTGCCCTGCTCGGTTACGCGGCGCACACCGGCGCCGAACCTCATCGCACGGCAGCGGAAAGGGCGTTGGGCATCGTCGGGACGCTCGGACCGCGCGTGCCGCGCTTCGTCGGGTGGGGGCTCGCCGTCGCCGAGGCGCTGCTGGACGGTCCGCGCGAGGTCGCGGTCGTCGGACCGGACACGGCGGACGACCGGACAACCGCCCTGCACCGTACGGCACTTCTGGGCACCGCGCCCGGCGCGGTCGTGGCCGTGGGGACTCCGGAGAGCGACGAGTTCCCGCTGCTCGCGGGGCGGCCGCTGGTCGGCGGGGAGGCGGCGGCGTACGTGTGCCGCAACTTCACGTGTGACGCGCCGACCACCGACCCGGAGCGGCTGCGGGCGGCACTGGGGGGCTGAGGTCCGCCGAAGGCGCTGGGTGCGTTGTCGGCGGTGGGCGCGTGGGGGCTGGTCGGGCAGTTCCTCCCCCAGCCTTCGGCCGGAGGTACCCCCAGCGCCCCTTACGGGGCGCATGGGTCGCGCTGTCCGGCCGGTGGGTCGAAACATGCCATTTATCAGCCGAGTTCACGCTCTTCACATCATCCTCATAGTATCCACCTCGTGCCGTGACGGATGTGACCCGCCGTCACGGTTGGGGCGGGGCGGGCGTGAAGACTCTGTAAGTGAAGTTCGTGTCTTGTGTGATCGCCGTTCACTCAAGCGCCCCTAGCATCGCTGGAGCAGTGCCCGGTTCTGACGCATTTCGGGCCGTGGCAGTCATGTCATGTGGGGGGAGAGCGCAACTTTGTCCGAGTTCTTCGACCAGGTCTGGTCGTGGATCGTCGAGGCTGTGGGGGAAACTTCGTGGCGAGAGCTGATGCCGCTGGGGCTTGCCGGACTGTTCGTCTGGGCGCTCTGGCTGTACCGGGCGGTGCTCTCGCGGTTTGCCAAGCCGGTCGTCAACAACTTCCGTACCAGCGTCTCCGTGGTGGTCCCGGCCTACCGGGAAGACCCGGAGATCCTGCTGGAGTGCCTGGAGACCTGGCTCGCCCAGGATCCGGCCGAGATCATCATCGTTCCTGACGTCGAGGACCACGAGGTCCTGCACCGGCTGTCGCTGGTGGAGGACCCCCGGGTCCGGGTGCTCGCCTTCGAGCACAGAGGGAAACGTTCCGCCCTGGGGGTCGGCATACGGGCCGCCACGAGTGAACTCCTCGTCCTGGTGGACTCCGACACCCGCTGGGAGCCGGGGCTCCTGGACGCCGTGCAGATGCCGTTCGCCGACCCCGAGGTCGGCGGGGTGGGCACCCAGCAGAACGTCTTCCAGCGCACGACCAGCGTCTGGCGACGTATCGCGGACTGGCTCGTCAACCTCCGCTACTACGACTACGTTCCCGCCATGGGCCGGGCCGGTGCCGTGGCCTGTCTGTCCGGCCGTACCGCCGCCTACCGCCGCGAGGCGGTCCTGCCGGTGCTGGAGAACCTGGAGAACGAGTTCTTCCTCGGCCGCCGCTGCGTGGCGGGCGACGACGGCCGGCTGACCTGGCTGGTGCTCGCCTCGGGCTACAAGACCGTGCACCAGTCCTCCGCGCGGGCGATCTCCATGTTCCCGTCGTCCTTCCGGGCGTTCGTGAAGCAGCGCGTCCGGTGGAGCCGCAACTCCTACCGGTGCTACCTGACCGCGCTGTACAAGGGCTGGCTGTGGCGGGTCCCGCTGGTCACCAAGATCACCGTGCTGCAGATCCTGCTGACCCCGGTGACCATGGGCATGGCCCTCGGCTATCTGCTGCTGAGCCGGCTGGACTTCAGCCCGCGCGGCGTCGTCCTCACCCTGATCTGGCTGCTGCTGGGCCGAGCCGTCCGCGGCTACTCGCACCTGCGCAGGCACCCGCAGGAGATCTTCCTGCTGCCGCTGACGGCCCTCGTGGTCATCATGATCTCGCTGCCGATCAAGCTGTACGCCTTCGTCACCATGAACAAGCAGGGCTGGCTCACCCGCACCAGCACCAGCATCGGGGGCGAGGGCCAGAGCGCGGCCACGCTCTCCGGTTCCGCCGGCGGCGGCCAGAGCCACTCCGCCCTCCAGCCCGAGGTGATCTGACGCCATGGCCACCCCCCTCATGACGGATCTCATGACCAGGAGAAGACCCGGTCCCGGCAACCGGCTGCGCCGGGCCGGTGCCAGGACGGCGGCCCTGCTGGGCGCCTTCGCGGTGGCGGCGACGCTGCTGCTCGGCGCCTCGGCCACGGCCCACGCCGACGGGGACGGCGACAAGAAGCAGAAACTGGCGGCCGAGGACGCGGAGACCCAGGCCGCGCTGGTCGCCGACGAGGACCACCGCCTCAACCAGGTACGGGCGTTCACCTCGGTGGCGCCCCTGCAGAGCACCAAGTGGACCGTGCCGTACCGGCTGGACACCGACAACGGGTACACCCTGGTCCTCACCGATCGCAGCAACGCCTACACCATCGCCGACCTGCTGAAACTCGCCCCGCAGACCTTCCTGCGGCGCAAGGACGGCTCGTATCTGCTGACCGAGAACATCTACCTGAACGTCGGCGCCAAGCTGAAGCTGTCCAACCCCGGCGGCCTCACTCTCCGGATGGCCAGCAACCGCACCGGCTTCGTCTCCATCGTCTCCTTCGGCGGCGAACTCAGCCTCCAGGGCACCGCCCAGGCGCCGCTGACCGTCACCAGCTGGGACCCGCAGGCCAACAAGGCCGACAGCGACGTCCGGGACGGCCGCGCCTACATCCGCACCATCGGCGGCCAGTTCGAGATGACGCACGCCAAACTCGCGAACCTCGGGTTCTGGAGCGGCCGCACCGGCGGCCTCAGCCTCACCGGCACCGACCGGCCGAACACCGGCTCGCTGGAGGACACCGGCCAGGTGCACGGCAAGACCGCGCGCGAACGGGCCGACCAGCAGGGCGACCAGGACAAGCGGGACTCCACCAGCGGTGACGTCACGGCCATGCCGTCGGGTGAACTGACCACTCCCGACGCCCGGTTCTCCACCGGCGGTCTCTCCTACGTCTCCGGATCGATCACGCACTCGACCATCACCGGCAACGCCTTCGGGATCTTCATCTCCAGCGCGACCGGGATCGAGATCAGCGACACGACCGTGGAGAACAGCCTGGAGGACGGGGTGGTCATGCACCGCTTCGTCTCCAGCTCGCTCGTGCAGCGCACGGTCGCCAAGGACAACGGCGGCGACGGCTTCATCCTCTCCCGGGCCACCCAGCAGGTGCGGGTCAGCGGCTGCACCGCCGAGGGCAACGGCGGCAACGGCTACACGCTCAGCGGCAGGCCGCTCGCCGAGGGGCCCTCCGCCTCCGGGCAGGCCGTCGACAGCTACGGCTCCAACTCGGTCGCCAACAGCGTGGCCAAGGACAACGGCCGCTACGGCGTCGAGGTGCTGGGCGGTTTCGACGTCGGCGTGCAGAACAACCGCATCGAGGGCGGTGACATGGGCATCGTGGCCCGCCTGGCGGCGGACAAGGTGTCCATCACCGGCAACCGCCTGACCGGCCAGAACCGGCAGGGCATCTCGGTGCGCGACGGGGTCACCGACGCCACGGTCACCGGCAACATCATCGACGGGCCGGAGACCGGCGTGTACGTCCGCGACTCGGCCGCCGAGATACGCGGAAACACGGTCCAGGACGCCACCAACCACGGGGTCAGCCTGGTCGGCGGCGTGGACGGCACCACGGTCTCCTTCAACGTGATCGGCGGGGTCGGCCCCAGCGCGCTGGACTCCAGCCGTTCGCACGGCGGTGCCGACATCAAGGAGAACCAGACCTTCGCCTGGTACGACACCAGCTCCTTCTGGGTCAAGGTCAAGCACTACGCCAGCCCGATGACCCTGCTGTGGACGGGCATCCTGCTCCTCATCCTGTTCTCGGCCGCCATGGGCCGGCGCAGGCGGCGGGCGGGCGGGCGGGGCGCGGGCATCGTGCACCCGTACTCCGACAAGGCGCCGCTGCCCACCCCGCCGCCGGACGAGATCGCCGTGGCGGGCCGCCGACGGGAGCCGGTGATGAGCGAATGAGCGACGACATCCCAGCCGCGCCGCCCGATGACGGCGGTCCGGGCGACAACGGTCCGGGCGGGGGCGCCGCGGCGGGCGAGTCCGCCGCGGAGCGGGCGCGCCGGATCTGGCTCGCCGGCGGTCCGCCGCTCTGGGTGGCCTCGGCCGCCCTGGTGATCTCGGTGCTGGCGCTGATCGTGGCGGGGGTCTCGGCAGGCGACGACCGGACCGTCGTGTACGGCGCCGGCCCCACCGCCGGTCCCACCATCCCGGTCGCCGAACCCACGGACGACGGGGACGGCACCGGCGACCCCGGTGCCACGGCCTCCGATCCGGCGCCGAGCGACACGGCGGCCACCGACGGTGCGGCCACGCCCACCGCGACCGGCTCGGCCGCGGCCGTGGCCTCCGGGCCGGTGAAGTGCCCGGCCGCCACCGTCACCGTCAGCGACGCCAAGTCCCTGAAGGACGCGCTGGACCAGGCCCAGCCCGGTGACGTCATCAAGATGGCGGACGGGGTCTACTCGGACCGCTTCACCGCCGCCAACCCGGGTACGGCGGACCGGCCGATCTTCCTGTGCGGCGGCCCCGGCGCGGTGATCGACGCCGGGGACGTCGACGGCGGCTACGCCGTCCACCTCGACGGCGCCAGCCACTGGCGGCTGATCGGCTTCACCGTGCGCAACGGCCAGAAGGGGGTCATGGCCGACAAGGTCCAGGGCACCGTCATCCAGGGCCTGACCGTCGAGAACATCGGCGACGAGGGCATCCACCTGCGCGACTTCAGCTCCGGCAACGTGGTCGAGGACAACACGGTCCGCGCCACGGGCAAGCGCAAGGAGCAGTTCGGCGAGGGCATCTACGTCGGGTCCGCGGAGTCCAACTGGTGCACCGTCACCGACTGCAAGCCCGACAAGAGCGACGACAACGTGATCCGCGGCAACCACGTCAGCGACACCACCGCGGAGTCCGTCGACATCAAGGAGGGCACCACCGGGGGCTCCCTCGTCGGCAACACCTTCGACGGCGCCGACCTCAGCGGGGGCCACAACGACTCCTGGGTCGACGTCAAGGGCAACGACTGGCTGATCAAGGGCAACGTCGGCAGCCACTCCCGTGCGGACGGCTTCCAGACCCACCAGATCCTCGACGGCTGG
This sequence comes from Streptomyces sp. NPDC001714, assembly GCF_042892755.1. Lineage (NCBI taxonomy): Bacteria > Bacillati > Actinomycetota > Actinomycetes > Kitasatosporales > Streptomycetaceae > Streptomyces > Streptomyces sp. NPDC001714. The sequence continues at coordinate 682,939 of NZ_JBIAUL010000001.1, forward strand.
GGCACCGGAAACGTGTTCCAGGCCAACACCGCGCAGGTGGACGGCCCCGGCTACGGCTTCCACCTCACGCCCGTCGAGAACAACAAGATCACCTGCGACAACAAGGTCACCGACGCGGCGAAGGGCCTCGCCAACGTCGCCTGCTCCTCCTGACGCCGAGGGGCCCGGTCCGCACCCGGGCCCCGCGCGGTCGCAGTTCCCTCACCTTCACGCACTTGTCCCTCGCGCGTCTTCGGCATGCGCACTTTCCGCTCGGGAATCCCTCGGAGGCATCATGGACACTCTTCCCGCCGCCACCCACGGCACCGACGGCACCGTAGGCGCCGACGCTCCCCGCCTGACCGTCATAGGCACCGGCTACCTGGGCGCCACGCACGCCGTGTGCATGGCGGCGCTCGGCTACGAGGTGCTCGGCGTCGACGTGGACCCCGGCAAGATCGAGCTGCTGAGAGCCGGGCAGGTACCGTTCTTCGAGCCAGGACTGCCCGAACTCCTGGTCAAGGCCCAGGAATCCGGGCGGCTGCACTTCACGACCAGCCTCGCGGAGGCCGCGGAGTTCGGCGACATCCACTTCGTCTGCGTGGGCACCCCGCAGCAGCCCGGCTCCTACGCCGCGGACCTGCGCTACGTGGAGGGCGCGGTGACCGAGCTGGCCCGGCACCTGCACCGCCGGGCCCTGGTGGTCGGGAAGTCGACGGTGCCGGTGGGCACCGCGGCCCGGCTGGCGGAGCTGGTCCGCACCACCGCCCCGGCCGGGGACGCCGTGGAGCTGGCCTGGAACCCGGAGTTCCTGCGGGAGGGCTTCGCCGTGGAGGACACCCTGCACCCCGACCGGCTGGTGTTCGGCACCGAGTCCGCGTGGGCGGAGCAGCAACTGCGCGCCGCGTTCGCCCCCGTCATCGCCCAGGGCACCCCGGTGGTGGTCGCCGACCTGCCGACCGCCGAACTGGTCAAGGTCGCCGCCAACTCCTTCCTCGCCACGAAGATCTCGTACATCAACGCCATGGCGGAGGTCTGCGAGGCCACCGGTGCCGACGTGCACCGGCTGGCGGAGGCGCTGGCCTACGACGACCGGATCGGCGGCCGGTTCCTGAGGCCGGGTCTCGGCTTCGGCGGCGGCTGCCTGCCCAAGGACATCAGGGCGTTCATCCACCGCGCCGAGGAACTGGACGTCGCCCAGGCGGTCGCCTTCCTGCGCGAGGTGGACGCGATCAACCAGCGCCGCCGGGCCCGGACCGTGGACCTGGTCCGCGAGCTGGTCGGCGGCGAGCTCGCCGGCACGAAGGTGGCCGCGCTCGGGGCGGCCTTCAAGCCCAACTCCGACGACATCCGGGACGCCCCGGCGCTGGACGTCGCCGCCACCCTGCACCGGGCCGGCGCCCAGGTGACGGTCTACGACCCGGTGGCGATGGACAACGCCCGCCGCGCCCACCCCGAGCTGACGTACGGGACCGACGCACTGCAGGCGGCCACCGGCGCCGACGTCGTGGTCCTGCTCACCGAGTGGACGCAGTTCCGGGAGATCGACCCGGAGGCCATGGGCGCCGTGGTGAACCGGCGCCGGGTCGTGGACGGCCGGCACGCCCTCGACCCCGCGCAGTGGCGCGCGGCCGGCTGGGAGTACCGGGCACTGGGCCGCAACTGACCCCGGAGCGCCGGTTCAGGGTCAGGCGAACTCGGCGAGGGCGCGCGCCACGATGGCCTCCAGCTGCTGGTGGTGCGCGCCCTTCCAGTACGCGCGGCCGCACTCCGCGCACCGCGCGAAGACGTCGTACGACTTCTGGGTCCCGCCCTTCAGCTGGTCCGCCACCTCGTCCTTCGTCGCCTCCTTCAGCAGGCCGTTGCAGGCCGTGCAGCGGGTCCAGGGGCGCAGGTCGGGAGCGAACCGGTCGAGGACGTCGTGGAGTTGGTCGTCGGGCCCGGTGCTGTAGACGTAGCCGCCCGCCCAGAGTTCGCGGCGGCGCAGCAGGCCCCGGTCGCGGCTCAGCAGCACGCGCTTCTCGGCCGCCGAGCGGGCGGCGAGCGCGGGGTCGCCGATGTCCGTCGACTCGTACGCCGCGTCCACGCCCAGCAGGCGGAGACGGCGGGCCAGGGTGCCGAGGTGGACGTCGAGGAGGAAGCGGAGCGGAGCGCCCGGGACGCGCTGGGGGCGGGTGACCGGGCGTACGGTCACCCGCTCGCCGTGTGCCGGGACGTGGGCCACCGGGACCTCCCGGCCGTCCACCACCAGGGCGCCCACCTCGGTCAGGGGGACGCCCAGGGACTCGATGACGTGGCCGAGGGTCGAGACGCCGTCGACGGTGAGGGGATGGACGCCGACGCGGCGGGCGTGCGGGACGAACAGGGCCAGCTCGGGGGCGACTTCGACCTGGATCTCGGAAGCGTTCACCTGGTCAGGATGGCACGGGTGACGGCCGTGGCCTCAGTGGTTTTCCCGGGGCAGACCGTGCTCGATGACGTCCAGGGCGCGGTCGACGAGGGCCTCGAAGTCGCCCTGGTGCTCGTTCTCGGCCCAGTACATCGAGACCTCCATCAGCCCGCCGACGATGGACATCGCGTAGACCCGGACCTCCAGGCTGTCCGGGTCACGGCCGGTGCGCTCCCCGATGGCCTGGCAGAGCAAGCGTCCGGTGGACGACATGCTCTCCATCATCCGGGAGCGCACCGAGGGGACCTCGACCATCAGCCGGGTGCGCAGCCGGGAGACCGCCGGATCGTCCTTGACGCCCAGCCGGATGGCCCGGTGCATCACATGGCGGAGGGACGTCGGCCACGGCTCCTCGGCGGGTCGTGACCGGAGCTCTTCCATGATCAACAGGTCGTACTCGTCCGTGAGGACGATGTCCTCCTTGGTCGGGAAGTACCGGAAGACCGTCGACGGCGACACCTCGGCCCGCTCGGCGATCTGCTCGATCGTCGTGGCGTCCCAGCCCTGCTCCTCGACCAGCGCGTACGTGGCCACGCGGATGGCCTCGCGGGTCTTGATCTTCTTCCGTTCGCGGAGGCCGGGCCGGGGGGAGGTGTGCGGTGCCGTCATGCCGGTCATTGTCCGGCATCGGCGGTGGCGGGGGCCACGGCCGGGGACTCGTCCCCCGCGGTACGGCGCTCGGCGGGGGTGCTGGGCAGGAACGCGGCGGCCAGCAGGGCGGTGGCGAGCGCGGCGATCCCGCACACCAGCAGGACCAGGCCCATGCCGTGGACGTACGAGGCGTTCGCGGAGGCGGCCAGGTGGGCGGAGCCCGTCCTGTCGGCGACCAGGTGGGCGGCGACCACCGACTCGCCGGCGGTGTGGCCGAGCGGGGCGGGCAGCCCGGTCACGTCCAGGCGGTCCCGGAAGGTACCGGCCAGCAGGCTGCCGAGCAGGGCGATACCGATCGCGCCGCCGACCTGGCGCATCGTCATCAGCAGCCCGGAGCCGCTGCCGGCCCGGTCCGCGGGCAGGGCGCCGAGGGCGCCGTCCATGGCGGGGACCACCGAGAAGCCGAAGCCGAGGCCGGCGACGGACAGCCACAGCGCGGTGAAGCCGTAGCCGTCGCTCACCGACGTACGGCTGCCGAGCAGGGCGGCGAAGGCGAGGACGACCAGGCCCGCGGTGACCACGGCGCGGGCGCCGAAGCGGTCGACGACCGGCTGGGCGGCCCGCGCGGCGACGATGAGGCCGCCCATCATGGGCAGCAGCCGCAGGCCGGTGCCGAAGGCGTCGTTTCCGAGGACCGCCTGGAGGTAGGGCGGCAGCACGAACATCAGGCCGGACAGCACGAACATCACCAGGGTCGCGGCGAGGGTGTTGAGCAGGAACCCTCGGTGGGTGAGGAGGCCCATGTCGAGCATCGGGCGCTCGGCCCGGCGTTCGCGCAGCACCAGGGCGGTGACGAGGACGACGGCGACCGCGAACAGAGCCAGCACTGGGGGTCCCCCCACGCCTTTCGGGCTGTGGGGGAGGGTCGCCCAGCCGCGGTCGGGGGCCTCGATGATCGCGTAGACCAGGGCGCCCAGGCCGATCGCGGTGAGCGCGGTGGAGAGGGCGTCGACCTTGGGGGAGGCGGGGTCGCTGGTCTCGGGGAGCAGGAAGACGCAGGCGGCGATGCCGATGGCGGCCATCGGGACGTTGATCAGGAAGACCGAGCCCCACCAGAAGTGGTTGAGCAGGAAACCGCCGATGATCGGGCCGAGCGGCAGACCGAGCGCCGAGGCGGCCGAGACGATGCCGACGGCGCGGGTGCGCTCGGCGGGCCCGAAGAGCGAGGGCAGCACGGACATCGCGAGCGGCATGACCAGCGCCGCGCCGATGCCCATGGCCGCGCGGGCGGCGATCACCCAGTTCACGTCGCCGGCCAGGGAACCCATCACCGAACCGGCCAGGAAGATCAGCAGGCCGACGACGAGCATCCGGCGACGCCCGAAGCGGTCGCCGAGGAGTCCGGCGGGGAGCATCAGCGACGCGAAGACGATGACGTACGCGTCCGCCATCCACTGCTGTTGGCTGGTGGTGGCGCCGAGCTCCCCGGCCATCGTCGGGAGCGCCACGTTGAGGATCGTCGTGTCGAAGCCGAGCACCAGCATGCTCGCGACCAGGGCACCCAGGGCCCACCACCGGCGGGGGTTCTGGTGCGTCTCTTCGAGGTGAGTGACAGTAGCCATGAAATGAGAGTAGCTCTCAAAATCTAGTAGCTGTCAATGGCGAGTGAGTGTCGCAATATCGCGGAGGGCATGAAAAAAGTGGCCACGGCTCGGAAGCCGTGGCCACTCGCGGGAGCGGCGGTGGGGCTATGCGTGCTGGTAGGCCACCAGCGAGATGCCGACGTAGTGCACGACGAACGCGGCCAGCGTGAGGGAGTGGAACACCTCGTGGAACCCGAAGTAGCGCGGTGACGGGTTCGGGCGCTTGATGCCGTAGATCACGCCGCCCGCGCTGTAGAGCAGGCCGCCGACGATCACCAGGACCAGGACCGCGATGCCGCCGGTGCGCATGAAGTCGGGCAGGAAGAAGACCGCCGCCCAGCCCATCGCTATGTAGCAGGGCGTGTACAGCCAGCGCGGTGCGCCGACCCAGAAGACCCGGAAGACGATGCCCGCGGCCGCCGCGCCCCAGATGCCCCACAGCAGCCACTGCCCCTTCGCCCCGGGCAGCAGCAGCATGGTCAGGGGCGTGTAGGTGCCCGCGATGATCAGGAAGATGTTGGCGTGGTCGAGTCTGCGCAGGATGCCGTCCATGCGCGGGCTCCAGTTGCCCCGGTGGTAGAGCGCGCTCACGCCGAACAGCAGGCACGCCGTCAGCACGTAGATGCCGCAGGCGATCCGGCCGCGCGGGGAGTCGGCGAGGGCGGTGAGGACGAGGCCCGCGACCAGTACGGCCGGGAACATGCCCAGATGCAGCCAGCCGCGCAGCTTGGGCTTGACCTGTTGCGACAGGGAGGAGAGCGCGGCGGGACCGCGGCCGGCGGCCGGCGAGTCCGTGGGCGCGTCGGGAACGGGCGCAGTCATGAGGGGCATCGTACCTACGGAACCGTAAGTTACGGATCAGTCTCGCTCGATGACCGCCGGAGAGTGGCCATCGTCTCACGGAGCCTCGGTTGCGCTCACATTCATGAGCAAAAAGACCTTGAGGCGAACTCAATATGGACGCAAAGAAACGCAGGTGGGCGCAGAAACCGTGGCCTTCCTCACGTCGCTCATCTGTGACTCCCTCTGGACAGATGGGTGATCGAGTCGGAGGATCAAATGAGTGCGGTCGGCACCGGATGAGCGGCTACGAAGCATCCGGGTCGCAGCCCCCACGGGGCAGCAAGGCCTGAAACAGGGCCACAAGATCAAAAACCCCTCATTTAGGAGCAATCGTGGCGCGCGACATCGCGGCTCCCACCGTCATCCCCACCAAACATCAGGAACTGGTCTCGTGGGTCAACGAGATCGCCGAACTGACGCAGCCGGACAGCGTGGTCTGGTGTGACGGATCCGAGGCCGAGTACGAGCGACTGTGCGAGGAGCTCGTGGCGAAGGGCACCTTCAAGAAGCTCGACCCGATCAAGCGCCCCCACTCCTACTACGCGGCCTCCGACCCGACCGACGTCGCCCGGGTCGAGGACCGCACGTTCATCTGCTCCGAGCGGGAGCAGGACGCCGGCCCGACCAACCACTGGAAGGCCCCCGCCGAGATGCGGGAGATCTTCTCGGGCGAGAAGGGCCTGTTCCGTGGCTCGATGAAAGGCCGGACGATGTACGTCGTCCCGTTCTGCATGGGCCCCCTCGGCTCGCCGCTGTCCGCCCTCGGCGTGGAGATCACGGACTCGGCGTACGTCGCCGTCTCGATGCGCACGATGACGCGCATGGGCCAGGCCGTCCTCGACGAACTCGGCGACGACGGCTTCTTCGTCAAGGCCGTCCACACCCTCGGCGCCCCGCTGGCGGAGGGCGAGGCCGACGTCCCCTGGCCGTGCAACCAGACCAAGTACATCTCGCACTTCCCCGAGTCGCGCGAGATCTGGTCCTACGGCTCCGGCTACGGCGGCAACGCCCTGCTCGGCAAGAAGTGCTACGCCCTGCGCATCGCGTCCGTCATGGCGCGCGACGAGGGCTGGCTCGCCGAGCACATGCTGATCCTCAAGCTCACGCCCCCGCAGGGTGAGTCGAAGTACGTCGCCGCGGCCTTCCCGAGCGCCTGCGGCAAGACGAACCTCGCCATGCTGGAGCCCACCGTCTCCGGCTGGACCGTGGAGACGATCGGCGACGACATCGCCTGGATGCGGTTCGGCGCGGACGGCCGCCTCTACGCGATCAACCCCGAGGCCGGCTTCTTCGGCGTCGCGCCCGGCACCGGTGAGCACACCAACGCCAACGCGATGAAGACGCTGTGGGGCAACGCCGTCTTCACCAACGTGGCGCTGACCGACGACGACGACATCTGGTGGGAGGGCATGACGGAGGAGACTCCGGCCCACCTCACGGACTGGAAGGGCAACGACTGGACGCCGGGCTCCGAGACCCCGGCCGCCCACCCCAACGCCCGCTTCACCGTGCCCGCCGCGCAGTGCCCGATCATCGCGCCGGAGTGGGAGGACCCGAAGGGCGTGCCGATCTCGGCGATCCTCTTCGGCGGCCGCCGGGCCACCGCCGTCCCGCTGGTGACCGAGTCCTTCGACTGGAACCACGGCGTCTTCCTGGGGGCCAACGTGGCCTCCGAGAAGACCGCCGCCGCCGAGGGCAAGGTCGGCGAGCTGCGCCGCGACCCGTTCGCGATGCTGCCGTTCTGCGGCTACAACATGGGCGACTACATGGCCCACTGGATCGACGTGGCCAAGGACAAGGACCAGTCCAAGCTGCCGAAGATCTACTACGTCAACTGGTTCCGCAAGAACGACGAGGGCAAGTTCGTCTGGCCCGGCTTCGGCGAGAACTCCCGCGTCCTGAAGTGGATCGTGGAGCGGCTGGACGGCAAGGCCGAGGGCGTGGAGACGCCGATCGGTGTGCTGCCGACGCGTGACGCCCTCGACACCGACGGGCTCGACCTCGCGGACAGCGACCTCGACTTCCTGCTGACCGTCGACAAGGAGGTCTGGCGGGAGGAGGCGGCGCTCGTCCCCGACCACCTCAACACCTTCGGTGAGCACACGCCGAAGGAGCTGTGGGCCGAGTACCGGGCGCTGGTGGAGCGACTGGGATAAGTCCCCTCGGAAAGACTCCGCGGCCGGTCCTGGGGGAGTGCCCTGACCAGCGATCGTCACGACCGGCCGCGGTGTGAACCGGCGAGGCCGCGCACAACGGTGTGCGCGGTCATGGGCCTGCCGTCACTTCCGTCCGCCCCGACGGGACCGGTGACGGCAGGCCTTCGCCTGTGTGGGCGGCGTCCCGGTCGCCCGCCGGACTGATTTCCTGCGCCCGGTGAGCGCAAGGCGCCTCGTGCCGCACCCACTTGTGGACCGGCACCGGAACGCTGTCGGCCATGTTCACACCTCATGTTCGATCGTTCACACCTGGTGTTCGGTCGCTCACGATCCGCGCCGGAACCGTGGCGGCCACCCTCCTGGCGCTCCTCCTCGCCCTGCCCGGCACCGCGGTGGCCGCCCCCGGCGACCTGGACACCGGCTTCGGCGGCGACGGCACGGTCCTCACCGACTTCGGAGGCACCGACTCCGCCGCCGACGTGGCGGTGCAGCCCGACGGCAGGATCGTCTCCGTCGGCACCACCTTCGACAGCTCCGGCTCGGAGGGCGACTTCGCGCTGACCCGGCACAACGCCGACGGCTCTTTGGACCCCACCTTCGGCGGCGACGGCAGGGTGACCACCGCCGTCAACAACCTGCCGTCGAACGAGGGCCTCCAGCGCAGCGAGGCGCACGCCGTGGCCCTGCAGCCCGACGACGGCAACATCGTGGTGGCGGGCAGCAGTTGGCGAGGGCCGGAGAACTGCTGCTGGTTCACGCTGGTCCGGTACAGGGCGGCCGACGGCTCGCTGGACACGAGTTTCGGCAACGGTGACGGCCGGGTGTTCACCGACTTCGGCGTCCCCGAGGAGGCCACGGACGTCGTGGCGCTGCCCGGCGGCAAGATCGTCGCCGCGGGCTATGTCGGCGGCCAGGCCGCGGTGGCCCGCTACAACGCCGACGGCTCCCTGGACACCACCTTCGGTGGCGACGGCAAGGTGACCACCGCTCTCGGCGGGTCCCTCCAGGAGGGCGGCGACGTGCGTGCCCTGGCCGTGCAGCCCGACGGCAAGATCGTGGTCGCGGGCGAGGTCGGGACGACCAGGTTCGACTTCGTGCTCGTCCGCTACAACACCGACGGCAGCCTCGACACCGGGTTCGGCACCGGCGGCATCCAGCGCACCGACTTCGGTGACTACGACTCCGCGGAGGCGCTCGCGATCCAGCCCGACGGCAAGATCGTCGCGGCCGGTTCGAGCGGCGGCCGGGTCGCGCTGGCCCGCTACACCCCGGGCGGCTCCCCGGACCCGAGCTTCGACGGCGACGGCATGGTCGTCACCCCCGGCGGCGGCGCCGAGGACATGAAGCTGCAGAGCGACGGGCGGCTCGTCGTCGCCGGCACCGGGCCGGGCGGCTTCGACGTCCTGCGGTACAACACCGACGGCGGCCTGGACAGCGGCTTCGGCAACGGCGGCCGGGTGGCCACGAGCTTCGGCGGCAGCGACGCCGCCCACGGCGTGGCCGTCCAGTCCGACGGCAGGATCGTCGCTGCCGGCCAGGGCGGACCGGACACCGACTTCGCCCTGGCCCGCTACCTGGGCGGCGGCGGCAGCACACCCCCGCCCCCGCCACCGCCGAGCGCGGACCTCTCCGTCACCGAGACCGGCCCGTCCACCGTCACCATCGGCGACCGGGCCACGTACACCGTCCGCGTGACCAACGCGACCACCTCCACCGCGTCCGCCACCGGCGTCACCCTGACCGACACCCTCTCCGGAGCCGGCGTGACGCTGATCTCGGCCGCGCCCTCCCAGGGCGGCTGTACCACCACCGCCACCGGCGCCACCTGCACCCTCAACACCCTGGCCCCCGGCGCGAGCGCCACGGTCACGGTCGTCGCCGAACCCCGCACGACCGGCACGCTCACGAACACGGCCGCGGTCACCGCCGCCCAGAGCGACCCGGCGACGGGCAACAACACCGCCACGGCGACCGGCACCGTCAACAACTCCCGGGGCTGCACGATCATCGGCACCAGCGGGGCCGACACCCTCAACGGCACGATCGGCAACGACGTGATCTGCGGCCTGGGCGGCAACGACACCCTCAACGGGAACGGCGGCTCCGACACCGTCTACGGCGACTACGGCAACGACACCATCGACGGCGGCGCCGGCAACGACACGCTGTACGGCGGCCCGGGCAACGACACCGTGAACGGGTCCGCCGGCAACGACCGGGTGATCACCACCGACGGTGTGTCCGGCAACGACACGGCCAACGGCGGCCTCGGCACCGACACCTGCACCACCGACCCGGGGGACGGCCGCATCAGCTGCCCCTGAGCACCTGCTCCGGCCCCCGCGCACCGTGGGGGGCCGGGGCTGGGCGTCGTTCGTCTGCGGCGCCGTCGTGGCTGGTCGCGCAGTTCCTCCCCCAGCCTTCGGCCGGGGGTACCCCCAGCGCCCTTCGGGGCGCTGCCCACCGGACCCGCTAGTTGTTCCGGTCCTCCAGATACCGCGTGTGCGTCTCCTGGCGCCTTGCCTCCGTGTCCCGCAGCCCGGCCGCCAACTGCTCGGCCTCCTCCTTGAGAAGGCCGAGCTGGTGCTCCAGATGCCGTTCCGGCGGCTCCTGTCCGGGCGTCAGACGCGTCCACCACCGCGTCCGTACGAAGCTGTCGACCGCCTCCGGGATGTCCTGCCGTACCGTCCGCGACAGGACGTGGACGCCCTCCGGGTCCTGGGCCAGCAGTTCGGCCGGCCGGCCCGGGTCCAGCAACGCGGTCAGCAGGTCGGTCAGTTCGGCGAGCCGTACTTCCGTCGAGGCGGGCAGGCCGACCTCCGCCAGATAGGTCTCCAGTCTGCGGAAGTCGGCCCGCACCTCCTCCAGCTGGGCGGAGGGCGTCGGGAAGTCCGGCAGCGGCGGGCGTTCCGGCGGGGCGATCAGCGCGCCCGCGCCGTACAGGCCGGCCACCACCACCGGCCAGTACGTGCCCGCCACCCCCGTGAAGGTCAGGACCAGGCCGACGAGACCGGCCCCGCTGCCCGTGAGGTTCTTGCGGGATTCGAGGTAGCCGAGGAGCTTATTGGTAGCCACGGATCTCCTCGAAGGCGCCGTCCAGGGAGTCCTGCCGGCCGTCGAAGAGACGGCCGCCGGTCAGGGTCGCGATGTGCTGGAGTTCGGCACGCGAGGAGTCGCCGAAGAGGATGGGGAAGACGGGGATCTGCTGCCGGTCGGGGGAGAGCTTGTTGTAGAAGTCGTCGAAGTCACCGACCTTGGCGCCCGTGGTGTTCTCGCCGTCGGTCATCAGCACGATCGACGTGAAGGTCTCCTGGGAGGGGTTCAGCTGCGCGTACGCCTTCTCCAGGGAGGTGTAGACGGCCGTGTTGCCGTCGGCGTGCAGGGCGTCGGTGTCCTTGCGGATCGCGGCGAGGTCGGCCTTGTCGTCGACCACGTGGGTGCTGATGCTCTTCACGTCCGAGCCGAACGGCATCAGGGTGACCTCCTCGCGGTTGCGGAAGCCGCCGGTGAGGCCGGTCAGGGCCGCCTTCAGGCGGGTGAGGCGGTCGCCCTTCATCGACCCCGAGGTGTCCAGGACGTAGACCGTGCGGGAGGGCCGGCGCAGGTCGTTCTCGTACGCCGAGATGAGCCCGTCCGCCACCGACTTGTCGCCGGGGAAGGGGAGTTCGCGACGGCGGCCGGTGTCCAGGCCGGCGGCCGGGGCGACGGAGGCCACGACCGGGCGGCGGTGCGTGGTGTCCGTGATGAGCTTCTGCACGGCTGCCGTACGCAGGTCCTCAGTCACCCTGCGGACGTCCTCGCGGGTGGCGGAGGAGGTCGAGGCCAGCGAGGAGAACGGGTAGTCGGCGGTGACCACGCCGTCCTTCGGGCGGATCACGGTGAGACCGGGGATGCTCTGGAGCACGGACTCGTAGTTGAGCAGGGCGTCCACGTTGCCGCGCCGCCGGTAGGCCGAGGCCAGCCAGCCGGAGGAGCCCGAGGTGAGGGTCTGGCCCCTGAAGAACTTCTTCAGCCGGGGAGTCGCCTTGGCGATGTCGTCGTCCGTGAGCGCCGACTGGGCGCCGGAGAGCGCGGAGGCCACGGAGACCAGCGTGGCGAAGCCGGAGTTGGAGCGGGCGGGGTCGGTCATGCCGTACGTCAGCTGGCCGGCTTCCACTGCCTGCTCGACCTGGGACCAGGTGACGTCGGCCGGGTTCCAGCCCAGCGACCGTACGGTGGCCGTCCTCACGCCGATCGCGACCGGGCTGGACATGATCGAGGTCTCGGAGACGACCTTCTTCGCCGCCTCCGGGCGCAGCCGCAGATAGTCGTCGGAGGACAGCCACAGCGCGTCGTACCTGCCGTCCGTCTTCCCCTTCGCCAGCAGGTCGATGGCGTCCAGGGTGCCCATGTAGGTGGGGCGGACGGTGACCCCGGTGTCCTTGCGGACGCGGTCGAACACGGCCGTCATGTCGCTGAGTTCGGAGGAGGCGAGGACCCGCAGGGTGCCGGGCTTGGGGGCCGTGGAGTCGTCGCCGTGGTCCTCGGAGGTGCAGCCGGTCAGGACGACGGCCGCCGTCGCGAGGAGGGCGAGGAGCGGGCGTCTGCTCATGCGAGGCCGCCCTCCAGCGCGCCCTTCGCACGACTGCGCTCCAGGTAGGCGCTCGCCTGGTGGAGTTCGTCCGTGAGGGACTGCACGGTGGTCGCCATCGCCTCGGTCGCCTGCACCTTGTAGGTGTCGATGGCGTCGAGGGTCCGGTAGATCTGCTGGAACGCGGCGCGCAGCGTCTCGGCGCCCACGGCCGGGTCGGCGGCGATGCGCTGGATCTCCCCGCTCTGGGTCGCGAGCATCTCGGCGTTGCCCCGGATCAGGTCCTCGGTCGTCCCGCGCAACGCGTTGACCTGCTCGATCACCTTCCTCTGGTGGTCGAGCGCGGAGGCCAGCATCACCGAGATCCGCAGCGCGGAGACGGTGGTGGTGGCGGCGCGCTCGACGCCCTTGATCAGCTCGTCGTTGTTGCGTCGTACGACGTCCATCGCGAGGTAGCCCTGCGCGGACACCGCGAGCTGGGTGAGCAGGTCCTGGTGCTTCTGCCGGACCGGGAAGAGCACGTCCGCCCGTACGGCGTCGGCCTCCTGGGGGTCCGGGATGCGGGCGAGATGCTGCTCGACGGCGGTGTCCAGGGCCTGGGTGAGGACGACGTACTCCTGGAGCTTGCCCATGGTCTCCCAGAGCCGCACCCGCTCCGTCTGCAACGCCGCGTTGTCCCGCCGCAGTTCGTCCTGTCCGCCGCGCAGCGACCCCACGATCCTGTTCAACGTGCCCTGCGCGGAGGCGTACTTGGCGACGTGGTCGCGGAGCTTGTTGCCGCCGGGCAGCCGGGAGAGGAACTTGCGGCCCTTGCTCGCGGGCAGGTCGCGCGGGTCCAGGTCCTCGACGACCCGGCGGAGTTCGACCAGTGAGCCGGCCACCTTGGCCTGGGCGTCACCGCCCTTGTCGGGCAGGCTGCGGACGGCCCGCTCCAGCATGCGGTTGGACTGCGAGGCGGCGGTGCGCATCTCGCCGGCGCCGAGGCCGGTGATCTCGCCGACCTTGCTCGCGAACTCCGGTGACCGGGCGTCCAGGGCGGTGAGGTCCCGGACGTAGTCGGAGGCCTTGCGCGCCATGTCCGTACGGACGCCGTCGTCGACCGGCACCAGCCCGCCCGCCTTCTCCCGCGGCACGGGCGCGACCGCCTCCGGCGGGGTCAGCGTGAAGACGTCGTCGCCGCTGAGTGTGGGCGTGGGCTCACCGCCGCTCGGCACCATCTTGTCGAAGTTGCTCACAGGATCCCCCCGGTCAGCCGCGCGCCCGGCGGGCCATCTCGTGCAGCACCGCGGAGGTGGGCACGGGCGCCTGCCGGACGCCGGTCAGTGTCTGGTTGAGGTAGGCGGCGTGGTCGGCGGTGTCCTTGACGAACTCGGCGGAGTCGCCCTGGGGCCGGAAGCCGTGCTTGACGGCGAGTCTGCGCAGGGCCGGGTCGGTGCTCAGCAGTTCGCCGAGCTGCCGGCCGGCGTCGTCGAGCGGCACGATCGTGTGGTCGCTGTTGACCGTGGTGTCCGGGTAGAGCACCACGAGGTCGTCGGCGCCGGGCTGTTCCGCGAGCAGCGACACCACCTGCGACTCGTACAGCCACACCAGCGGGTTGCCGGCGCCGCTGATGAAGTCCCTGAACACCGAGTCGCTGCTCGGCTGCTGGGCCCCCTGCACGCTGACCAGCTTGTGCAGCAGCGGTGCGGTCTTCGCGACGTCGCCGTCACTCGCCACCACCCGGCCGCCGTTGGCGACGTAGGAGGCGGCGGCGAGGTAGAGCGCGCCGGAGTTGGAGGTCTCCGGATCGGTGCTGGTGATGAACAGCGTCCCGGTCAGCTCCCCGTGCGCCTCGGCCCCCTTGAGCTGCTGCCAGGTCCGGTCGTGCCGGGCGGCGTCCAGGTAGGCGGCCATCTTCAGGGTGCCCTTGCCCTTGCCGTCGAGCACGGCGAGCCCGTTGGCGGCCAGCACCTCGGCCGCGCTGCGGTGGGCGACGACGACGAGGGGCGAGTAGAAGGGGCGGGGGAGGGGCTGGCGGGCGTGGTACTTCCCGGCCAGCGTGTCGGCGGGCGCCGAACTGGACGGGAAGGCGAAGTCGTACCCCTTCAGGTCCAGATCCTCCATGGCCCAGGATCCGGACGCCTCCGTCTTCACGGTGTAGCCCTTGGCGGCGAGGGCCTTCACCACATCGGGATCGGCGAAGAAGTCCGACTTCTCCGAACCGATCACACCACGCACGGTCTTCGTTGCCGTGCCCTTGTCATCCCCGTGCCGGCCTGCGACGACGGCAGCCACCACGCCACCGATCAGCAGCACCGCGAGGACGATTCCCGCGATACGTCTCACGCCGGGGAGCGTGCTCGCGGAACCCCACGTTCCTGGGCGACCCGGGTGAACGGGGGGTGAATCGGACGTCCCGGAATACTACGAGGGGCCGAAAACCGCTCAGGGGTCCGGAGAGCGGCGGAGAAGAAGGGTGGCTGTGGAGGTGAGCGAGGTCTGCGGGCGCGGGGGTGACCGATGCCGAGGAATCGATCCGCCGCGAGGGCGCTCGGCCCCGCGGTGCTGTTCGGCGGTGCCGGGCTTCGGGCGGAGTGGCACCGCCGGACTGTGCCGTGGTGGCTGATCGCCGTCGCGGCGGAGAAGAAGGGTGGCTGCGGAGGGCGGGTGGCTTCGTGGGGGTAGCCGTGTGTGGCAACCCGGTCCGCGCGTCGCTGCGGGAGCGCGCGGACCGGGGCCGTCGGGGGTGGGTCAGCCGGCTGTGGTGAGTTCCGTGGCCGCCGCGTGGGCGTCCATGCGTTCCGCCGCGAGGATCGCCGCCGCGGTGTCCGCGCGGGACGCCGCGACCACCAGGGCGCGGCCGGCGAACGCGTGCGCGCGCTCGTGCAGCGCGGCCGCCTCCGACGCCGCCGTCACCGACGCGCGGACCGGCGTACGTCCGTCCCGCAGCCGGGCCACCTGCTCGGCCAGCCGGGTCGCGGCGGCGTCGAGGTCGGTGGACGGCGTGAGTGCGCGCAGCTCGTCGGTGACGGCCAGCAGCGCCGCGAGGTGTCCTGCGAGCTGGATGTCCAGCTCCTCCTCGCGCGTCCGGTGGGGGAAGTCGGAAGGGGTGCCGGCCATCGTGCTGTGGACCGACTTGGTGCGGATCGGTTCGTACATGGGAGATGGCCTCCTGTGCTCTGACAGGAAACCATCCTAGCTTAGATTTCGTCTAAAGTTGACCGGGCTCACGGACGGTGGTGCGGCGGCTGTCTAGGGCTGGCCGTACCCGTCCAGGAACCGGCCGATCCGGGTGATCGCGTCCCGCAGATCCCCGACCGTCGGCAGGGTCACCACCCGGAAGTGGTCCGGCTCCGGCCAGTTGAAGCCGGTGCCCTGGACGACCATGATCTTCTCCTGCCGCAGCAGGTCCAGGACCATCTGACGGTCGTCCTTGATCTTGAAGACCTGGGGGTCGAGGCGCGGGAAGAGGTACAGCGCGCCCTTGGGGCGGACGCAGCTCACGCCGGGGATCTGGGTGAGCAGATCGTAGGCGAGGTCCACCTGCTCCTTGAGGCGGCCACCCGGCAGGACGAGGTCGTTGATCGTCTGGCGGCCGCTGAGCGCGGCCACGACCCCGTGCTGACCGGGCATGTTCGCGCACAGCCGCATGTTCGCGAGGATCGTCAGGCCCTCGATGTAGGAGTCGGCGTGCGCCCGGGGCCCGGAGACGGACATCCAGCCGACCCGGTAGCCGGCCACCCGGTACGCCTTGGACATGCCGTTGAAGGTGAGCGTCAGCAGATCCGGGGCCACGGCCGAGGTCGGCGTGTGCGTGGCGCCGTCGTAGAGGATCTTGTCGTAGATCTCGTCCGAGCAGACGAGCAGGTTGTGGCGGCGGGCGATGTCGGTCAGCCCGCGCAGCATCGCCTCGTCGTACACCGCGCCCGTCGGGTTGTTCGGGTTGATGATCACGATCGCCTTGGTGCGGTCGGTGACCTTGCGCTCGACGTCGGCGAGGTCGGGCATCCAGTCCGACTGCTCGTCGCAGCGGTAGTGCACGGCCGTACCGCCGGAGAGGGAGACGGCCGCGGTCCAGAGCGGATAGTCCGGGGCGGGTACGAGGACCTCGTCCCCGTCGTCCAGGAGCGCCTGCATCGCCATCACGATCAGCTCGGAGACGCCGTTGCCGATGAAGACGTGCTCGACGTCGGTCTCGATGCCGATGGTCTGGTTGTGCATGACGACCGCGCGCCGGGCGGCCAGCAGCCCCTTCGCGTCGCCGTAGCCGTGTGCCGTGGAGACGTTGCGGAGGATGTCCTCCAGGATCTCCGGCGGGCACTCGAAGCCGAAGGCGGCCGGGTTGCCGGTGTTCAGCTTGAGGATGCGGTGCCCCGCCGCCTCGAGCCGCATCGCCTCCTCGAGAACCGGGCCCCGGATCTCGTAACAGACATTGGCGAGCTTGGTCGACTGGATCACCTGCATGTCGGTGAGCTTACGGGGCGGTAACGCCGGTCGGCCCGTGTTTTCCACCACGTGAGACACGTGTGGGGGACGACCGGTGCCGGGGCGGGGCTCGGTGATTTGGCCTGTTATCGCCGGTAGCTGTCTCAAAGGCCCCTCCCCTCCCTACAATCCGCGTCCATGCCGAGACCAACCGAGGACGAGACCGGGACGCCCAGCGTCTACCGACCCGAGGGCGGACCGGCCCCGGCCTACGAGGAGTACCGGGACCCGGCGACCGCGCACGGCTGGCTCAACGCGTACGACGAGACGCGCGAGCTGCCGAGGGTCGCGCCCGCCGTGCCGGGACCGGGCCGGGCGGAGCGGCGGCGGGCGGCGCACGGGGCGGGCGGCCGGCGCGGCAGGTACGTGGTGGCCGCGGCGGGAGCGGTGGGCGCCGCGTCCGTGCTGGCGCTGATCGTCGGCCTTCCGTTCTCCTCGTCGCCGGCCGACGGTACCCAGGGCGGACCGGAGGGTGCGAAGCACGCGGCCGACGAGTCGTCGGCCGCGGCGGCGCCCGAGCGGAGTCCGCGCGCCGCGTCCGCCACCACCTCGCCGAAGTCCGCCGTACCGGTCGCGCCGGCCGCGACGTCGCCGTCGGCCCGGCCCGGCGGGTCGGCGAGCGCCGCACCCGGCGCCTCGCCGAGCGCCACCGCGACCCGCGGGACGAGCGCGGCACCGTCGCCGACCGCCACCACCGCCACTTCTCCGACGGCGACTGCCACGGACGGTCGGCACGGCTGGGGACACGGCAGGGGCGGCGGCAGATCCCGGTAGGGAACGCACCCCGGGCCGGGCGGTGCCTGTGCCCAAGTCGCCCAGTGAATGGGTAGGTTGGCCCCTCCGGCGGAAGGGGCCGTATGGAATTCTCGCTGCTCAACGACGAACCCGTGAGCGGGCCGGAGGGGGATCTGCTCGGCGCCGGACGGGCTGCCCGGCAGCTGGCGAAGCTTCTGCACGACTCCCGGTCGGCCACCCCGCTGACGCTCGCCGTGGACGCCGGCTGGGGCATGGGCAAGAGCAGCCTGATGCGGCTGGTCGAGGCGGAACTGAGGCAGAAGGACGTCGAGACCGTCTGGTACAACGCCTGGACCTCCACCGGCGCCGACGCTCTCGAAGGGCTCATCAAGACCGTCCTGATGCGGCTCGACGAGCGGGTGCTGCGGCGGGCCGTGTCCCGGCTCTCCGGGAGGAGGCCGTGGCTCACGGCACTGCGGGCGACGCTGACCGTGGCCGGCGCGTCGGTCGGGCTGGCGGCGCTGGTCGACCGGTTCTGGCAGGAGCTGTCGGTGGACGCCAAGTCCCGCAACGACCTGCGGGGCGAACTGCGCAGGCTCGCCACCGACTGGGTGGAGCAGACGGACGACCGGCCCAGCCGCATGCTGGTCGTCTTCGTCGACGACCTCGACCGCTGCTCGGAGGACACGGTCCTCGCGGTGTGCGAGGCGGCGAAGGTCTACCTGGACGTCCCCGGCCTCGCCTTCGTCATCGGCTGCGACCGCTCCGCGCTCGGGCCGTCGGGTCTGCTGCGGGAGCTGGGGCCGGCCGGATCCGCGTTCATGGAGAAGATCTTCCAGACCAGCTACCGGCTGCCGGTGGCGGCAGGTGAGCAGCTGGAGGCGTACGTCCGGCGGTGCGCCGAGCGCTCGGGGCTGCGCGAGCTCCTGGACGACGGCCTGGTACGGCTGATCGCCGCCCGTTCGGCCCGCAATCCGCGCCGGATCAAGCGGCTCATCAACGGCTTCGGCCTCGAGTGCGCGCTCAACCCGGTGTGGGCGAGGTTCGCGCCGGAGGCCGTCGTCCGGACGCTTCTGCTGCAGCACCTGTACGGCGACTTCTACCGCCTGCTCGTCTCCGGGGACGGCACGTACGCGCACGCGGCCCGGGAGTTTCTGGAGTACCGCACGGCCCGGCGGGTGCTGAGCCGGTGGACCGAGGCCGACGAGGAGGCGTGGGGTACGACGGTGGCGTCGGTGACCGGGCACGGGATCGTGGCGCCGGAGGCCGGGGACCCGGACACCTGGGAGGCCGTGCTGGCGCGCCTGGAGGAGGAGCTGCCCACGGCGTTTCCGGAGCTGGCGCGGGACCAGGGCTTCGTGCACCTGGTCGAGGAGTGGATGCGGCTGCCGCAGGCGGACGCGCTGGTCAGGCGTCTGCAGGAGGGCGGCGCGGCGCCTGTCGCCGGACGCGCGGAGGAGGACCTGCCGGCCGGTCAGGAGGAGTACCGGGGCGTCAGCGTCCTGTGGGTGGACGACTATCCGGAACAGAACGCGATGTACGTACGCCACCTCCGGGCGCACGGAGCGGATGTCCTGGTGGCCCAGAGCGGCCCGACCGCCGAGCGGATCCTCGCCACCCACCCGGTGGACCTGCTGATATCCGATCTCACGCGCGGTACGGAACGGGAGGCGGGGTTCGCCGAGCTGGCGGCCTGGCGGAGCCGGGGCCTCTTCGACGGCCCCGTCGTGTTCTTCGTCGGACGGGTCACTCCCGCCCGCGAGCAGCGCAGCCGTGAACTCGGCGCGCGCATCACGTCCGGCTCCTCGGTTCTCTTCGAGCACATCGACGCCGCCTGCGCGGAAATCCGCCAACGCCGTTCCTGAAACGACTCCTTGCCCACACGGGCCGTTGTGTTGAGAATGTGCATGACAAAAAAGCGGGTGGCCGGAAGATCTCCGGTCACCTCGTCGTATAGAGGGGACCCCCACATGAACAAGCCTCTCGTCGCCGCGCTCGCCTCCCTGGCCATCACCGGGATCGGCGTGGCTCCGGCGGTCGCCGCGCCGCAGACGGCCAAGGCCGCCGCGGTGACCGTCAACTTCGCGGGCACCGTCTCGCTCAGCAACTGCTCCGGCTCCGTCATCCGCTTCCCGAACTCCGCGGACAGCGACCCGGCGCTGGTCCTCACCAACGGCCACTGCCTGGAGACCGGCTTCCCGGACCCCGGCGAGGTCATCACCGGCCAGTCCTCCAGCCGTACCTTCGGCCTCCTGAACTCCTCCGGCACCAGGGTCGCCACGCTCCGCGCCAACCAGGTCGTCTACTCGACGATGACCGACACGGACATCACGATCTACCGCACCACCACGACGTACGCGGCGATCAAGAGCTCCTACGGCATCAGCCCGCTCACCGTCAGCGCCACCCACCCCGTCACCGGCACCGCCATCAAGGTCGTCTCGGGCTACTGGAAGACGATCTACAGCTGCAACATCGACGGGTTCGTGTACCGGCTCAAGGAGGGCGACTGGACCTGGAAGGACTCGGTCCGCTACACCTCCGCGTGCAACACGATCGGGGGGACCTCGGGCTCGCCGGTGATCGACACCAGCACGGGCCAGGTCGTCGCCGTCAACAACACGGGCAACGAGGACGGGGAGCGGTGCACCGTCGACAACCCGTGCGAGGTGGACCAGAACGGGAACGTGACGGTTCGGCAGGGGATCAACTACGCCGAGGAGACGTACATCATTCCGGCGTGCTTCACGACGGGGAACGTGCTGAACCTGAGTGCGAGTGGTTGCACCCTGCCCAAGCCGTAGGGGGTGGCGGGGGTCGGTTTTCGGGTGCGGGTGGGTGGGGGCTGGTCGCGCAGTTCCTCCCCCAGCCTTCGGCCGGGGGTACCCCCAGCGCCCCTAAAGGGGCGCGTTACGCACCGACCTCCCTACCAGTACGTCCGTCCTGTTGCCGTCCTCGATCACGAACTGGCCGTCGATCAGCACGTGCGGGATGCCGGTCGGGAGGCGGCGCGGGTCTGCGAACGTCGAGCCCGCCGCGACCGTCCGCGGGTCGAAGAGGACGACGTCGGCCCGGTAGCCCTCGCGTACGAGTCCGCGGTCCGGCAGGCGCAGCCGGGCCGCGGGGCGGGCGGTGAGGTGGGCGACGCACTCCTCCAGGGAGAGGACGCCCAACTCCCGTACGTAGTGGCCGAGGTAGTGCGGGAAGGTGCCGTAGGCGCGGGGGTGGGGTTTCGTGCCCTGGAGGATGCCGTCCGAGCCGCCCGTGTGGACGGCGTGCCGCATGATCGTCCGGACGTTCTCCTCGTGGCCCACGTGCTGGAGGATGGTGGTGCCCAGGCGGTCGGTGACGAGGAGGCGGCGGGCCGTCGTCCAGGGGGACTCCCCGCGGGCGTCCGCCGACTCCTGGACCGTACGGCCGACGAAGTCCCTGAGGGCCGGGTCGCCCACGCCCGAGATCTCGATCGTGTCCCACTCGATGGGCACGCCGTGGCAGCCGTCGGAGCCGACGGCCTCCAGGTGGTGGCGGATGCGTTCGGACGTCCCGTCGTCCGCCAGACGGGCGAGGGCCGCCGCCGGACCGCCCTCGTTCGCCCAGCTCGGCAGCATCGCCGCGAGCGTCGTGCTGCCGGGGGTGTAGGGGTAGGTGTCGAGGGTGATGTCGGCGCCGGCGGCGAGGGCCTCGTCGAGGAGGGCCAGGAGTTCCGGGGCCCGGTCCTTGTTCACGCCGAAGTTCATGGTGGCGTGGGCCAGGTGGAGGGGGCAGCCGGCCTCCCGGGCCAGGGCCACCATCTCCGCGTACGCCTCCAGCGCGCCCGCGCCGTACGAGCGGTGGTGCGGGCAGTAGTAGCCGCCGTACTCCGCCACCACCCGGCACAGCTCGGTCAGTTCGGCGTCCGGCGCGTACATGCCGGGGGTGTAGGTGAGGCCGGAGGAGAGGCCGACCGCGCCCTGGGCCATGCCCTCGGCCACCAGCCGGCGCATGTGGTCCAGCTCGGCCGCGGTCGCCGCGCGGTCCTCCCAGCCGACCGCGAGCGCGCGGACCGTGCCCTGGGGGATGAGATAGGCCGCGTTGACGGCGATGCCGCGGTCCAGGCGGTCCAGGTACTCGCCCACCGACCGCCAGTCGAAGTCGATGTCGTCGCCGGAGCCGTTCCAGCCGGCGATCGCGCTGCGGACCTCCGCCAGCGTGCGGTCGTCGACCGGGGCGTACGAGAGGCCGTCCTGGCCCAGCACTTCCAGGGTCACCCCCTGCGCGGCCTTGGCGCTGTGGTCGGGGTCGCGCAGCAGGGCGAGGTCGCTGTGGGCGTGCATGTCGATGAAGCCGGGGGAGAGGACCAGGCCCTCCGCGTCCAGCTCGCGCACCGCGCGCGGGCGCTGGCAGCCCGCCGCCGCGGCCTCCTTGACGATCGACACGATCCGGCCGCCGTCGATCACCACATCGGCGCGGTACGAGGGTTCCCCGCTGCCGTCGACGACGTCGGCGTCCCGGATGACGAGCTGCTCCACGGCCCCTCCTAGAAGAACGTACGGATGTAGTCGACGACCGTCCCGTCCGCCTCGGCGACCGGGATCAGCTGCCACTTGTCGAACGACGTGCACGGGTGGGAGAGGCCGAGGCCCACCCAGTCCCCGACCTCCAGGTCCGCCTCGGGACCGGTGCGCAGCCAGGCGTGCTGGTCGGACAGGCCGGTGACCTCGACGCCGGTCGCCGGGCGCTCGGTACCCGCCCGGCGGATCACCTGGGCGACGGGAAGGTCGAGGTCGTAGGCCGCGTCCCGCTTGCCCGCGTTGGCGAAGGCCTGCGCGGGGGAGGGGCGGGAGACGATCTGCGCCCAGAGCCGGAAGGCGGGCTCCAGGGCGCCCTCCTCGGGGACGCGGTTGAACGGGGTGACCTCCCGGTAGCGGCCGTCGTCGTGCGAGACGTACGCACCCGAGCGGAGCAACTTCAGTACGGGGAGCGAGAGTTCGGGAATCCCGGCGAAGACGTCCGCGACCGCGTCGAACCAGGCGCTGCCGCCCGCGCTCACCACGATCTCCGTCAGGCCCGCGAACCGGCCCGCCTTGTCGAACTCGACCGCGAGGGCGACAAGCCGGCGCAGATAGGCGCGCACCCGGTCCGGATCGGCCTGCGGGACCTCCCCCTCGTACCCGGCCACCCCGACCAGCCGCAGCGTCTCCGTCCCGGCCACCGCGTCCGCGACCGCCGCGCATTCCGCCTCGGTACGGACGCCGGTCCGGGCGCCCTCCCCGGCGGCGAGTTCGACCACGACGTCGACGGGGCGGCCGGACCCGCGCAGCGCCGCGTCCATCAGTGCGACGCCGCGCACGGAGTCGACGTAACAGACGAACCGGAAGTCGGCGTCGCGCTCCAGTTCGGCGGCGATCCAGCGGAGTGCCGGGGCGTCCACGAGTTCGTTCGCGAGGAAGACCCGGCGGGTGCCGAAGGCCCGCGCCACCCGCACCTGGTGCGGCACGGCGAGGGTGATGCCCCACGCCCCGCGCCCGGTCTGCCGGTGGAAGAGCTGCGGGGCCATGGAGGTCTTGCCGTGCGGGGCGAAGGCCAGGCCGTGCCGTTCGGTGTACGTCTCCATCAGCGCGAGGTTGTGTTCCAGGCGCTCGGCGGACAGGGCCAGTACGGGGGTCGCGAAGCCGTCCGAGAACAGGTTGCGGCGCTGGGCGGCCAGTTCGCCGACGGTGAGCCCTTCGGCGTCCGGCGGGAGGCCCTTGAAGCGGTGGTCGACGCGTTCCTCCGCGAGCCGGGCGAGCGCTTCGGTGCCGGTGTCGAGGGACACGGAGCCTCCCTGATCAGTTCGGTTGCACGGTGTGCAACGTTCATTGCGTATATCGCTTGTCGCTGTCTAACATCCACGCCAACGCCGGGTCAATGAATGGAGCCCGTAGCGCCCCTTCCCCGACGACGAGGAGCCACGACCATCGTGAAGGCCATCGGCGCCGTTGACGCCGTGGACGTCGTCGCGCTCGGCGAGTCCATGGTCACGTTTCTGCCCACCCGGCCGGGGCGCCTCGCGGACGTGCCGTCCTTCGACCGTGCGATCGGCGGTGCCGAGTCGAACGTGGCCTGCGTGCTGGCCGCCGCCGGGCACGCCGTGCGCTGGGTCAGCCGGGTCGGCACGGACGGGTTCGGCGACCACCTGCTGGAGACCGTCGCCGCGTACGGCGTGGACGTCTCGTCCGTCGGCCGCGATCCGGCGCGGCCGACGGGGGTCTACTTCCGCACGGCCGGTGACCGGGCGACCGACGCGCACGAGGTCGCGTACTACCGGGCGGGGTCGGCGGCGTCCGCGATGTCGGCACGGACGGTGGACCTGGCGGCGGTGCGCGCCGGGCGGATCCTGCACCTGTCGGGGATCACGGCCGCCTTGTCGGAGGGCTGCCTGGGGCTGCTGCGGGAGCTGACGGCTTCCGCCGGGGAGCGGCCGCCGGTGGTGTCGTTCGACGTGAACTACCGAGCGGGGCTGTGGACCGAGTCCGACGGCGCGGAGGTGCTGCTGGAGCTGGCGCGCCGGGCCGACATCGTTTTTGTGGGGGAGGACGAGGCGGAGCTGGCGTGGGGGGTGGCGGGAGGGCCGTCTGCGGTCCGGGAGTTGCTGCCCGAGCCTGAGGTGCTGGTGGTGAAGCAGGGAGCAGCGGGGGCGACGGCTTTCGTGTCGGCCGCGGCCCGGTGGGGGCCGGTCGCGCAGTTCCCCGCGCCCCTCAAGGGGCGCTACAGCCGGCCCCCCTCCCCAGCCGCGGGCAGTCGCGCCGCTGGGGCGATGGGGGTCCCCCCGCTCGAGCGAAGCCGAGAGTGGGGGAGGGTGGGCGCTGGGGGTCCCCCCTCTGGGGGAGGCACCCTGCCGGCGCCGGTAAGCGTCCCCACCCCCCGGCCCCAGCTCACCGGCACCTTCGAACCCGCCCCCGCCGTCGACGTCGTGGCGACCGTCGGCGCCGGGGACGCCTTCGCCGCCGGTTTCCTCTCCGGCATCCTGCGCGGCCTGCCGGTCAGGCAGACGCTCAGGCTCGGCCACCTCTTCGCCGCCGCCGCCCTCACCACCCCCGCCGACCTCGCCCCGCCGCCCGACCGCGACACCACCGACCGCCTGACCGCCCTCGACACCACCGGGTGGGAGAGACTTCGACTCGGCCCCGGCTGGACGCAAGCCGACGCGGCCGAAGAGGAGGTACGCACCCCATGAGCCAGACCGTCGACCGAGCGCTCAGCATCCTGCCCCTGCTCGCCGAGGGCCCCGCCGACCTGGGCCAGGTCGCCGACCGCCTCGGCGTGCACAAGTCGACCGCACTGCGGCTGCTGCGCACCCTCCATGAACACGGCCTCGTCTACCGCCAGTCCGATCAGCGCTACCGCCTCGGCGCCCGCCTCTTCGCCCTCGCCCAGGAGGCGATGGAGAACCTCGACGTCCGCGAGATCGCCCACCCCCACCTGGCCCGCCTCAACGCGGCGTGCGGACACACCGTGCACCTCGCCGTGTTCGAGGAGGGCGAGGTCCTCTACATCGACAAGGTGGAGAGCCGCTACCCGGTGCGGATGTACTCGCGGATCGGCAAACCCGTCGCCATCACCGTCGCCGCCGTCGCCAAGCTGCTCCTCGCCGACCTGCCCGAGCCCGAGCGGCGGGCCCTCGCCGACAAGCTCGACTACCCCATGTACACGGCCCGTTCGACGCCCAACGCGGAGGCGTTCCTCAGGGAACTGGCCAAGGTGCGCGAACAGGGCTGGGCCACCGACCTCGGCGGCCACGAGGAGTCCATCAACTGCGTGGCCGCACCGATCCGCGGCGCCGACGGGCGCGTCGTCGCCGCGATGTCGGTCTCCGCGCCCAACGTCGTCGTCACCGCCGACGAACTCCTCACCCTGCTCCCGCAGGTGCGCCGTACGGCGGACGCGATCAGCGGCGAGTACTCAGGCAGAACACCCATCATGGAAGCCGGCACCAGATGACCGAGAAGATCGCGCTCACCCCCACGACCCACACCACCCCGCCCGCGAAGTTCTCGCACGGCGTCCGCAAGGGCAACATCCTCCAGGTCGCCGGTCAGGTCGGCTTCCTGCCCGCCGAGGAGGGCAGGCCCCCCACCCCGGCCGGCCCCACCCTGCGCGAGCAGACCCTCCAGACCCTCGCCAACGTCAAGGCGATCCTCGAAGAGGGCGGCGCCTCCTGGGACGACGTCATGATGATCCGCGTCTACCTGACGGACGTGGACCACTTCGCCGAGATGAACGGCATCTACAACACCTACTTCGAGGAGCAGGCGCTCACCGCCCCGCCCGCCGCCCGCACGACCGTGTACGTCGGTCTGCCCGCCGGCCTCCTCATCGAGATCGACGCCCTCGCCGTCCTCGGCTGAGGCCGCCACCCCCAACTCCCGCACACCGTACGTCTGTCACGGTGCGGCGCCCGCCCGGGTGCCGTACCGCGATGCCCCCTGCCCGAAAGCCTCATGAACTTACCCAGAGGACCCCCACATGTCCCTACCGCTCGCCGCCTCCGCCACCCCCACGACCCCACCCCACACCGGAGGCCTGCTCCTCCTCCTCGACGGCACCGCCGGCCTCCTCACCGTCGCCGCCATCGGCATCGCCCTGCTCCTCTTCCTCATCATCAAGGCGCGGCTCCAGCCCTTCGTGGCCCTCCTCGCCGTCTCCATAGCCGTCGGCCTGCTGGCCGGTCTCTCGGTCACGGAACTCTTCGGCACCGTCCAGCGCTCGGACGCCGTCTCCACCGTCGAGTCCGGCATGGGCGGCATCCTCGGCCACGTCGCCATCATCATCGGCCTCGGCACCATGCTCGGCGCGGTCCTCGAAGTCAGCGGCGGCGCCGAGGTCTTGGCCGGGCGCCTGCTCGGCCTCTTCGGCGAGAAGCGGGCCCCGCTCGCGATGGGCCTCACCGGCCTGATCTTCGGCATCCCCGTCTTCTTCGACGTCGGCATCTTCGTCCTGGCCCCCCTCGTCTACGCGGCGGCCAAACTCCCCCAAGACTCCGACAAGCTCCGTCCCGGGGGGACCCCCACCGGCAAGTCGATCCTCCTCTACTGCCTTCCCCTCCTCGCCGGCCTCTCCATGACGCACGCCTTCCTGCCGCCGCACCCCGGCCCGGTGGCCGCCGCCGCGCTGCTGCACGTCCAGCTCGGCTGGGTCATCCTCATGGGCGTCGTCTGCGGCATCCCGGCGGTGCTGGCCGCATGGGTCTACTCGGCGTGGATCGGCAGGCGGATCTTCGTCGCCGTACCGCAGGACATGGTCGAGGCGGCCGAGGAGGCCAAGCAGGCGGTGGTGGCGGAGCAGCGGGCGGCCGGAGTGGAGCCCCAGGAGAAGCCGGTCCCGCTCGCGACGGTCCTCGCCATCATCGGTACCCCCCTCGTCCTCATCCTCGCCGCGACCTTCTCCTCCATCGCCCTGGACCCCTCCACCGGCCGCTCGGTTCTCGAGTTCTTCGGGACGCCCATGGTCGCCCTCACCATCGCCCTGGTCCTCGCCTACTACCTGCTCGGCATCCGGCGCGGCTGGTCCCGCAAGTCCCTGGAGACCGTGTCGACCGCGTCCCTCAAGCCGGTCGGCAACATCCTGCTGGTGGTCGGCGCGGGCGGGATCTTCGGCGCCGTGCTGAAGGCGAGCGGCGTCGCCCAGGCCCTCTCCGACACCTTCAACGGTGTGGGCCTTCCGGTGATCGTCCTGTCGTACCTGATCTCGGTGGTCCTGCGGGTCGCCCAGGGCTCGGCGACGGTGGCGATCGTGACGACGGCCGGCATCGTCGCCCCGCTCCTCACCGAGGGCCACCACTCGCAGGCCTTCGTCGCCCTCGTCATCATGTCCATCTCGGCCGGCTCCATCTTCGCCTCGCACGTCAACGACGGCGGATTCTGGATGGTCGCCAAGTACTTCGGCATCAGCGAGCGCGACACCCTGAAGTCCTGGACCGTGCTGGAGACGGTGCTGTCGGTGGTGGGGTTCGCGGTGGCGGGTGTGCTCAGCGTCTTCGTGTAGGCGTCTGATAACGAAGTCCGGGGCTGGCTGTGTCCGGCACAGGTTCTTGGACCATACTGCCCGCTGTGGAGCAGCGCATAGGAGCCAACAGCCAGCCCCTGGAGGGCGCCGGATTCGACCCGGCCTTCATCCCCGGGCTCACCTCACCCGCGTCCGCCGAGCCGGCCGACGAGAAGGCGGAGGACGCCCGGCCGGAGGAGGCCGAGGACGCCGTGGAGGCAGAGGCGGCGGAACCCGTGGCGGCGGCGGAACCCGCGGCCGCGGCGGAGGCCACGGCGGACGAGGACGCCGCGACCGCCGACGAGGCCGCGGACGACGAGGAGACCGCCGAGGGCCCGGCCTTCGAGGCCGCCGACCGGCGTGCCCGGATAGTCGCCGACCACCAGGGCGTGCGCCTCAGCCTCGACGAGGAGAAGTGCGAGTTCCGCTGGGACGAGATCGGTGCGATCGAGACCGAGGCGCCGCGCTTCGGCAAGCGGTTCACGATCACCGTCCACACCCCGGAACGCCGCTGGTACCCCATCGAGATCGAGGCGACGTCCCGCTCCCGCTTCAAGGAGTGGGAGGAGCAGCTGGACGAGGTCCTCGACGCGTACTTCGACGACGGTACGGAAGACGAGGACGCCCCGGAGAGGGACGCGGAGGCGGAGGTCGAGACGGACGCCGAGGTCGAGGCGGAGGCAGAGGACAAGGCCGCCGACGGCGCCGTGAGCGCGGCCGAGAACAAGGCCAAGGTCAAGGCCGAGAACAAGGTCAAGGCCGAGAACAAGGTCAAGGCCGAGGACAAGGCACTCGGCCAGGAGTAGTCCCCTCCGTACCCGATCGAACCGCTCCGGCCCCGGCGGCTGCCCCACGGCCGGAGCGGCTCCGGCCGGCTAGCCGCAGTACTGCGCTTCCTTCCCGATCGACCGGTACATACAGTCCGCGTTCTCCAGCAGTTGGAACACCGCGTCCCGGTTCCGGGAGGTCTCCCGCTCGATCACCTCGTCGGGCGGGTAGAAGCCGCCCCCGGAGCTGGACGTCGGATTCATCTCGGCGGCGTCGTCCGCGGTCATCCCGGTCGCCGTGTCCGCCGTCGTGTACCCGTACGGCCACAGCACCAGCTCGCTGTACGTTTGACATCCTCCCCCTCTTAAAAGAGGGGGATTCCAACCCAGGTGGGTTGAGGTTCACGGGCGTTCGAACGGTTGGTGGCCGTTGTCACCCCTCCGGCACCGGCTGATTGCCGGGGGCGGGGGATCCCGCCCTGTCCTGCCGCGACGTTGATGCTTGCGTTCTCATCCGCGTTGCACGTGAAGCCGCAGGACACGCAGACGAAGTCGGCTTGGCTCTTGCGCGACTTCTTCTCGATCCACCCGCAGGCACTGCACCGCAGACTCGTGTAGGGCGCGGGAACGTCCTCGACCCGGCCCGGAGCCTTCTGCTCCGTGCGTCGCCTCAGCAGGCCCCAGCCCTGGGCGAGGATGCCCCGGTTCAGCCCGGCCTTCTGCGCCACGTTCCTGCCGGGCTGCTCCGCGGTTCCCTTCGCGGAGCGGGTCATGTTCTTGATGTTCAGCTTCTCGAACCGCACCAGGTCGTAGGCGCGGGCGAGCATGGTGCTGGTCTTCTCGCACCAGTCCTTTCGCCGGTTCACCTCACGGGCCTTGAGTCCGGCGACCTTCGCGTACGCGGCGGCCTTGCGAGCACTGCCCTTCGGAGCCCGGGCCGCGCGGCGCTCGTGCTTGCGGATCTGTGCCCGCTCCTTGACCGTGAGCTGAGGGCAGTTCAGCTTCCGCCCGTCCGACAGGGCCGCCGTGATCCTCACACCCCGGTCAATACCGATGACCCCACCCGTACCAGGCGCGGGAGTCGGCTCGGGGTCGACCGCGAACGCGATGTGCCACCGACCGTTGCGGTAGGTCACCCGGAACGTCTTCGCAGCGGGAAGCCGCGCACCCTTGCCCCTGGCACTGAGACGGAAACGGACCCAGCCACAGCCGGGCACCCTGACCTGCGCCCACCGCCGGTTGAGCCTCTGCACGACCACTAACCGGCCCATCACCTGTTTACCGGTCTTCTGGTTCAGCTTCGGGCCGCCGTCCGGCTGGTACTCCGGTACGCGGCCGGTACCGATGACGCGGAAGCCCTCGTGCTGGTACTTCCTGCGCCAGGTCGGCTCACCGAAGCCGGAGGTGAAGCGGGCGTTCTTGGCCGTGGCGAAGTCTTTCAGGGCCTGCTGTTGCACATCAGCGTTCCCGGCGGCCAGCCACTCATTGTCACGCCGGGCCTCGGTGAGCTGGCGGCACTGCTCCGCAAAACCGGGCGCGGACCTGCGGTCCGGCTTCCAGTAGGCGTGCTGCTCGACGGCCAGATTCCAGACGTACCGGGCGTGCGCGCAGTGCAGGAGCATCTGCTCCGTCTGCTCGCTCGTCGGATACATCCGGAAACGTGCCATGCTGCGAACCTAGTCACCACGTTCCCCGACCGCGCATACCATCGATCAAATGCACCCGAATGAGTGACTGTGCCCGACTGCCGTCCGGCCGACCATCAGCCACCCGGTCCGCGCCATCTAATGGCATGAGCAGGTCAAGTGAGTAAAATTGGCCGCGCAGATCGGCCCCGCAGACGGGCCGCGCAGTGTACGCCCGCCCCCGCCCGCACAAGCGACCCCCGCCGAAGTACACCCGCCCGCGTGACCCCTGTGTGCGTTTCCCCGGTCAGTCGGGGGACCGTGGACGGACGGCCAACAGGAGGGCTGGCTGATCATGGGCGGATCGGCGCCGCGCGAGGGCTGCCAGCTGCCGGTCGAGACGACCAGCTTCGTCGACCGGAGAGACGAACAGGCCGCGGGCCGCGAGCTGTTGGCCAAGGCCCGGCTCGTCACGTTCACCGGCCCCGGCGGGGTCGGCAAGACCCGGCTCGCCGCCCATGTCGCGGCCCGCGTCGAACGCGCCTTCCCCGACGGAGTCCGCTACGTGGCCCTCGCCGGCCTGCACGACCCGGCACTCGTCCCGCTGGCCGCCGCCGACGCCCTCGGCCTGCACGACCACTCCGACCGGCCGCCCCTGGACACACTGGTGGAGCGGCTCCGCGACCGCCGCCTGCTCCTCGTCGTCGACAACTGCGAGCACCTGCTCGGCGCCTGTGCCGGCCTCGCCGCGGCCCTGCTGCGTGGCACCACCGGTGTCCGCATCCTCGCCACCAGCCGGCACCGCCTCGGCCTCACCGAGGAACACCTCATGGAGGTAAGGCCGTTGCCGGTCCCCGACCCGGACGGCGACCTGTCCGCAGCCGAGTCCCACGCGGCCCTCGCCCTGTTCGCCGACCGCGCCGCCGCCGTGCTTCCCGGCTTCCGGCTCACCCCCGCCAACCGCGCCGCCGTGGCCCGCCTGTGCCGCCGCCTCGACGGGCTCCCGCTCGCCATCGAACTCGCCGCCGTCCGGATGCGCGTCCTCGGCCTCGACCAGCTCCTCGCCCGCCTCGACGACCGTTACCGCCTCCTCACCGCCGGCAGCCCGGCGGCCCTGCCCCGCCACCGGACGCTCCGCGCGGCCGTCGACTGGAGCCACGAACTCTGCACGGCGCGCGAGCAGTCGGCGTGGGCCCGGCTGTCGGTGCTGGCCGGCGGCTTCGACCTGGAGACGGCCGAGGCGGTGTGCCACGAACCCGCGGCCGCCGACCAGGCATCCGACCCCGCCGCTCAGGAAGCAAAGGAAGCAAAGGAAGCAAAGGAAGCACAGGAAGCTCAGGAACCGGAGCCGCTCGACGTCCTCGAAGCCGTCGCCGGGCTCGTCGACAAGTCCGTCCTCGTCCGGGAGGAGACGCCGGACGGCGGCGGAGCCCGCTACCGCCTCCTCGACACCCTCCGCCACTACGGCCTCGACCGGCTCCGGGAGCGGCCCGGGGCGGAGGCCGCCGCCCGGCGCCGGCACCGGGACCACGTCCAGCTGCACGCCGACGCCTGCGAAGCCGCCTGGTTCGGGCCCCGCCAGCGGGAGATCGTCGCCCGGCTCCGCGCCGACCAGGACAACCTCCGCGCCGCCCTCGACTTCAGCCTCACCACCCCCGGCGAGGCCGGCGCCGGGCTGCGGCTCGCGGGCACCCTCTGGTTCTACTGGCATGCCTGCGGCGCCCCGCGCGAGGGCCGCTACTGGCTCGACCGCGCCCTCGACGCCAACCCCGCGCCGACCGCCGGACGCGCCCGCGCCCTCTGGGTCTCCGCCCTGCTCGCCGGCAGCCCCGAGGACCTCACCCGGGGCCTGCGCCGCGCCCGCGAGGCCCGTGCCCTCGCCGACCGGCTCGGCGACCCGGCGGAGGCCGCGCACGCCGACTACGTCATCGGCGTGGTCCAGCTCTTCGCCGACGACCTGGGCGCCGCCCGTGCCCACTACGAGGCCACCGTCGCCCGCGGTCCCGTGCCCGGCCAGCACCTCAGCCTGCACGGCCTGGACCTGGTCGAACTGGCCTGCGCGTACGCCTTCCTGGGGCATGCCGACCGGGCCGTCGCCGTCTGCCGGCGGGCCCTCGCCCTGTGCGAGGCGCACGGTGAGGACTGGGTCCGCTCCTACGTCCTGCGCATCCTCGCCCTCGCCCACGCGGTCCGCGCCGACTGGCGCCGCGCCGAGCCCCACGCCCGCGAGGCGCTGCGCCGCAAACGCGACGTCCACGACGTCATCGGCATCGGGCTCACCCTCGACCTGCTGGCGAGGATCGCCGACGGCCTCGGCGCCGCCGAGCGCACCGCCGTCCTGCTCGGCGGCGCCGACCGCGTCTGGTCCGACATCGACCACGACCGCTGGGGCTCCGCCGCCCTCAACTCGGCCCGCCGCGACTGCGAGACCCACGCCAGGGCGGCCCTGGGGCCGGGGGCGTACGAGCGGGCGTACGGCCGGGGCGGGGCGTCCGGCCTGGCCGAGGTCGTGGCGTACGCCCTCGACGAGCAGCCGCAACCGCCTTCGCGGCAGCCCGAGTTGCGGACGGCACCCGTCCGGCTCACCCGTCGTGAGACCGAGGTCGCCGAGCTCGTCGCCGAGGGGCTCGGCAACCAGCAGATCACCGACCGCCTGGTCATCGCCCGCCGTACCGCCGAGGGCCATGTGGAACGCATCCTCGGCAAGCTCGGCTTCAGCAACCGCAGCCAGATCGCCGCCTGGGTGACCGCCCGGCGCTGACGCACAGGAGACCCGATGAGTACCAGTACGGGCGCGCGCCCCGCCGCGGCCCACGGGCAGTTCGACCACCGGATGGGCGTGTTCGGCTCCGACGACGCGTTCGTCGCCACCGCCCTGCCCTTCCTCGCCGAGGGCCTCGCCGCCCCCGGCGAGCCGCCGCCCGTCGCCATCGCCGCTCCCGGCCTGCTGGCCGCCCTGCGCGACGCGCTCGGCACCGACGCCCGGGACGTGGGCTTCATCGATCACACCGACTGGTACACGGGTACCGCGGCCAACGCCGTGGCCCAGGGCGCCGGTTACCTCGCGGCGAACGCCGGGCCGGGCGGCCGGGTCCACCTCCTCATGGAGCCCGACTGGGCGGGGCGCGCGGGCCGCTCGGCGCGGGAGAGCACCGAGTGGATCCGCTACGAGTCCCTCGCCAACCTCCTGTTCGCCCCCTTCGCCACCACCGCCCTGTGCGTGTACGACACCCGGACGGCGGGGCCGGCCGTCGTCGACGCGGCCCGCCGCGCCCACCCGGGCACCGGGGTGTACGAGCAGCCGCCGGTCCTGGTACGCGAACTGGACGCCGTACCGC
Organism: Streptomyces sp. NPDC001714; assembly: GCF_042892755.1. Classification (NCBI taxonomy): domain Bacteria; kingdom Bacillati; phylum Actinomycetota; class Actinomycetes; order Kitasatosporales; family Streptomycetaceae; genus Streptomyces; species Streptomyces sp. NPDC001714. The sequence continues at coordinate 716,101 of NZ_JBIAUL010000001.1, forward strand.
TGCCCCCGCCGCCGCAGACGGCGGCCCGGCTGCCCGCGCCGGAGGCCGTCGGTGCCTGGGCCGCCGGGTGCGGGCTCCCGGCCGTGGACGCCGGGCTGTTCGGCCGTGCCGTCGTGGCGGCGGCGGCCGCGCACGGGCCGGTGGTCGAGATCCTCGCCTGGGGAGAGGCCCCGGCCTGCGTGTGCGAGCTGCGGCTGTGCCGGGCGGTGGCGGACCCGCTGGCCGGGTTCGTGCCGCCGCCCGGCCCGGAACCGGAGCCTGGGCAGGGGCTGTGGTTCACGCGTCAGGTGTGCGCGTACGTCGATGTCCGGGACGGGGAGCCGGGGGCGGGGGCGAGGATCCGCGTCCAGTACGCGTGAGCGAGATGCCGTACGCGCGTACCCCCGTGGCAGCGCATACGCGGGTACGGGATCAGGTATTCCTCCCCGTGTGCGGGGAGACGGGCCCGGGCACGCTGGAGAGCATGCTGCAGCCCGACGGGAGCCGGTTCCCGGATCCCGACCCTCTGTACGCCGCCTACCCGCAGCCGCCGACCCGGGCCGGTCACCTGAGCCTCGAGTACGATCCCCGGCCCACGGCGGCCGGCGAGGCGCGCGCGGCGGTACGGCGGCAGCTGGAGGAATGGGGGCTCGCGGACCAGGACGAGGTGGCGTACGTGTGCGAGCTCCTGGTCGGCGAGCTGGCCGCGAACGCCCTGTGCCACGCGGCGACCCGGTTCCGGCTCACCCTGGCGGCCTCGCACGGGGTGCTGCGCTGCGAGGTCGCCGACGGGGACCGCCGCCCGCCGCGGCTGCTGGAGGCGGACCTCGCGGAGGGCGGCAGAGGGATGTACCTGGTGGATGCGCTTGCCCGGCGCTGGGGCTGCCACCAGGACGGGCCGGGCAAGACCGTGTGGTTCGAGCTCGGTACCTGCGGGTGCGACGGCTGCGGTCGGCGACAGCCGTAGCACCCCACAGCCCGGACTCCGGCGGCCTGCCCAGCCGCCGGACTCCACTCACCCGCTGTTACGGCAGTGCGTGCACGTGGGCGCCCACCGAGGACGACCACGCGTTCCCGGCCGCCGCGTCCCAGTTCGTCGACCAGGTCATCGCGCCCCGCAGGCCGGGGTACGCCGTCGACGGCTTGAAGGAGCCGCAGTTGGTGAGCTTGGTCAGGCAGTCGAGGGCGTTGTTGACCACGGTCGGCGAGACGTAGCCGCTGCCCGCCGCGCTGGTCGACGCCGGCAGGCCGAGGCCCACCTGGGACGGCGACAGACCGCCCTGGAGCTGGATGCAGGCGAGCGCGGTCAGGAAGTCCACCGAGCCCTGGCTGTACACCTTGCCGTCGCAGCCCAGCATCGAACCGCTGTTGTAGTACTGCATGTTGACGACCGTGAGGATGTCCTTGATGTTCAGGGCCGTCTGGAAGTACCCGTTGGACGTCGACTGCATGTCGATCGTCTGCGGGGCCATCGTGATGATCAGCGACGAACCCGCCTTCGACGACAGCGAGCGCAGCGCCTGGCTCATGTAGGTGGCGTTGATGCCGTTCTCCAGGTCGATGTCGACGCCGTCGAAGCCGTACGTCTGCATCAGCGAATAGACGGAGTTGGCGAAGTTCGTCGCGGACGCCGAGTCGCTCACCGAGATCGTGCCGTTCTGGCCGCCGATCGAGATGATGACCTTCTTGCCGGCCGCCTGCTTGGCCTTGATGTCGGCCTTGAACTGGTCGACCGTGTACCCGCCGAGCCCGGAGGAGTCGAGGGTGAAGCTCACCGCGCCCGGTGTGCTGGTCGCGTCCGCGAAGGCGACGGCGATGATGTCGTAGGAGGACGGCACGTCCGAGATCTTCTGCACGGTCGCGCCGTTGTTGAAGTTCTGCCAGTAGCCGGTCACCGCGTGCTTGGGCAGCGAGCCGCCGCCGTTGCCGCCGGACGCGGTCGTCGTCGCCGTCACCGCCGACGACTTCGCCGACTCGCCCGCCGAGTTGGTCGCGGTGACCTGGAAGGAGTACGACGTGGAGGCCGCGAGCCCGGTGATCGTGGCCGAGGCGCCGGTGACCGCCGAGACCTTGGTGCCGTTCTGGTAGACGTTGTAGCCGGTCGCGCCGGACACCGCGCTCCAGGACAGCGACGCGGAGGACGACGTCGTACCGGAGACCGCGAGGCCGGCCGGGGTCGCGGGGACGGTCGGGGCCGGGTCGGAGCCGCCCCCGCCGTCGGGGCCGTAGACCGAGACGTCGTCGGCGTAGTAGGCGGGCTGGCCGTACCAGCCGTGCGTCCAGACCGTCACCGAGGTGGTCGAGGCGCCGGTGGTGAAGGTCGTCGACAACTGCGTCCAGGACGTGTTCGGGGTCCAGGTCGACACGTCCGTGGTGCCGGTGCCGGTCACCCCGAGGTAGGTGTAGGAGCCCTGCACCCACGCGCTCAGCGTGTAGGTCGAGTTGGCCTTGACCGCCACCGTCTGGCTGCACTGGGCGTAGTCCTGCCCGGCCGGGGTCGCCTTCAGCGCGGCGGCGCCGGAGTGCACGGGGGAGGAGACCGTCGTCCCGCTGCCCGCGGAACAGGTCCAGTTGGACAGGCCCGACTCGAAGCCGGGGTTCTTCGCGTTGTTGACGTCGGCGGCGGAGGCCGGCGCGGAGGCCAGGCCCGCCATCGCGAGTGCCGTGGCGAGCGTGGCCACGGCCGACCAGGTGCGGATGCGTCGCTGTCCGGCATGCCGGGACACGAGCCGGGGGATGAGTCTGGGCATGACAATCAAGGTGGTCCAGACCAATTCACGTGTCAATAGGTCCAGACCAAATTCAAAGGTCCGTGGAAGTCTCCGCGGGGCTGAACAAGCCCCGGTCATATGCTCAACCTGTCCCGATTTGACGTCACTTGTGCGGTCACGGATCCCAGACAGCTACACAAACGCTGTTCTCCGGTCACAGGCGCGTGGTTACAGTGCTGAGGAAGTCACGCAATGAAGTCGTCCCGGCTCATTGGAGTTACACCGGTGGGCCGCCGGGTGTGAAGAGCGGGGAGCTGCGCGTGCCAACTGCCATTGCCGTGACCAGTGCCGACATGGCGCTGCCGGTCCAGGACGAGCGGACCATGCCGGCGGTCGTGCTCCGGGACCTCGACCAGCGGCCGCTCGAGCACGCCCTCGCCGAGTTCATGGCCCTCATCGAGCAGTACGGACATGTGGTCGTCGTCTATTCGGACGCCGTACCGGAGGCCGTCGTCCGGCGTCTGCACACCCTCCGCTCCCTCCTGGAGAGCGACCGGATCGCGCTGTTCCGCCCCGACCTGCCGCCGCTCGGCATCGCCGTCCTGGCCCGGCAGCTGCGGCAGCTGGCCTCCTGCGACCTCAGCCCCGGCGTGCTCGCGTCGGCCGGCCGGCTGCTCACCCACTACATCCACTCGGGCGCCGTCCTCGGCTCCGTCGCCAAGCTCGACCGCGTCCCGGTCGGCCTCAAGGCGCACGCCAAGTCCTGGATGCCCGGCACCCAGTTCGGGGTGGTCGCCCACCCCGAGCCGCAACTGGTCCGGATCGCCCCGGAGGCCGTGCTGAACGGCCCCGAGTTCAGCACCTGGATGCTGGTCGCCAAGGGGCAGCTGCAGTCCGACTGGATCGGCGGCCTCGCCAAGGCCTGGGGCGCGCACGGGCTGCGCGAGACCCCGCTGCCCGCCGAGTCGTCCGTGTGGTGGGGCACCGGCCGGATGATCGAGTTCACCAGCTACCTCGCCGACCTCTCGGTCCTCTACCAGCTGGTCACCTCGGTACGGCAGACCAGCTGCCACTGGTGCGGCATCGACGTCATCGGCGACCGCTGCGTCTTCTGCTCCGCCACCCCGCCCGACTACGACCCGCCGGCGCCCCGCGCGCTGGAACAGCGGACGCCCGCCTGACGCCCCGGGGCCACCCCGCACCACCCACCGCTCGGCTCCCTCACTTCCCCCACTTCCCCGATGAGGTCGCACGGTCCATGAACTCCCGTCAGCGCCGCGGCGTGATACTCCTGATCCTGTCGGTGATCTGCGCACTCGCCGCCTTCGCCGGCGTGCTCTCGGTCATCGACAACGCGAAGTCCGAGGTCGGTCCCAAGGTCACCGCGTACGAACTCCGGTCCGACGTCAAGCCGTACACCACGCTGAGCGCGAGCCAGTTCAAGAAGATCTCGTTGCCCGAGCGGTGGCTGTCCGCCAACGCGGTCACCAGCCTCAGCCAGATCCAGGGCAAGATCGCGGTCACCACGCTGAAGAAGGGCTCGCTGCTCCAGAGCGACATGATCGTCGACCAGCCCGAGCTGAAGCCGGGCGAGCAGGAGGTCGCCATCATGATCGACGCGGCCACCGGGGTGGCAGGCAAGATCACCCCGGGCTCGCGGGTCAACGTCTACGCCACCTTCGAGGGCAAGCAGCAGGCCGATCCCGACCAGTCGAAGATCATCGTGACCAACGCCCGGGTCCTGGACGTCGGGGCCCAGCTCAGCTACGTGGACCCGGACAACAGGAACCAGCAGCCCAGCGACGCCGTCCCCATCACCTTCGCGCTGTCCACGCTCGACGCCCAGCGCCTCACCTACGCGGAGTCCTTCGCCCAGCGGGTCCGGCTCGCCCTGGTCGCGCCCGGTACGACGACCACCGTGCCGGACAAGGACCGCACCTACGAACTCGCGACGGACAAGTGAGAGGCGCCTTCCATGCCCATCAGGATCCTCCCCGCCGTCGGTGACGCGGACGCCGTCCGCTCCCTGGTCTCCCTGCTCAGCCAGCTCCCGGACGCCGAACCGCTGGCCCCCGTCGTCGACTCCACGCAGCTCGTCGACACCCTCGCCCGGTCCGCCGCCGAGTCCGTCGACGAACTCCCCGAGGTCGTCGTCGTCCACGAACGCATCGGCCCCGTCCCGGCCCTCGAACTGATCCGCGAGGTCGCCCTGCGCTTCCCCGCCGTGGGCGTCGTCCTGGTCACCACCGACACCAGCCCCGGCCTGTTCGCCGCCGCGATGGACTCCGGCGCCCGCGGCCTGGTCGGCCTTCCGCTGAGCTACGAGGAGCTGGCCGGCCGCGTCCAGGCCGTCGCCCAGTGGTCCACGGGCGTACGACGCCATCTCGGCCACGGCGCCGACGTGTTCGCCGGTGTCGGCGGCACCGTCGTCACGGTCAGCGGCGCGAAGGGCGGCACCGGCGCGACCCTCGTCGCGGTCCAGATCGCCCTCGCCGCGCAGGCCTCAGGACACTCCACCGCCCTGGTCGACCTCGACCTCCAGACCGGGGACGTCGCCTCCTACCTGGACGTCCAGTTCCGCCGCTCGGTCGCCGACCTCGCCGCGGTGGGCGACATCTCCCCGCGGGTCATGGCCGAGGCCGTCTTCCGCCACGACTCCGGACTGGCGCTGCTGCTGGCGCCGGCCGAGGGCGAACGCGGCGAGGAGGTCACCGACCGCGCCGCCCGCCAGATCCTCAGCGCCCTGCGCTCCCGCTACGAGGTGGTGATCGTCGACTGCGGCGCGCAGCTCGGCGGGGCGGGCGCGGCGGCCGTGGAGACCGCCGACCTGGCCCTGCTGGTCACCACGCCGGACGTGGTCGCCGTTCGGGCGGCGAAGCGGACGGTGCGGATGTGGGACCGGCTGCAGATCCGCAAGGCCGAGGAGACGACGGTGGTGGTCAACCGGTACACGCGCGGTACGGAGATCCAGCCGGCGCTGATCGGCCGCATCACCGGGACGGCCATGGCGGGGACACCGATTCCCGCCAATTTCAAGGAGCTTCAGGGCGCGGTGGACGCGGGCCGGATGCACGAGCTGGACTCACGGAGCACGGTGAAGCAGGCGCTGTGGGGGCTGGCCGGGGAGCTGGGCCTGGTGCGGACGGGGGAGGGGCCACCGCCGCCACGCCGGTCCGGGACACGGGCACGGGGCGGGGAGCGGGCGGCGGTGGGGTTCCGGCGGCGGAAGGAGCTGCCGTGAGACGCGGTCGGTCGGGTCCGGGGCCGTCGGGTCGTCGGTCGGGTGCGGCGCCGTCGTGGCTGGTCGCGCAGTTCCCCGCGCCCCTAAAAGCCGGGCGCCACCGTGAGCGCCCCTTCAGGGGCGCGGGGAACTGCGCGAGCAACCCCCACCGGGCCGCACCCGACCGACGACCCGGCGCCCCCTTCGTCCGCGACCGCGGACAGGTCTCCGTCGAACTCCTCGGCATGACCCCGGTCATCATCCTCACCCTGGTGCTCATGTGGCAGGCCGTCCTCGTGGGGTACGCCTTCACCCTCGCGGGGAACGCTGCCGACGAGGGCGTACGGGCGGGCACGGCCGTCCCCCGGGGGGAACGCTTCGGCGTCTGTCAGCGCGCCGCGCTGGAGGACCTCTCCGGCGCCTGGCGGGAGGGAGCCACGGTGGACCAGTGCGGCGGCACCGGCACGGTGACCGCGGACGTCTCCCTGCGCGTCCCGGTCCTGTTCCCCGGCTCCATCGACTTCCCCGTCACCGTGCACGGCCACGCCGGCACCGTGGAGGAGGTGAAGCGCTGAGATGCACCCCCGCCTTCCCGGCCGGCACCCCCGCGACCGCGGCCAGGTCGCCATCGAGTACCTCGGCTTCCTCCCGATCCTCCTCGTCGTCGGACTGGCCGGCATCCAGCTCGGCGCCGTCGCCTACGCCGCCGAGCAGGCCGGTACGGCGGCGCGGGCGGGGGCACGCGCCGCCTCGCTGCAGGAGGACGTCGGCGCGGCCTGCTCGTCCGCGGTCAGCGGCGGGATCGACGTGAGCTGCGCGTCCTCCGGCGGCGGCGACTCCGTCACCGTCACCGCCACGGTCCACATCCCGAAGATCGTCTGGGACCTCGGCAACGCCACCAAGTCCGCCACGATGCCCGTCGACCACTGAACGAGGAGCACGGCAACCATGAGCCTGCGGGCACGCATCAACTCCCCCGAGGAGCACGGCAGCCGGGGGGAGGACGGCCACCTGGTCTCCTCCTACCGGGCCAAGCTCCTGGAGGAGATCGACCTCGCGGAGATGAGCGCGCTGGCCGCCGCCGAGCGCCGGGCCCGTCTCGAACGCGTCCTCGGCCACATCATCAGCCGCGAGGGCCCGGTCCTGTCGACCGTCGAACGCTCCCAGCTGATCCGCCGGGTCGTCGACGAGGCCCTCGGCCTCGGCATCCTGGAGCCGCTCCTCGAAGACGCGTCGATCACGGAAATCATGGTGAACGGCCCGGACGCGATCTTCGTCGAACGCGGCGGCCGCGTCGAGCAGTTGCCGCTCCGCTTCGTCTCGGCGGACCAGCTGATGCAGACCATCGAACGCATCGTCTCCACCGTCAACCGCCGCGTCGACGAGTCGAACCCGATGGTCGACGCCCGCCTCCCCTCCGGCGAACGCGTCAACGTCATCATCCCGCCGCTCTCCCTGACCGGCCCCACCCTCACCATCCGCCGCTTCCCGCGCTCCTTCACCCTCCAGGAGCTGATCGGCTTCGGCTCGCTCGACGAGCACATGGTGTTCCTGCTCGCGGGCCTGGTGCAGGCGAAGTTCAACATCATCGTCTCCGGCGCCACCGGCACCGGGAAGACCACCCTGCTCAACGCCCTGTCCGGCCTGATCCCGGCCCACGAACGCATCATCACCATCGAGGACTCCGCCGAACTCCAGCTCCAGCAGACCCACGTGGTCCGGCTGGAGTCCCGCCCGGCGAACGTCGAGGGCAAGGGCCAGGTCACCATCCGCGACCTGGTCCGCAACTCGCTGCGGATGCGCCCCGACCGGATCGTGGTCGGTGAGGTCCGCGGCGGCGAGTCCCTGGACATGCTGCAGGCCATGTCCACGGGCCACGACGGCTCCCTGGCCACCGTCCACGCGAACAGCGCCGAGGACGCGCTGACCCGGCTCCAGACCCTGGCCTCCATGTCCGACGTCGAGGTCCCCTTCGTCGCCCTGCACGACCAGATCAACAGCGCGGTCGAGGTCATCGTCCAGCTGACCCGGTTCGCCGACGGCGCCCGCCGGATCACCGAGATCGCGGTGCTCGACAGCCACGGCAGCGAGCCGTACCGGCTGGCGACCGTTGCCCGCTTCGACGCCCAGCCCATGACCCACGACGGCCATGTCCACGGCGCCTTCCAGTACTTCCCGCTGCCGCGCCGTACCGCCGACCGCCTCTACATGGCGAGCCAGCCGATCCCGCAGGCCTTCGGCGTGGCCCAGCACCTCGACCAGCTCACCACCCGAGAAGCCCGGTAGGCGGCCCATGTCCCTCCACGACCTTGTCTTCCTCACCACCGGCATCACCCTGCTGGCCTGCCTCCTGGCCGTGGTGGGCCTGCACACCTACGCCTCCGGCCGGGCCCAGCGCGCCGCCCTGGTGGACCGCCTCTCCTACACCGGCCAGGCCCCGCTCACCGGCCGCCGGCGCCGCTTCCGCAACCTGGACCGCCGCCTGCGCGGCACGTCGGTCGGCCGCCGCCTGGAACTCCGTCTGGCGGCGACGGGCCTGGACGTCACCCCCGGCGAGTTCTTCGTCTACATGCTCGCCGCCGTAGCATCCCTCTGGCTCATCGGCCAGGCCGCCCTGGCCCCCTTCTTCGGACCGATCGCCGGCCTGCTCGGCGTCTTCGCAGCCGTCCAGTTCCTCAACTGGCAGCGGCAGAAACGCATCGAGCGGTTCATCGGCCAACTCCCCGAACTGGCCCGCATCCTGGCCAACGCCACCCACGCCGGCCTCGCCCTGCGCACCGCGATCGGCATGGCGGCGGAGGAGCTGGAGGCCCCGGCGGGCGAGGAACTCGGCAAGGTTGCCGACCAGTTGGCGATCGGCCACTCCATGGAGGACGCGCTCGGTGAGCTCGCCGAGCGGCTTCCGTCCCGTGAGCTGGTCGTCCTCGTCACCACGCTCGTCCTCTCCAACCGGGCGGGCGGCCAGGTGGTCTCCGCCCTGCGCAACCTGACCGAGACGCTGGAGGAGCGCAAGGAGACCCGCCGGGAGATCCGCACCCAGCTCGCCCAGGTGACGATGACCTCCTACGCCGTCCCGGTCCTCGGCGTCGGCGCCCTGTTCCTGATGAACGGGGTCAAGGACGGCACCCTGGCCCGCATGACGGGGACCGGGCTCGGCCAGGCGGCCGTGCTCATCGCCTTCGGGCTGTACGTCATCGGGTTCGTCCTCATCCGCCGCCTCAGCCGCATCGACGTATAGGGAAGAGGTGGTATGTCACATGGCACTCCTCCTGGCCCTGCTCATGGCCCTCGCCGTCTACGGCGTCTTCGCGGGCGTCCGCATGTACCGCGCGGACGCGAAGCTCCCCTCCGACCTGGCGATCGCCCTGGAGGTGGGCGCCACCCGCACCGGCGCCGCCAACTCCCTCATCGACCGCATGGGCATGCGGTACGCGCCCGCGGTGCTGCGCCTCATGGGCCCGCGCCAGGTGGCCAAGTACCGCCGCAGGATCGACCTGGCGGGCAACCCCGGTGGCCTGACCATCGACCGCTACGCGGCCCGCCGCGCGGTCTACGGCGCCCTGGGCGGCACCGGCTTCCTGGTTTTCCTCCTGCGCGGCCAGTGGCTGGTCGCCGTCCTGCTCCTCCTCTTCGGCGCGTTCTGGACGGAGGTCGGCATCTGGTCGGCGATCCGCATCCGCAAGGACGTCATCGAACGCACCCTGCCGGACTTCCTCGACGTCCTCGCGGTGGTGGTCGGCGCCGGCCTCGGCTTCCGGCAGGCCCTGGACCGGGTGGCCACGCACTACGAGGGCCCCTGGGCCGACGAACTCCGCATCACCCTGCGCCAGATGGACCTCGGCATGAGCCGCCGCCAGGCCTTCGCGGAACTCCGCCGCCGCAACGACTCCGAACAGGTGGCGATGTTCGTGACGGCGCTCCAGCAGGGCGAGGAGCTGGGCGCGCCGATCGTCGACACCCTGGTCGCCCTGGCCAAGGACATGCGCCGCACCGACGCCCAGAACGCCCGCCGCAAGGCGGCCCGGGCGGTACCGAGGGCCACCCTCATGATCACCACGTTCATGGTCCCGGCGACGATGCTGCTGCTGGCCGCGGGCCTGCTGCTCGGCTCGGGGGTCGACTTCGGGTCGGTCACGGGGAAGTAGGGGAGCAGGCGGAGGTGACGAGCGTGGCGACCAGCGAGGACGCGGACGGGAACGGGGAGAGGAGCACGCCCCGCGCCACCGGAGTGGACGGGATCCGCATCTCCGGCGTGGACGGCGTGGACGGCGCGGACGGCGCGGGGGCCGCGAAGGTCGAGATCCGCGCCCTCCAGGCGATGTGCCGCCAGGTCTTCGGCCTCCGCCTGGCGATGATCGCCGTGGCGACCCCCGCGGCCCTCCTCAACGCCAGCCCCGGCCTGGGCGTCCGCCTGGTCGGCTCGGCCGTGGTCGTCACGTTCATGATCTCGTACGTCCTCTTCCGGGACTGGCAGCGCTTCGGCCCCCTCCTCCTGCGCCACCCCACCCTCCTGGCCGCCGACACCCTGTTCGGCTCCCTCCTCCTGATCTCGGCGGGCCCCGACACCACCCTCGCGTACGTCAGCGTCTGCACCCCGCTGCTCGCCGGCCTCCTCTACAGCTGGCGGGGAGCGGCGGTCTTCGCGTCCCTCCAGTCGCTGATCCTCCTGGTGGCGCAGGAGACGCTGAAGCGCCACGGTGTACTGGCCGAGTCCCTCCTCCTCCCCGGCCTCTGCGTCATCACCGGCGCGATGGGCTCGACCCTGCGCAACCTGATGCTCCGCTTCGGCGCCGCCACCGAGGCCCTGACCGAGACCCGGACCCGCCTGGCCGCGACCGAGGCGGCGAGCGCGGAACGCGCCCGGCTGGCCCGCGAGATGCACGACTCGGTGGCCAAGACCCTGTACGGCGTGGCGCTGGTCGCCGACGGCCTCGCGGCGTCGGCGGCCGTGTCCCCGGACCGCCTGGACCCGGCGCTGATCAGACAGCAGGCGGAACTGCTGGCGCGGGCGGCCCGCCGGGCGGCGGCGGAGTCCCGCGAACTCCTGACCGACCTGCGCGGCGGCCCGGAGGCCGACGTACTCTCCCAACTCGCGTCGCTGACCACCGGCTTCACCGCCCGCACGGCCCTCCCCACGAGATACGACGGCCCCGCCACCCCCGTCCCGCTCCCGCCCCCCACCGCCCGCCAGCTGCTGGGCATAGCTGCGGAGGCCCTGGAGAACGCGCACCGCCACGCGCACGCGACGAAAGTCGACGTACGGGCGGCCACCACCCCCACCCACCTGGTGGTGACGATCCACGACGACGGCCGGGGCCTCCCTGCGGACACGTCTCTCGAAGACCTGCGCCGCACCGGCCATTTCGGCCTGCTCGGCATGACGGAACGGGCGGCGTCGGTGGGCGCCCGCATCCAACTGACCACCGACAAGGGCACGGAGGTCCGAGTGGAGGTGCCACTGCCATGACCGGCGACACGACGGAACGGCCAACGACCCTGCGCGTCCTGGTGGCCGACGACAACCCGGTGATCCGCGCGGGCCTGACGGCCGTCCTCTCCGCGGCGGACGACCTCACGGTGGTCGCGGAGGCCGAGGACGGCCGCGCGGCCTACGAGGCGGCCCTGCACCACCGCCCCGACGTCATCCTCCTGGACGTCCGCATGCCCGGCGTGGACGGCATCGCGGCCCTGCCCCACCTGGTCCGCGTGGCCCCGGTCATGATGCTGACGTACAGCGACGGGACGGACCTCGTGCAGGAGGCGGTCCGGCTGGGCGCCGGGGGCTACCTGGTCCACGGCGAGTTCACGACACAGCAGCTGACCCAGGCGGTACGGGACGTGGGCCGGGGCCGCCCGCACTTCACGCCGACGGCGACGAACGCGTTGCTGGCGCATGTCAGAGGCCACGCAAATGCACACACGAAACCGGAACTGAGAGCTCTACCTAAGAAATTCATCCCCACAGAGCTTTCGCAACTGCAATCCGCTGTGGGACAGTCATCCCAGTCCCGGTTTCAACTGAGCGGCAGGGAGGCGGAGATCATGGACCTCATCGCGTCCGGTATGAGCAACCAGCAGATCGCCGCCGTCTGCTTCATCAGCGAGAAGACGGTCAAGAACCACATCAACCGCATCTTCGCCAAACTCCACACCACCACCCGCGCTCAGGCGACGGCCAAGTGGCTGGGGGTGGCCTGAGGTGAACCGGGTGAACTGGGTCCGGATTTGGGTCCCCGGACCCTCCGCCACCGGGTATGTTCCGCCCTACGCTGCCAGGATCGGAACCGAACCCGGAGGGGAGCACCATGAGCGACCTGATGCTGAGGATGCTTGTCGCAATGCAGCGCCGTGCCGACGACCGGGGTCAGACCGCGGTCGAGTACCTGGGAATCATCGCGGTGGTGGTGGCGATCGTGCTGGCGGTCACGGGTACCAGCATCGGCAGCCACATCCTGGAGAAGATCCTGGCGCAGATCGACAAAATCGTGTGATGCGTGTTCGCCGTTACGGCGATTCAGGGCAGGCCTTCCCCATCTACATCACGGTAGTGGGAGGCCTGCTCTTTCTCGCGTTCGCGTACCTCGCGGTCGGCCAGGCCGCGGTGAACCGGAACGGTGCCCAGACGGCAGCCGACGCGGCGGCGCTCGCCGCGGCCCTGAACACGCGTGACGAGCTTGCGGACCAGTGGGTGCAGGACGTACTCGACCCGACCAAGTGGCAGGACATCTTCGACGGCAAGGTGGACGTCGCGGACTCCTGCTGGCGTGCCGCCCAGCTGGCGTCCCAGAACGACGCGACGGCGCAATGCACGTCCCAACCGCCGCTGAGTTACAAGGTCGATGCGACGACGAACAAGACCGTGGGCGACTCCGTCGTTCCCGGCACCGAGAACATGAAGTCGACGGCACACGCCACGGCCGTGATAGAGCCGCTCTGCACATTCACGCTCACCGGTGATGCCGGTGTCCTGCCCGAACTCACCTGCAGGGACCGGAATTGGGAGCTGGACCCCGGCGATCTCACCGATCTCCCGGGACCCGAGGACCTCTTCGACGTCCACCTGGCCGACTGACAAGCGAATCGACGAGTGAAGAAGGAAGCGGAGCGATGAGCATTCGGTTCACTGCGAAGGCTCGCAGGGGGATGGTCGCACTGGCCGTCACGGCCGGTCTGGCTCTCGGTGCGGCCGGGTGCGGAGGCGGCGGTGGCGGCGGGGGCGACAAGAAGCCGGGTGCGTCGTCATCTGCCTCCCCGAGTGGTGGGTCCCAGCCGAGTGCGCAGGAGGGGCAGTCCGCGGCTCCCCTCGCCGAACTCAACGGCCCTTCCGGCCTGATCCTTCAAGTAACCTCGGCCATCCGGGACTCGGGCGGCTTCCTCACCGTCAACGCGAACCTGAAGAACGACGGCTCCCAGTCGGTCGTGGTCCCCGTGGCCCTGCGGGGTGACGAGACGGAGATCGTCCAGCACGGTACGTCGTTCGGTGGCGCCACCCTCGTGGACTCCAAGGGGAAGAAGCGGTACTACGTTCTGCGAGACACGGACGGCCGCCCGCTCACCACGACCGATCTGTCCTCGATCGACGCCGGCCAGACCATCCCCGTCTTCATGCAGTTCCCCGCCCCGCCGGCCGACACCACCGAGGTGACCCTCCAGCTCCCCACGTTCTCCAGCGGCACCATCAAGATCTCCGGGTGAGGACGAAGTGACCACTCCACGCCTCCCCCTGACCCTGGGCGCCGCGACGCTCCTTCTCGTCACGAATCTCTACGGCGCGACGACCGCCCGTGCCGACGGCGGCGACCCGAGCGTCCCCCCGGGTACCGAGCCCTCCGCCACCGCCCCCGTGAAGATCGACCCGACGGACCCCGACCTCAAACTCCCCGAGGGCGCCACCCTCGCCGATCCCAAGGTCCTGGACATCAAGTCGGTCGTCGAGGACCAGAGCGGTGACGAGCGCCGTACGGACACCAACACGGACGTGACGTTCGCCCTTCAGGCCGAGGTGCTGTTCAGCAAGGACAGCGCGAAGCTGAGCGCGGCGGCGAAGGCACGGATCGCGGCGATCGCGGACGAGATCAGGAAGCAGAACCCGACCCAGGTCCGCGTCTTCGGCTTCACGGACAACCTGGGCACCTCGGCTCACGGAGACGTCCTCTCCCGCCAGCGCGCCAACGCCGTACAGGGCGTCCTGGACCAGGACCTGAACGACCCGAACATCACCTTCGACGTCCGCGGCTACGGCGAGCAGTACCCGATCGCGGACAACTCGACGGAGGAGGGAAGGAAGAAGAACCGCCGGGTGGAGGTCACGTTCCCGCGCACGGAGAGCTGAGTACAGTCGCCCTCGTTAGGCGTATACGTGACGTATACTTTTGCCATGCCCGACGTCATGATCCGTGTGCCCGCAGAAGTCCGTGACCAACTCGCCGCCGTGGCGGAGGCGCGCGGGACCAGTCTTCGTGCGCTCATGCAGGAGATAGCGGCTCAGACTCTGACCCCTGAGCAGATCCAGGAACGGGCCGAGCGCACTCGTGCCCTCCTTGCCGAGCGGTTCGGGCACTACGTGACCGACGAGGAGTCCGCGGAGATGCGGCGCAAGATGCGGGAGGCCAACGCCAGGCACCGGGCCGCACTGGCGGACGCGGAGCAATCCCGTTGAACCTCGCCGAGCACTACGTCCTCGACAGTGCCACGTTGCTGGCGATGGGCGGCAACAAGCAGGTCTCCGGACTCATCCACGCGGCGGCGGCAAGTGATGACGTGCGCCTGTGGGTGCCGGTCCTGTGTCTCCTGGAGGCCGAGCGGGAACGCTCGGGGATCGTCGCTCACGCCGGGGTCCTGTTGGACGTCCTCCGTTTCGTCGACGACGACTTTGCGACAGCGGCGACGGTTGCCGAGTTGTGCCGAGTCGACGTCGGCTTCGGCGTTGCGGCTGCCGTACATGTCGCGCGGCCGAACCCCATGCTCCCCGACGGGGCGCTGGTGGCGACGGTCGCGCCAGAGGCCTACGCGGGTCTCGGAGTCGGGGTCATGGATCTGAACCGCTGACGGAGGACCGACGTCGTGGTGACAGTTCCCGGAGCGCGGGTGGGCAGGCCCTACACCCCCTCGACCGTCACCCGCACGCCTGTCCTCACCCCCCACTCGGCCATGGCCCCCGCCTCCGCCTCCAGCACATGCCGGGAACGGAGACGAGGCCGGCCGAGGCGGCCCGGCGGCATGGTCCGCACGGCGATGACGTTCAGCCGGCGATCCAGATAGGCGACGTCGATCGCGATCCGCATCCGGAAGGTGTGGATCCCGTTGGCGGGCGACAGCAGGATCGCGCCGTCAAGCCCATCACGCCCCAGCAACCCTCTGGTACGGGCGCGATAGGACGTGGCGATCTCCAGCGGCACGGCGGCCACCCGCCCCCCGTCCCCGTGCACGACCAACGTCCCCCGGCCGTCTCGCCAGCGTGCCATCCCCGCCGCCTCCGCCCGCCCTGCTCGCTGCCGCATGACATGAACGAACGTACAGGCACGGCTTCGTTCGAGATCCTGTGGTCACCCTCCCGGGTTCTGTGCTTCCGTCGTCCGGCACTTCACAAGTGGAACCGTTACAGTTCCTTACTGGTCTCTTACTCGTGCCACTGGCAGGGGCCGGAGCGAGGGCCCGGAAGTGGAAGCAGAAGAAGCGGAAGAGGGGGCAGCGCGTGGCCGACCGGCTGGTCGTTGACGGTGACGAGCTCGCACACTTCATGAAGTTGCTGAAGAAGTCGAGCAGTTCGCTGAACGGGCTGCGCAAGGCGCTGAGCGATGCCACGGTCAGCGGACTCGGTACGGACGACCTGGACAGCGCGTGCCAGTACTTCCAGGAGGAGTGGAAGTACGGCACTGAACAGATCGGTGAGCAGACCGACGACCTCGCCGAGATCATCGGGAAGAGCAGGGACAGCTACAACGAGGTGGACAAGGCGCTGGAAGAAGCCTTGAAGAAGGCCAGGTCGGGCAAGGGGGAAGGGGCGACGTGACCTACACCCCCGGCACGGAGCGGCCCGCTGGCATTCTCGACGCGCAGACCCGCGAGGACTACGACAAACCGCAGGGCCTGAAGTCACGCTCGGGCGTTTCGAATGCGGACTATCCGGCCCTGGGTTTCAATCCCGCCCCCGGCAGCACTGACACCGTCCACGACCTCTACGTCAAGCTCACCAACTGTGCCAAGGTCCTGGAAGAGTCCCATGGCCTGGTCACCAAGTTGATGGACGGTAGCTACTGGCAGGGCGACGCCGCCGTCGCCTTCCGGGAGGAACTCGACGGCGGGCCGTTGCCGCTCAACCTGAAGAACGCCGCGCACTCCATCCGCAAGGCCGCCCGCCAACTCGACCGCTGGGAAGGCGAACTGGAGGAATTCCAGCGCCGGGCGAAGAAACTCGAGAGCGACGCCAAGGACGCGCGGGATGCGCTGGCCGCGGCGAAGAGCCGGGCGGGTAGGGCGAAGCACGACTCCGATCTGCAGAAGAAGGGTTCGCAGCACGAGGCGGCCCAGAAGACGCTCACCCACGCGAACACGGCGGTGGAGACGGCCCAGGCCGACCTTGACGCGATCATCAGCAGGGCGAAGAAGCTCGCTGAGGAGCACGAGGAGAAGGCCCGTTACCGGGCGGGCAAGATCACCGACGCCACACAGAAACTGGCCCCGAACGAGCCGGGCCTCTTCGGCGAAGCCCTCGACTGGATCACCGACAACCTGCCGGACATCCTGAGCTGGACTGCCGCGGCCCTCGGGATCATCGCCCTGTTCGTGGTCACGGGTGGCACGGCAGCGGCGGTACTGCTCCTGGCCGCGGCGGCACTGAGCGCCGGCGCGGTCGCGACCCGGCTGGCGGATCCCGCCGTGCGTGCCTCTTTGTGGGACGGCTTTCGCCATGGAGAGTTTGACGCCGACTTCTGGAGCAACGCGATCGGCGTGGCTGCGGACGGCCTGGGCATGCTTCCCGGACTCGGTGCCGCGGCCAAGGGCGCCCCGGTGCTGTTCAGATCGGTGGGCGAAGCCGGCGAGGTCCTCACCGTGGGCCAGCGGTTCGCCGCAGCCGGAGGCAGGACCATGGAATCAGCCAAAGCCTTCGCCGAACTGAAGAACCCGTTCACGGAATGGGTGGTGGCAAAGGCGCCACGCCTGACCGGGACGGTTGAGGCCGCAGAGAGGGCCGCCCCGTGGGCCGGCCTCACTACAGCTTCCTACGGCCTGTCCGCGAGCTTGAGCGACTCATTGGACAACGACACCGCGGCGAACGTAGGCACCGGCGTTGACGGCTTCTTCCTGGGGCCGATCGACACCGCCGAGACTGTCGATCTGGTCCGCCGGGTTTTCGGCCATCTGTGAGAACCGCCTGAGGCCGAACCGTCCATCCTCCCTCTCCCCACGAGAAAGCAACCCCTCATGCATCCCACCGATCACCCCACAGCCTGGGACCACGTCCCCACACGCGCCGCGTGGAGACGGCACATGGCCATGAACGTGGCCGGGCTCATCGGATGGCCTGCCGGATGGGTGGCGCTCATCGGCATCTCCACGTACACACCGAACTGGGTGGTCTGGATCTTCATGCCGTACTTCCTCTACGGCTTCTACCGGATCTTCGTCCAGCTCACCTACTTCCCCGCGGCCCTGGGCATCCGACGCGTCCTGCGCGCGTATCCCTGGCAGATCCTCGAAAAGGTGCCGAGTGGACTCGGCAGGTACCCGGGTGCCCGCGACGACGGAATCTGGTTCGAGTTCCGCAATCCGTCCGCACCGGAAGAGAAGATCCCGCTGGTGTTTCTCAAGCACCACCGCTCGCACTGGTGGCTGCGCCGACTGGACGGCCCCCGTACGAAGCCCGAGCGCAGGGCGCAGATCGAACCGCTTTGGTTCGCGGGCGACCCGCGCTTCCTCGGGGTGGTCGCCGCGCCCGGCCGGGGCGGCCAGGTACCGAAGCGGTTGCATCTCCTCTACCAGCGGCCGGTCTTCGACCGCAGGTGTGCCCCGGAGGGCTGGGGTGCCGACCCGGTGGCCGTCGAGCATGCCGGCCGTGCTGGTGCCCGGTACCTCCCGGAGCCGTCACAGTTCCCCGCGCAGGGATGAGAAGCGCCCCATCATGACCACCACACCCGTTTCGAACGTCATCGTCCACCCCAGTGCCGGAGAACCGGGCGACGGCGTCTGGTTCGCCGTACCCGCTGGATTCACCGCTGTTCCCCTCGCCGCCCTCGTCACGCCGACAGGCTCTCCCGAGGCGGAGCGACTCCGCGAGGCGCTGGCTCCGATCCTCGACGCGGCCCCTGACGAGTTGTCCAGGCAGGAATTCGTCATGACCCTGACCGCCGTCCAACGCATGCTGCACAGCGTGTACACGAGCGGGACAGCTCACTGCGCGGTCGGCCTCCATCGGGACGACACCGAGGACACGGAGGAGTTGGACGGAAGCGCGCTGCTCTCCCTTTTCACCATCTCCTGGGTGGACACCGCCTGGGCCCCACGAGCAGTCACCGCTGCCCGAGTTCTGGTGACGGCGGCAGGCCACACCGACATCGACTTCACGGAAGTACCCTGCGGCCCGGCCGCGTTCAGCGAGACGCTTCGTACGGCGGCAGCCGAGTCGGGTCTTCCCCAGCAACCCCTGCTGCAACTCCACGGCTACCTCCCGCACCCCCACGGCACCGCTCTCGCTCTCCTCACCCTGAGCACCACTGCCGTACGTCGGCGCAAGCAATACCGCGCGATCCTCCGCCAGATCGCGCACACCGTCACTTTCGAGGATCCCTTCGCGACTGCCGCAGGGAGTGAGCGTCGGTGAGCGCCCCCTCCCCGGCGCTTCCCTGGGCCTCGCAGCCCGCCGTAAAGCATCCGCCCACCCGCCGCGCGATCCACCGCCGGCTGATCCGGCAGGCGGTGCTTCTCCTCGTCGTATGGCCCGGCTTCTTCCTGGCGATCGCGCTGGCCGCGGCCACCGACGCAGAACAGTTCATACCGATCCTGGTCAGAGGCGTCTTCGTCACGCCGGTCCTGCTGCCCCTGAACATCTGGGGTGCGGTCACGGCCCTGCGCATGCATCGCAGGCTGAGCGTGCACCCCTGGAGGCTGGTGAAGTGTGAGGTCGTCGTTCCCGGCACGCACGGGTGGCGGCCCAGGGAGTACGACCCCACCAAGGGACGTGAGGCGAGGGTCCCCGCGATCCTCCGTATCGGGCAGGACGTCCTGACGTCCACCCCCTTCAAACGCCACGTGAGCATGCGGCTCACCCGCCTCTGGTGCGCAGGCCCTCCCGGCCCGGGCGCGGTGGTCTCCGAACCGGGCGGGGCCAGGCCCTTCCGGCTGGCCCTTCGCAAGGACCTCACCGCATCCGTCGCTCGGGCCGAGGCCACTTCTCCGTAACCTCGACTGATCAGGGTGGTTGCAAGCGGCGACGGCGCGCAATTTCGGTTGTGACGGTCGCCCGCCCCGGGTAATACCTCCCCCATGACAACACTCGGCGCAGTCTTCCGTCCCCAGCTTCCCCCCGAGCGGCTGCGGGACGTGGTTCGTGTTGCTGAGGGGGTGGGGCTTGAGGAGTTGTGGTTGTGGGAGGACTGTTTCCGGGAGGGTGGGATCTCCGCGGCCGCGGCCGCTCTCGCCTGGTCGGAGCGGGTGCGGGTCGGGGTCGGGCTGTTGCCCGTGCCGTTGCGGAACGTCGCCGTCACCGCGATGGAGGTCGCCACGCTGCACCGGATGTTCCCGGGGCGCGCGATCGTCGGCGTCGGGCACGGCGTGCAGGACTGGATGGGCCAGGTCGGTGCCCGCGCCGAGTCCCCGCTGACCCTGTTGCGCGAGCATCTCGACGCCCTGCGTGCGCTGCTGCGCGGGGAGCGGCTGACCGTCGGCGGGCGGTACGTCCGGCTCGACGACGTCGCCCTCGACTGGCCGCCGGCCGACCCGGTGGAGGTCCTCGCCGGCGCCGAAGGCCCCCGTACCCTCCGCCTGTCCGGTGCCGCCGCCGACGGGACCGTTCTCACCGCCGCGACCTCACCCGACCGCGTCCGCCGGGCCCTGCGGCTCATCGAGGAGGGGCGGCTGGCCGCGGGACGCGGCGCGGACGAGCCGCACAAGGTCGTCGTGTACCTGCTCACCGCCACCGGGCCCGACGCCCCCGCCCGGCTCCGTGCCGAACTCGTCGCGGAGGGGCTGGAGTCCGTCCCCGACCTCGGTGTCGCCGGTGACGCGGGCGCCGTCGCCAAGGCCGTGCAGCGGCTCGTGGAGGCCGGCGCCGACACCGTGATCCTCCAGCCGACGGCGGACGAGCACGATCCCGAGGGCTTCGTGCGGTTCACCGCGGAGGAGGTCCGGCCGCTGGTGCCGTAGAGGCGGTCCGAGAGAAGGCCGCCCGCCGTTGTCAGTGGCGGGTGCCATGCTCGCCGTCATGACGACCAGCGACGTTCGGCTGCGGCCCGTCCGGGACGACGACCTCGAGTTCTTCCTGGCCTACGAGCACGACCCGGAGGCCGTCCGGCGGTCGGGGTTCACGCCGCGGCCGCGGGAGGCCTTCCTCCGGCACTGGAGAGAGCGGGTGCTCGGGAATCCGAGCGGCCTGGTGCGGACCGTCGTCGCGGACGGGGAGGTCGCGGGGAACATCGTGGCCTGGTGGGACGGCGAGCGCCGGTTCACCGGGTACTGGCTCGGACGGGCGTACTGGGGGAGAGGCGTCGGCAGCCGTGCCCTCGCCCTCTTCCTCCGGGAGGAGACCGTACGGCCCCTGTTCGCCGACACGTCCGTCGAGAACACCGCCTCTGTACGGCTGCTGGAGAAGAGCGGCTTCGTGCCGTACGAGGACCCGGAGCAGCCCGTGGACGAGGGGTTCGTGCTGCTGGTCCTGCGCGGCCATGCCACGGGGGCACCGTGATGCCCTCGCGGCGTGGTGCGTCCTACGACTCCGTCACGCCGTTTCCGTGGCGGCCGGATGGTCGCCCGTCGCCCCGTCGATCAGTTCCCGCACGATGTCCATGTGCCCGGCGTGCCGTGCCGTCTCCTCGATCATGTGGACGAGGACCCAGCGGAGCGAGACCGAGTGGTCCCGCCACTCCGGCCGGCCCAGTGCGTCCAGCGGGCGCCCGGTGATCACCGCGTCGGCCGCGGCGCGCGCACGGCCGTAGAAGTCGACGATCTGCTGGGTGGTCTCACCGGGGCCGACGGACAGGTCGTCGTCGGTGTAGGGGTCGAACCACAGGGGCTCGGTCTCCCCGCCGAAGGACGAGACGAACCAGCCGTACTCCACCGACGCCAGATGTTTCACCAGCCCCAGCAGGTTCGTGCCCGACGGCGTCATCGGGCGCCGCAGTTGTTCGTCGTCCAGGCCCCGCACTTTCCACAGGACCGCGTCCCGGTGCCGGTCCAGGCTCGCGTGCAGGATGTCCTTCTCGTCGGCCGTGTACGTGTCGTCGGTCGTCATGGCCGGTGAAAATAGCAGCGGGCACCGACAATCCGCTGCGATGCTGCGGGCCATGGCAGAGCAGCGGACGCACCGCACTTTCGAGGACCTCGTCGCCGAGGGCGCCGCCGTGCCGACCGAGGGGTGGGACTTCTCCTGGTTCGAGGGGCGGGCCACCGAGGCCCGTCCGTCCTGGGGGTACGCCCGTGCGGCCGGCGGGCGACTGGCCCGTGCCACGGCGGCGCTCGACATCCAGACCGGCGGCGGCGAGGTGTTCGACTTCGCCCTCGGTACGGCGGCCCCGGACCGGCCCGGGCTGCTCGCCGCCACCGAGGGCTGGCCGCCGAACGTCCCTAAGGCGAGCGCGCTGCTCGGCGCGCGCGGCGTGGTGGTCGTCGCCTCGCCCGAGGACGCCCCGCTGCCGTTCGCCGACGAGACCTTCGACCTGGTCCTCAGCAGGCACCCGGTGCGCGCTCACTGGGCCGAGATCGCGCGCGTGCTGCGGCCGGGCGGCGCGTACTTCGCGCAGCACGTCGGGCCCGCCAGCGTCTTCGAACTCGTCGAGTTCTTCCTCGGCCCGCAGCCGGAGGCCGTCCGTGGCGGCCGCCGTCCCGACCGCGAGCGCGCCGCGGCGGAGGCGGCCGGGCTGGAGGTGGTCGGTCTGCGGGCGGAGCGGCTGCGGATGGAGTTCCACGACATCGCGGCCGTCGTGCACTTCCTGCGGAAGGTCGTGTGGATGGTCCCGGGCTTCACGGTCGAGGCGTACGAGCCCCAACTCCGCGCCCTGCACCGGCGGATCGAGTCGGAGGGGCCCTTCGTCGCGCACAGCTCCCGGCACTTGTTCGACGCCCGTAGACCGGTGGCCCGGCCCTGATGCACCGGCCTTGCAATGCCAGGCGGCGAAGAATGGCCAAGAACCGCCGTCCGAGCTGCCGGACGACTGCCCGTCCGTGCGGCAAGTCAAATGATCAAGGTGGGTCATGCCGGGACGCGATCGGTCAATACGGTCAACTCGTTCACTAGTTCGCTGAGCTGCGCATAAGTGAACGAGGAGCCCTTTCGTTCATCTCTGATTTTCACAGCGTTCCCGCATCGTTACCACTTTCGCTTCGTATCACCCGATCGGCTCACGTAAGTTCAGACCAAGGCAATTCGCGTGAGCAAAGCTGCGCGGGCGGTACCGCGCAGTGGAGGGGGCTGCGCGGTGCCGTATCGCCCCGCGCGCTCCCGTCAAGTCGCCGTTCGCACCCGGGGTAGCCCGTCGGAGGGACGGGCGAACAACTCGCCGAGGCATCCCCAAGACGGCTCAAACCCTCTTGATCTCCCCGTAAGTGGCTACTTTTCCTGGGATTCCGATGTGAATCGGCCATGCGGGACTCTCGAATCCAGCGTTTCAGGCCCACCGGGGCGTCGCCGGACGACTCCGGAGAGTAGTTGATGCGCGCTGATGCGCGCAGCATCACTTACGAAGGGTTATGGTGGAAGCCCCCCCTCGGGCCGGTCCGTCTCCCCCCCACGGACCGGCCCGTTTTTTGTCCGCAGTTCTCACCCTGTTTTCAAGCGCCCCCGAGGCAGGGTCCCGAAGGGGCGCGGCGAACTCCGCGACCAGCCACAACTGGCCCGCGGTCGCCCGACCGCCCGAGCCCCCGCCCCCGTGGGGCGCCCTCCCCGCCGAACTCCCCCCAACTCCCAGCGGGGTAGGCTTCGGCCCGCGGACTCCCGCATCCCCAAGCATGCGGACCCCGCGGACTCAACGCGGACCCCCGCATCCGATCCACGAGGGGCGGACTTCAAGTGAACCTGCGCGACAAGCTGCGCGGCCTGCTCGTCAGGCTCTACGCACGCCGGGTGGAAGGCCACCTGGACCACGCTCAGGTGCCCAAGCACATCGGCGTCATCATGGACGGCAACCGGCGCTGGGCGAAGGCCGCGGGATCCAGCACGGTGCACGGTCACCGCGCCGGCGCGGAGAAGATCGAGGAGTTCCTCGGCTGGTGCTCCGAGACCGACGTCGAGGTCGTCACCCTCTGGCTGCTGTCGACCGACAACTTCGACCGGGCCAAGGAGGAGCTGGTCCCCCTCCTCGGCATCATCGAGGACGTCGTCCGCACCCTCGCCGCCGACGGCCGCTGGCGTGTCCACCACGTCGGCACCCCCGACCTGCTGCCCGCCCCGATGCAGACCGCGCTGAAGGAGGCCGAGGAGGCCACCGCGCACGTCGACGGGATACTGGTGAACGTCGCCATCGGCTACGGCGGCCGTCAGGAGATCGCCGACGCCGTCCGCTCGATGATCCTGGACGCCCACGACAAGGGTGTCGCGATGGAGGACCTCGCCGACTCCGTCGACGTCGACATGATCGGCCGGCACCTTTACACCGGTGCCCAGCCCGACCCGGACCTGGTGATCCGCACCAGCGGCGAGCAGCGGCTGTCCGGATTCATGCTCTGGCAGACCGCCCACTCCGAGTACTACTTCTGCGAGGTCTTCTGGCCCGCGTTCCGCAAGGTCGACTTCCTGCGTGCCATGCGCGACTACGCGGCCCGGCACCGCCGCTACGGCGGGTGACGTCTTCGTGACGGCGGACGTCAACGCGGCATACGACCCCCGCCACCACTGCCACGCTGGATAACCCGGTCGTCACGGTGGATGACCTCACCCCACCCATGAGGCGTAAATCACCCATATTGGGGCGCGTGTAACGCGGAGTTCACCTGCGTGTCGTTGCGGACCGTGGCATGGCGGCGCATGTTCGAGGGCATAAGCCAAGCAGGTCGATGCCCGAACCACGGGCATCGGTTCTCAGCGGGCGGCTCGGGGCCGTCCGCCCGGGAGGCCCTTTGCACCAGCCCGACCGTGCGGTCACGGCACGGAAGAAGCAGCGGGGGGCCGGTTTTCGGCCCGTGCAGGGCGGCCGTCAACCGGTCCAGCTCGCCTTCGTCGCTCCCCGACCTCATCCGAGGGGGTACGTCCTTCCGTGGTGACCAGCACAACGCGCCGCAAGTCCGACCGGCGCACCTATGTTCTCGACACCAGCGTCCTGCTGGCCGACCCGAACGCCATGGCCCGCTTCGAGGAGCACGAGGTAGTGCTCCCGATCGTCGTGGTCACGGAACTGGAGGCCAAGCGGCACCATCCCGAACTCGGTTACTTCGCCCGGCAGGCGCTGCGCCTGCTCGACGACTACCGGGTCCGGCACGGCCGCCTCGATGCCCCCATCCCGATCGGGGACCTCGGCGGCACCATCCGTGTCGAGCTCAATCACTCGGACCCCAGCGTGCTGCCGAGCGGCTACCGCCTGGGGGACAACGACTCCCGCATCCTCGCGGTGGCCCGCAACCTGCAGGCCGAGGGGTACGACGTCACCGTCGTCTCGAAGGACCTGCCCCTCAGGATCAAGGCGTCGTCGGTCGGTCTCCTCGCCGAGGAGTACCGCGCCGAACTCGCCATCACGGACGCCTCCGGCTGGACCGGAATGTCCGAACTGACCCTGCCCGGCGAACAGGTGGACATCCTCTTCGAGGAAGGGCACGTCTACGTCCCGGAGGCCTCCGACCTCCCCGTGCACACCGGTCTGACCATCCAGTCCGAGCGCGGCAAGGCGCTCGGCCGGGTGACGGCCGAGGGCAACATCCGCCTGGTGCGCGGCGACCGGGAGGCGTTCGGCATCAAGGGCCGCAGCGCCGAGCAGCGCATCGCGCTCGATCTGCTGCTCGACCCGGACGTCGGGATCGTGTCGATGGGCGGCCGGGCCGGCACCGGCAAGAGCGCGCTGGCGCTGTGCGCGGGCCTGGAGGCGGTCCTGGAGCGCCGCCAGCACCAGAAGGTGATGGTCTTCCGCCCGCTGTACGCGGTCGGCGGGCAGGAGCTGGGCTATCTGCCGGGCTCCGAGGCGGAGAAGATGAGCCCCTGGGCGCAGGCGGTCTTCGACACCCTCTCGGCGGTCACCAGCCGCGAGGTCATCGAGGAGGTCACGGCCCGCGGGATGCTGGAGGTGCTGCCGCTCACCCACATCCGCGGCCGCTCCCTGCACGACGCGTTCGTGATCGTGGACGAGGCCCAGTCGCTGGAACGGAACGTGCTGCTGACCGTTCTGTCCCGGATCGGCGCGAATTCACGGGTCGTTCTGACCCACGATGTGGCGCAAAGGGACAATCTGCGAGTCGGGCGATACGACGGTGTGGTCGCCGTCGTGGAGAAGCTGAAGGGGCATCCGCTGTTCGCGCATGTCACCCTCACCCGGTCCGAGAGGTCCCAGATCGCCGCCCTTGTGACCGAAATGCTGGAGGACGGACACATCTGAACCATCTGATCCCTGTGTCCAACTTGGGCTGATGACCCACCCGTTGGCGCCGTCCGGCAAAGGCCCCGAGCCTAGCCGGGCGGCGCCTTCGCGCGTGACGGTTTCCTGAAATCCCCTGGGAGAAACCGGATGTGAGCTTTCACACGCAACTCTGAATTGCCACCCGGCGTCGGGTTACGGCAGAGTCTCACTCCTGTCAGGCCCCGCATACGACACACCCGTACCCCCAGCGGTACGGAACAACAGAAGCACCATTGCTAATTCCATAGCGACGTCGTATGCCGCCCGAGCACCACGTGGCGCTCCCTTCCGGAGCTGCCCACCGGGCCCGTGTCTCCCGTGACCCAGTAGTGAGGAGACCAGTGTCAGGGGCAAGATTGCGTCCGCCAGGGTCACCGAAGCGGGCGATGCTGGAAGGAAACCGTGTGAGCCGGATCTCGGTCCGGGGATTCGCAGTGGCCTCGGCCACCGCGGTCACCGCCGTCGGAAGCGTCGTAGGTGTTGCCTCGGGCAGCGTCGCCCAGCCCAACAGCGACGCCGAGGCTACGGCAGCCGACACCACGCTCCTCGCCGACCTGCCCGCGGGTCAGCAAGCCCAGGTGCAGACCGCGTCCCTGACGCAGCAGGCCGACGCCGTGGCGATCCAGGCGGACGCGTCCGCCAAGAAGGACGCCGAGCAGGCCGCCAGGGTGGCCGCGGCCAAGTCCGCCGAGGCCAAGAAGGCCGAGGCCGAGAAGGCGGCGAAGGAAGCCAAGGAGCGCGCTCAGGCGAAGGAAGCGGCCAGCCGTTCCTCCGTGTCCAGCTTCCCGGTCCAGAGCTCGTACACCGTGGCGCAGATCCAGGCGATGGCGCAGCAGATGGTGGCCAGCGGCCAGTTCCAGTGCTTCAGCAACATCGTGGACCACGAGTCCAGCTGGAACTACCGGGCGGTCAACGCCTCCTCCGGCGCCTACGGTCTCTTCCAGGCCCTGCCCGGCTCCAAGATGGCCTCCGTCGGCGCCGACTGGCAGACCAACCCGGCCACGCAGATCAAGTGGGGCCTCAACTACATGAACTCCCGGTACGGCAGCCCGTGTGAGGCCTGGTCGTTCTGGCAGGCGAACCACTGGTATTAGGCGTTCCGCCGGGGGTTGCTCGCGCAGTTCCCCCCCAGCGCCCCTAAAAGCTTGCAGCCAGCCTCTCTCTCAACCTTCCGCAGCCCCTCCCCGTCCTAGGGGGAGGGGCTGTTGCCCTGTACGGTCGTTGCGGACGACTCCAGGGGGGAGTGGTGGGGAGAGGGCGGATCATGTCGCGCGTGCCTGAGTGGCTCGGCCGTATCGGGGCTGGACTCACCGAGATGGGCGAGCGGTTGGACGAGCGCCGGGCCGAGGTGGAGCGGGAGCACGCCGAGCCGGAGCCGCCCGCTCCGGCCGTGCCCGTTCCGGCGCCCGCCCCGGCCCCGGACCCACCGGCCCCCGCGCCCGTCCGGAAGCCGGTGCCGCGTCCCGACCCGGTGACGGCCATCCCCTGGGGCGTGCGGGTCGCCGCCGAGGCCGGCTGGCGGCTGCTGGTGCTGGCCGGCGCGGTCTGGATCCTGATGCGGGTCATCAGCTCCGTGCAACTGGTCGTGTTCGCCTTCGTCGTCGCCCTGCTCATCACGGCCCTGCTCCAGCCGACCGTCGCCCGGCTGCGCCGCTACGGCGTACCGCGCGGCCCCGCCACCGCGCTCACCGCCATCTCCGGGTTCGTGGTGATCGGCCTGATGGGCTGGTTCGTGACCTGGCAGGTCATGGAGAACATCGACACGCTCTCCGACCAGATCCAGAACGGCATCGACGATCTGCGCAACTGGCTGCTGAAGAGCCCCTTCCACGTCACCGACAAGCAGATCAACCAGATCGCCAAGAACCTCCGCGAGGCGATCGGCGCCAACACCGACCAGATCACGTCGTTCGGCCTGGAGGGCGTCCAGGTCGTCGTGGAGGCCCTGACCGGCCTGCTGCTGGTCTTCTTCTCCACGCTCTTCCTGCTCTACGACGGCGACCGCATCTGGCAGTGGTTCCTCAAGCTGGTTCCCGCGGCCGCCCGCGAGGGCGTGGCCGGCGCCGGCCCGCGCGCCTGGCGCACGCTCACCGCCTACGTCCGGGGCACGGTCCTGGTCGCCCTCATCGACGCCATCTTCATCGGCATCGGCATCTACTTCCTGGATGTCCCGATGGCCGTGCCGCTGGCCGTCTTCATCTTCCTGTTCTCGTTCATCCCGCTCGTGGGCGCCGTCGCCTCCGGCGCGCTGGCGGTGATCGTGGCGCTGGTCACCCAGGGCGTCTTCACCGCGGTCATGACCCTGGCCGTCGTCCTCGCGGTCCAGCAGATCGAGGGCCACATCCTGCAGCCGTTCATCCTGGGCCGGGCGGTCCGCGTCCACCCCCTGGCCGTGGTCCTCACGGTCACGGCCGGCAGCCTGGTGGCGGGCCTGGGCGGCGCGGTGGTGGCCGTACCGCTGGTGGCGGTGACGAACACGGTGGTCAGCTACCTGCACCAGTACTCGCGCGAGCGATACGCGGCCACCGAGCCCGAAGACGCCGACGGGTCATCCCGGTCAGCCCACCCCGCGCCTGCCGACGCTGATCAGCCACATCCTCCGTCCCACCCCGCGCCTGCCGACGCTGATCAGCCACATCCTTCGTCCCACCCCGCGCCTGACGACGGTGATCAGCCACCCACTTCAGCCTGTCCGGCGTTTGAGGACGAGGCCGTTCAGGCCGAAGGGGGGTCTGGGGGCGCAGCCCCCAGGGGATGAGCGACGGTGCCTACTCCACCTCGGCCGGCACGGCTTCCGCTTCCAGCGCGGAGCCGACCGCCTGGACCACCGAGGCGATCTTGAACGCCTCCTGGAGCACCTCACGGCCGACCCCGGCCTTGCGCAGCACCTGCTCGTGGGAGTCCAGGCACACGCGCCGGGGCAGCGCGCGGCGCCGAGTACCGGGAGCTGGCGGCCGCGTTGCACGAGGCGCTGCGGCCGCTGCCCGTCCGGGTCCTCGGCGCCGATTCCTGACGCCGGCTACTCGGTGCGCAGGCCGTCCGGGCGCATCAGCCGCAGCAGGGGCGGCAGGCTGAGCAGGGTCACCGCCAGGACGACCACCGCGCCGAAGCCGGTCATCGCCAGCACGCCGGGCCAGTCCACGCGCACCGTGGAGCCGACCATCTTCAGCAGCACCGTGCCCAGCGTCAGTCCCACCACGCCGGCCAGCACCAGGCCGAGCCCGACCGGGATCGCCGTCTGCCACAGCACCGACAGGCTCAGTGTGCGGCGCCGGGTGCCGAAGGCGACCAGCGCCGACAGCAGCTTCTTGCGCTCGCGCAGCTGCTCCAGCTGGCCGACCAGCAGGCTCGCGCCGATCAGCGCCAGTACGGCGGCCGCGCCGACGAACAGCCCGGTGCGGATGGACTCGAACTGGCCGTTCCGCTCGATCGAGGTCAGCGTCTCCGCGTGCATCAGCGGGTCGATCCGGACCGCCGTGTTGATCACGTACTCGTGGGCGTCGCGGACCCCGGAGTCGACGGACAGGTAGACCACGCCCTGCACCGCCGTACTGGCGCTCTCCGGCAGTGCGCCCGGGGTGAGCAGGAAACCGCCGCGCTTGTAGCCGGTGGGGTCCTCGCGGGTCTGTGCCTGCTTCAGCCCCGCCGGCACCGTCCAGCGGCTCGGGGAGCCTTCGTCGTCGCCGGAGTAGGAGGGGTCGAGGTACAGCGTCCGGCCGTGCTTCTCACCGGCGGCCAGCAGCTTCGCCGTCTCGGAGTCGCTGTCGGACCCCTTCACCACGAAGGCGTCGCCGTCGTGGCAGGACGGCAGGGCCGCGATCTCCCGCAGCGAGGCGCAACTGCCCACACTCACCTGGCCCGTCCGGTTCGGGTCCTTCTTCCGGTCGCCGACCTCGCCGTCGGCGATCGAGACCACCTTCCGTACGCCCTTGGTCCCGGTCATGGCCTGGGCGACCTCGGGGACCGGGACACCGGTCGGCACCTGGACCGACATCTGCGCGCGGTTCAGGTCGTTGGTGGTCGACTTGGTGTAGTCGGCCTCGACACCGGCGAAGACCATCTGGAGCGCGATCGCACCGGCCACCGCCACCGCGATGCCGTTGACCATGCGGGCCGCCGTACCGCTGCTCAGCTGCAGCCGCCGGACGGCCAGTTGCCAGGCCACCGCGCCCCGGCCGAGCCGGCCGACGACCGTCTCCACGACCCACGGCAGCAGCGCCGTGATGCCGACCAGGAGGAGCAGGACGCCGCCGGTCACCAGGTACTGGTTGAAGTCGCCGTCGCCGCGGCCCTGCCCGATCATCGGGTAGAGCGCCGCCAGACCGGCCACCGGGAGCAGCAGCCGCCACCACAGCCGGCGACGGGTGGGCTTCGCCGTACGCACCACGCCCAGCGGCTCGATGACCACCCCGCGCAGCGTGAACAGGGTCACCAGCACGGCGGCCGCCGGGACGGTGACCGCCACCAGCAGGGCCAGGGCGGGGGAGGGGTTGAGATAGCTCGGGAACACGCTGGTGCCGAACACGTCGACGTTCCCCGCGAGCTGGCGGCCGACGAGGAAGAAGCCGGCGCCGAGGACGAGCCCGAGCAGCGCGCCCGCCATCGCCTCGCCGGCCGCGATCCGCCGTACCATCCGGCCGTCGGAGCCGACCAGCCGCAGCGCGGCCAGCCGTCGGTCGCGGCGCTCGCCGCCGAAGCGGACGGCGGCCGCGACGAACACGGCGACCGGCATCAGCAGGATCACGAAGACCACGAGGACGAGCAGCGTGAGGACCGGGTCGCTCTCCGCGTTCGGCGACCGGGGGCTGCCGAAGTGGTCGATCCGGGCCACGTCCGGCGGGTGGATGTGGGCGGCGAGGTCGGCGGAACCCGCGTAGTACGCGAGGTCCTGCGAGCCGGTCAGCCCGCTCTCCGCGATGGTGGCGGTGATCCGGTACGGCAGCCGGGCCCGCAGCAGCGCCCCGTCGGGGGAGTCGAGCAGCCGCTTCAGCGCGGGCGAGACGGCCATCTCGCCGGGCGCCGGGTAATGGGTGAGACCGGGCGGCACCGGCGCCTTCGCGCCCTCCCGCTGGATCAGCCGGCCGCGTATGTCGTCGCCGCGGTAGGGGGTGTCGATGTCGGCGATGACGAACGTCTTCGCGCCGGGCTTCAGGGGGTGGCCGAAGACGTAGGTGTAGTCCGCCCGTGCCACGTCGCGCTGGTGGCGCACGGCCAGCGCGTTCGGGATGGCCGTGGTGAGCAGCAGCAGCGCCACCCCCAGGCCCACGCCGACCGCCGTCATCGCGGCCCGGAACCAGCCCTCACGGCCGCCCGCGAAGGCGAACCGGACCCCCATGGCCAGATCCCTGCACCACTGCCGGACGTTCATACCGCCCGCTCCATGTCCCGGGACTTCCCGTCCCGTACGACGATCTCGCGGTCGGAGTAGGCGGCCACCCGTGCCTCGTGCGTGACGAGGACGACGGCCGCGTTGGTGGACCGGGCGGCGTCCGTCAGCAGCTCCATCACCCGCTCGCCGTTGAGCGAGTCGAGCGCGCCGGTCGGCTCGTCCGCGAACAGCACCCGGGGACCGGTCACCAGCGAGCGTGCCACCGCGACCCGCTGCCCCTGACCGCCGGAGACCTCACCGGGCCGCTTCTTCGCGAGGTCGTCGACCTCCAGCTTCTCCATCCAGCCCAGCGCGGCCCGTTCGGCCTCCTTGCGGGAGGTGCCGTTCAGCCGCAGCGGCAGCGCGACGTTCTCCACGCAGGTCAGTTCGGGCACCAGCTGCCCGAACTGGAAGACGAACCCGAACTCGCTGCGTCGCAGCGCGCTGCGTTCGGCGTCGTTCATGGTGGCCATCTCCCGGCCGGCGTACATGATCGACCCGGAGTCGGGCGGCACGATCCCGGCGAGGCAGTGCAGCAGGGTCGACTTGCCGGAGCCGGAGGGCCCCATCACGGCGACGACCTCGCCCGGGTGTATGGAGAACTCGGCCCCGTCGAGGGCGACGGTCGGGCCGTACGCCTTGCGGAGCTTCTCGGCCGTGAGCAGCGAACCGGCGGGAGCGTTCACTTGGCCACCTCCGCACGGAGCTTGTCGAGCCGGGCCGCGGTCAGCTCCAGCCAGCGCAGGTCCGCCTCCAGGTGGAACAGGGCGTGGTCGCAGACGAGCTGGTCCGCGAGGTCGCCGTGGCGCTTGCGGTCGGTGAGGATGCGCATGCTGCGCAGGTGCTCGGAGCGCTGGCTGTCGAGGATGTCGCCGGCGTCGCGGTGCGTCAGCAGCGCGAGCACGACCTTGGTGTACAGGGTCGACTGGAGGTACTCCGTCGGCTTCTCGGGCGTCGCCAGCCACTGCTCGACGTCGGTGACCCCGGCGTCGGTGATGGCGTACCGCTTCCGCTCGGGGCCGCCGCCGGCCTCGATGCCGTCGACTTCCACGAGCCCGTTCTTCAGCAGCCGGGACATCGTCGAGTAGACCTGACCGTAGTGCAGCGGCCGGTCGTGACCGAACTTCTCGTCGAAGGCCCGCTTCAGGTCGTAACCGTGGCGCGGGCCGGACTCCAGGAGCCCCAGGAGGGTGTGACCGATGGACATGCAGGGGACTCTACACACGGTGTATACGTCGCGTGTATACGCGTCGTGTGTAGATCATGGCCCGCTGTGCGGACGCGCAGGTGGGGGCCGATTGTCACGGTTCTGCGACAGCGCGGTGTCACTGCGGCGGGGCCTGTCTCGTCTCCGGTCCGAGAGCGGCTTCGCGCATCGGGCCGGAGCGGGTCGGATCAGGAGGGTGATGACCGTGCGGGTGTTCGTGGCAGGGGGCAGCGGGGTCCTGGGACGGCGGCTGGTGCCGCAGCTGGTGGCGCGGGGGCATCAGGTGACGGCCACCACGACCGACGCGGCCCGGCTCGGGCTGCTGACGGAACTGGGCGCGGACGGCGTCGTGATGGACGGCCTGGACGCGCTGTCGGTCGGCCGGGCGGTGGCCGCGGCCCGCCCGGACGTGATCGTCCATCAGCTGACCGCGATCTCCGTGGCGCACGCCGGCAAGCCCGACATCAGGCATCCCGACCGCTGGTTCGCCCTCACCAACCGGCTGCGCATCGAGGGCACCGACCACCTGCTCGCCGCCGCCGAGGCGACCGGCGTGCGGCACGTCGTCGCGCAGAGTCACGCCAGCTGGAACGGCATCCGCGAGGGCGGCTGGGTGAAGACGGAGGAGGACCCGCTGGACCTGATGGAGGGGACTCCCGCGCACGGCGGGATGCTCGCCCTGCGCCACCTGGAGGACGCGGTCCTGCGGGCCGGCGGCGCGGCCCTGCGCTACGGCGCCTTCTACGGCCCCGGTGCCATCGACGACCAGGTGGAGCTGGTCCGCAAACGCCAGTACCCCCTGGTCGGCCGCGCCACCGGGTACAGCAGCTGGATCCACCTCGACGACGCGGCGAGCGCCACCGTGCTGGCCGTCGAGCAGAAGGCGCGGGGCGTGTTCAACATCGTCGACGACGAACCGGCGCCGGCCGCCGCATGGCTGCCGTACCTGGCCGAGTGCGCCGGGGCGAAGCGGCCGCTGCGGGTGCCGGTGTGGCTGGCCCGCCTCGTGGCCGGCGAACAGGCGGTCGTCATCATGACCCAGGGCCGCGGCTTCTCCAACGCCAAGGCCAGGCGGGAGCTGGGCTGGGAGCCGCGCCACCCCTCCTGGCGGCAGGGGTTCAAGGAGGAGCTGGCGCACTGAGGCCCCGTGGGGCGAACGGCCGGTCCTTCACTCCGGGGAGGGCCTGCGGGCGGCGCCCCCGGAAGCCCGGCCGCGGCGCGGCGGAGGACCGGGAGCCGCCGGGGCCTCCGGCAGGCGCCCCGCCTCGGCCAGCGCCCGCCGCAGCAGGAACTCGATCTGCGCGTTGGCCGACCGGAGTTCGTCCCCGGCCCACCGCGCCACCGCCTCGTACACCGCCGGGTCCAGCCGCAGCGGCACCTGCTTGCGCTGCCGCGGCGAGGCATCGGGTGCGGACATGGGTCCCTCCGGGCCGCACAGTCCTGGCTGTCTTCGTCCTATCAGAGTGATATCACTCAACAGTGCCGGGCAACCCTCCGTCTGCTCCGCTCGTCGGTTCCGTTGGGCAGGGGTGCTGATTCTCACGTCCGAAAAAGGGCAGATCGTGCGTCCTCTGTCATAGAGAGCGGTGTTAGTTTTCTGGACTGACCTGAGCCACGTACCTGTGTGACACCCGTACACACGTGTGACAGCCGAGACGAAGCGGAGCAGACGGACTCATGGGACGAGCGGACGAGAGAAGAGCGCGACAGCGTGGCGGCCGCCGCGCCGCGCCCCGGAACCGCACGTCCCCGCAGGCCGAGCCCGAGACGCCGACGACGGCGGAGGGCGGGACCAGGACGGCGGTCCGGTCACCGGCCGCCCCGGCGGCCGCCGAGGGCGCCACCCGCGCGGAACGCCGCCGGGCCGCCGCCAGGAAGCCGGGCAAGTCAGGTCCCCCCGGCAAGCCGGGTGCGGCGGGCAAGCCCGCCAAGGGCCGGATACGCAGGCTGTTCACCTGGAAGAAGATGCTCGGCGCGTTCTTCACCGTCTGCCTGCTGGGCATCGGCGGCTTCATCGCGCTGTACATGATGGTGGGCGTCCCCGGGGGCAACGCGCTCGCCCAGACACAGAGCAACATCTACAAGTACAGCGACGGCTCGGTCCTGGCCCGCAAGGGCACCGTCAACCGCGAGATCGTGGACCTCTCCAAGGTCCCGAAGGACGTCCAGCACACCTTCGTCGCGGCGGAGAACAAGACCTTCTACACCGACAACGGCATCGACCTCAAGGGCATGGCCCGCGGCCTCTACAACACCGCGAGGGGCCGCGGCACCCAGGGCGGGTCGACGATCACCCAGCAGTACGTCAAGAACTACTACCTCGACCAGGACCAGACCGTCACCCGCAAGCTGAAGGAACTGGTCATCTCGCTGAAGGTGGACCGCGAGAAGTCCAAGGACGACATCCTCGCCGGTTACATCAACACCAGCTACTACGGCCGCGGCGCCTACGGCATCCAGGCCGCCGCCCAGGCCTACTACCGCGTCGACGCCGACAAGCTCTCGGTCGAGCAGGGCGCCTACCTGGCCGCGCTGCTGCAGGCGCCGAGCCAGTACGACTGGGCGGTGGCGGGCCCCATCGGCAGGAAGCTGGTGCAGGAACGCTGGAACTACGTCCTGGACAACATGGTCGGCCAGAAGTGGCTCGACAAGACCAAGCGTGACGCCATGAAGTTCCCGATCCCCAAGGAACCGAAGGCCGCCTCCGGCCTGGAGGGCCAGAAGGGCTATCTGGTCGAACTGGCCAACACCCAGCTGGAGAACCAGCTGATGAAGACGCAGGGCCTCACCCGGTCCGAGGCCGAGGCCCAGGTCGTCGACCAGGGCTGGACGATCACCCTGAACATCGACCCGAAGAAGCAGGCGAAGCTGGAGGCGGCCGTCAAGAGCCAGCTCACCAGCAAGCTCGACGGCAAGAAGCGCAAGGTCGACAAGAACGTCCAGGCGGGCGCCGTCTCCGTCGATCCCAAGACCGGCAAGATCCTCGCCCTGTACGGCGGCGTGGACTACTACAAGCACTACACGAGCAACGCCACCCGCGCCGACTACCAGCCGGCGTCCACCTTCAAGCCGATCATCCTCGCCGCCGCACTGGACCAGGACGCCAAGACGCAGAGCGGCAAGGACATCAACGCCAACACGATCTACGACGGCACCAGCGGCCGCGCGGTCAAGGGCAGCGACATCGCCTTCTCGCCGCCGAACGAGGACGACACGGACTACGGCAACATCACCGTGCAGACGGCGATGAACAAGTCCGTCAACTCGGTGTTCGCGCAGATGGGCGTGGACGTCGGCATGAAGAACGTGCTGAAGACCGCCGACGACCTCGGCCTGGACACCACGGATCTGCAGGCGGTGCCCGCGATGACCCTGGGCAGCATGGGCGCGAGCCCGCTGGAGATGGCCTCGGTGTACGCCACCTTCGACAACCACGGCCAGAAGGTCACCCCGACGATCCTCGCGTCGGCGGAGAAGACCGGCCGCAAGGTCGACCTGCCGGACCCGATCGGCGAACAGGTGATCAGCCGTGAGGCGGCCGACCAGGTGACGTCGGTGCTGACCGGTGTGGTCGACGACGGTACGGCCAAGGTGTCGGTGGCCCAGAACCCGCTGCGCAAGGGCCAGCAGGTGGCCGGCAAGACGGGTACCTCCGACAACAACAAGTCGGCCTGGTTCACGGGGTACACGCCCGACCTGGTGACCTCGGTCGGCCTGTTCGGCGAGGACGCCAAGACCCACAACCAGGTCACCCTCACCGGCGCCACCGGCCTGATCCCCGGCACGGGCCGCATCAACGGTGGCGGTTACCCGGCGCAGATCTGGGCGGCGTACACCTTCGGCGTCACGAAGAAGGCCAAGTTCGACCTGAACACCGAGCTGGGCGCGGCCGTCCACCCGACCAAGACGCCTACCCCCAGCTCGCCCCCGTCCGAGACCCCGTCCGAGACCCCGAGCTCGACCCCGACGAAGTCCCCGACCCCGTCGGAGACCCCGTCCGAGACTCCGAGCTCGACCCCGACGAAGTCTCCGTCGCCGACGACCAGCGCACCGTCGACCCCGGTGGACACACCGACAGTGGGCGACACGAACAACCCGCTGGATCCGGGGAACGACCAGTAGCAGAGCCGCTGCCGCACCCCGGTGCTCCGTCGGGTGCGGCAGCGTCGTGGTTGCTCGCGCAGTTCCCCGCGCCCCTGAAGGGGCGCTACGGCCCGGCGCCCCTGAAAGACGCGCGGCGGAGCTTGTGAGGAGCGCTCACGGCAGGGCCCCGTAGGGGCGCGGGGAACTGCGCGACCGGCCCCCACCGGCCCGCAGTTCCCCGACGACCTCAAGCCCTACGGCGCTACCTGTTCAGCTCGAACCAGACGACCTTCCCGGTGCTCAACCGGGTCGCACCCCACCGCCGGGCCAGCCGGTTCACCAGGTACAGCCCCCGGCCGCCCTCGTCCGTCGCCCGGGCCTGCCGCAACCGCGGCAGCTGGGGGACGTCGTCCCCGACCTCGCACCGCAGCACGTCCGTCCGCAGCAACCGCAACGTCACCGGCCGCGACGCGTACCGCACCGCGTTCGTCACGACCTCGCTGACCAGCAGCTCGACGGAGTCGGTCAGTTCCTCGAGCCCCCAGCGGGCCAGCGCCCGCCGGGCGAGCCGCCGAGCCCGCCCCGGCGCCGCGTCCTCCGGCTCCAGGAACCAGTACGCCACATCGCTCGGCGCGATCCCGTCGAACCGGGCCGCGAGCAGCGCGATGTCGTCGTCGCGGTCACCCGGCCCGAGCATGTCGAGCACCTCGTCGCACAGTGCTTCCAGCGGCGGCGGATGATCCGGCCCCGTCAACTGCGCGGTCGCGGCGAGCTTCTCGCGCAGCTGCTCTATGCCGGTCCACACGTCCCGCAGCCGGGACTCCACCAGCCCGTCGGTGTACAGCAGCAGCGTCGCCCCGGCCGGCGCGTCCAGCTCCACCGCCTCGAAGTCGACCCCACCGACGCCGATCGGCGCCCCGGCCGGTACCCGCAGCACCTCGGCGCGGCCGCCCAGGTGCAGCAGCACCGGCGGCGGATGACCGGCGTTGGCGATGGTGATGCGGTGCGAGACCGGGTCGTAGACGGCGTACAGGCAGGTCGCCATCCGGTCGGAGCCGAGCCGCTGGGCCTGCTCGTCCAGGTGGTGCAGGACCTCCTGCGGCGGCAGGTCAAGACCGGCCAGGGTCTGCGCGGTCGTCCGCAGCTGGCCCATGATGGCCGCCGACGTCATCGAGTGACCCATGACGTCGCCGACGACCAGCGCCACCCGGCTCCCGGGCAGCGGGATCGCGTCGTACCAGTCACCGCCCACCCGCGCCGTCTCGGCGGCCGGCAGGTAGCGGGACGCCAGCCGCACGCCCGTGGCGCTCGGCAGGTTCTCCGGCAGCATCGTCCGCTGCAGTTCGTCGGCGATGTACGCCTCCCGGCCGTACAGCACCGCCTTGTCGATGCCGAGCGCGCTGTGCGTGGCCAGCTGGGCGGCGACCAGCAGGTCGTCGGCCTCGAACGCGAGCCGCTCCGGGCGGCGCAGGAACAGGGCCGCGCCGATCACCCGGCGCCGGCCGCGCAGCGGGGCGAGGATCGCGTGCTGGGCGCCGGGGACGAGCGACTCGTTGCCCTCGCCCAGGAGTTCGGGGAGCGCGGCGCGCGCCGCGGGAGCGTCGGCGAAGACCGGCCGTACGCCCCGCAGCACCTCGTTCAGCGCACCGCCCGGCCGTACCTCGCACAGCTCCGCGGTGAGCGCGGCCAGACCGATGTCGGCCGGCTCCGGCTCCGGGACCGGCAGCGGCGGGAAGCCCTCGCCGTCCCGCTCCTCCGGGATCCGGTCGGTGCGGCGCAGCCGCAGCACCACCGGGCCGACGGGCCGCTCGTCACCGACCGGCAGCGGGTCGCGCAGATAGACCAGGATCGCGTCCGAGAAGGTCGGCACGGTCGCCCGGCACAGCCCCATCACGATCTCGTCCAGGTCGATGCCCCGGGCGATCCGCCGGGTCGCGGCGCCCACGAAGCGCAGCCGGTCGCCGTCCCGCCGCATCGGCATCGGCCGGCCCGGCGGCAGCCCGCGTCCGCTACGGCGCTCCTGCGTGCCCGCCGCCCGCTCCGGCTCGGTTCCGGGCTGCGGCGGGATGCCCTCCGGGGTCGGGCGCGGCCGGTGCGGATCGGGCTCAGCGCTGGTGGGCTGGGCGTGCTCGGGGCCGTTGACGGAGTGCTCCTTGGACGTGCTGGTACCGGGACCGGAGGGCGTCTCGCCGGCGCGGGCCTGTGCGGGTAAGGCGGTGCCGCCGCGCGGACAGGGCTGGGGTTGTCCCTGGGTCTGCAGCTGCGGCTGCGGGGTACGCAGGAGCGCCCCGCGGGCCTCCGCGGGGTCGGCGCCCGGCTGTGGGCGCTCGTAGGAGGTGGGGTGCTCCGTCACGCGTGTCGAATCCGTCCGTCCGGGGCTGCGCGCCGGGCGCGCAGGTGGTCCCGCCGAAGTGCCGATACCCGGATTACGTGTCCCAGGAACGGAATTTCGGCGTGGCTGGAGGCTGTTCCTGTGCCACCGGCGAACGGTCTGCGGCTCGCGCACCGCTCGCCGGTGTTGCCCTCGTACCCCTCGCTCACGTCCTGCCGCCCCTCGGTGACGTTCGGTCAAGCCCGGAGCATGGTCCGGGAGTTGTGCTCACGCTTCCTTGCGGAGGACGATCCTACGGTTGTGGGCCGGGGGCGCATCAAGGGTCTCATGAGGACACGTGCGCGGGCGTACGGTCCCAGTCCTCCGGCAGTGACGGTACCGCCCAGGACGGGTCCGGGCGCCAGTGCTGCCAGCCGTCCGAGAACGGCGCCTCCCAGGCCTCGACGGCGGCCACCGCGGTCAGGCCCGCCGTCCGCACCGCCGCGGCCGTCTCCGCGTCCATCAGCCCGTCCCGCTGGGCCTGCGCGAACTCGTCCTCGTCGAGCCACCGCCAACTGCGGTCCGGGTGCACGGAGATGTCCAGAAAGTAGTCCTCAGAGTCCACTCCACCGCCCCAGCGGACCAGCGGCTGCTCAAGGTTGACGTACCAGTTCTTGAACTGCCAGCCGGGCTCCCAGAACAGCCACACCGACCAGGGCTGACCGGGCCGGGCCAGCTTCAGCACGCCGGTGCCGCGCCAGTGGCCGTGGCTGACGGACCGGGGCTTGGTGTAGCGGGACTCCAGTGGCTCTGCACCGACCGACGAGCCGTCGGCGAGCACCGGCCTGACGCACTCGGTGCCGGGCGCCAGCCAGACGGCGAGCAGTTCCTCGTCGTCGCGGACGACGGTGACGGGACGTGCGATGTGGAAGCCGTGCCCGGCGTTCTCCCGGTACCGCCACAGGATCTGGCTCCCGGGTGTCCAGAAACCGGTCCCGTCGCCGGTCGCACCGCCCGTTTCCCCGCGCATCACGCGTCTCACCGCTCCACCGTCTGCCATGCACAGATATTAGGTGCCGTAGGCATACGACGCTGCGGCGGACGTCACGGTTCTGGCCGGGCGGCGCGAATCGTTCGCACGCGGTTACGGCCGTGTCATCCGCAGGACATCCAGCGCCTCGTCCAGCTGCTCGACGGTCAGGTCACCCCGCTCGACGTACCCGCCCTCGAGCACCACCTGCCGGATCGTCCTACGTTCCGAGAGCGCCTTCTTGGCCACCTTGGCGGCCTCCTCGTACCCGATGTACTTGTTGAGCGGGGTGACCACGGACGGCGACGACTCGGCGTACTCCCGCGCCCGCTCCCGGTTCGCCGTGATCCCGTCCACGGTCCGGTCGGCGAGCAGCCGCGAGACGTTGGCGAGCAGCCGGACGGACTCCAGCACGTTCTTCCCGATGACCGGCAGCATCACGTTGAGCTCGAAGTTCCCGGCGGCGCCGGCCACGGCGATGGTCTGGTCGTTCCCGATGACCTGGGCGGCCACCATCAACACGGCCTCGGGAACGACCGGGTTGACCTTCCCCGGCATGATCGAGGACCCCGGCTGCAGATCCGGCAGCGCGATCTCGGCGAGCCCGGTCCGCGGTCCCGAGGACATCCACCGCAGGTCGTTGGCGATCTTCGTCAGCCCGACCGCGACGGTCCGCAGCTGCCCGCTGGTCTCCACGATCCCGTCCCGCGCGCCCTGCGCCTCGAAGTGGTTCCGCGCCTCCGTGAACGGCAGCCCGGTGACCCGGGCGACCTCCGCGATCACGGCGGCGGAGAAGCCGGGCGGCGTGTTGATCCCGGTGCCCACCGCCGTCCCGCCGAGCGGCAGCTCCGCGAGCCGGGGCAGCGAGGCCCGCAGCCGCTCGACGCCGTACCGCACCTGCGCCGCGTACCCCCCGAACTCCTGCCCCAGCGTCACCGGCGTCGCATCCATCAAATGGGTCCGCCCGGACTTCACCACGTCGGCGAACTCCTCGGACTTCCGGGCGAGGGCGTCGGCGAGGTGTTCGAGCGCCGGAATCAGGTCCCGGGTGACGGCGGCGGTGGCGGCGATGTGGATGGACGACGGGAACACGTCGTTGGAGGACTGCGAGGCGTTCACGTGGTCGTTGGGATGGACGTCCCGCCCCAGCCGCTCGGTCGCCAGCGTCGCGAGGACCTCGTTGGTGTTCATGTTCGACGACGTCCCCGACCCCGTCTGGAACACGTCCACCGGGAAGTGCTCGTCCCACTTCCCCTCGGCCACCTCCCCGGCCGCCTCCTGGATCGCCTGCGCGATGTCCTTGTCGACCACCCCCAGCTCGGCGTTCACCTTGGCCGCCGCGCCCTTGATCCGGGCCAGCGCCTCGATGTGCGCGCGCTCGATCCGCTGCCCGGAGACGGGGAAGTTCTCGACGGCCCGTTGCGTCTGGGCCCGCCACTTGGCGTGCGAGGGGACCCGGACCTCGCCCATGGAGTCGTGTTCGATGCGGTAGTCGCTCATGCCGTTGTCAGCGATCGGAGCGCGGTGGTTGTTCCGGGCGCCTGCTGCATTGGCACCACCGACGTCACCGGGTCGGGGGACTGCTCCTCCTACCGACGGGCGGAACATCACAGACAAATGTGACTATCACCCCAAGGCGGCAGGGCGACTCCCTGCCGTCACCCCGGCTGGCAGGAGGGCCAATCGATGAACTTCACTCCAAAGGGTCTGCTCGGCGCCATGGCGGCGGTGTCCATAGGCGCGGCGACCCTGCTGGGCGCGGGAGCCAGCACCGCCGGTGCCGCCGGCGGTGCCCACCGGGCCCACTGCGACCACGCCGAACGCCCCGTCTGGAGCGGCGACCCCAGCCGCAACATGACCAGCCACGGCTGCACCCTGCCGTCCAGCGAACGCCCCTGGTACCGCGTAGCGATCGACGACCTGGCGCAGCCCCACCACACGACGGACTACGCGAACGCCCCGGTCGACCACACCGAGAAGCTGCACGACGAAACCGTCAGGTGCATGGGCTACACCAAGGACGGCGACACGGTGAACTGGTTCGGCTGCATCCCCGACTGACACCTGTGACGAGAGCCGGCCCGCACCCCGTCGGGCCGTCCGGCGTTTGAGGCCGACGACCGGCCCGCGCCCCCACTCTCCAGCCCGTCCGGCGTTTGAGGACGAGGACCGGCCCGCGCCCCCACTCTCCAGCCCGTCCGGCGTTTGAGGACGAGGCCGTTCAGGCCGATGCGGGGGTGCGGGGGCGGCAGCCCCCGGAACGGGCGGTCGAAGGGGGGCCACCCCCTGGAGGACGGGACGGGTAGGGGCGGCGGGGGCGACAACCCCCCGCCGCACCGGACGGGCTACGCCAGCCCGGGCCCCCGCACCGGGATGCTGGTGAACGTCGGCTGAGAGAGTTGCTGCGGGCTGAAGAAGTCGTTGCCCTTGTCGTCCACGACGACGAACGCCGGGAAGTCCTCGACCTCGATCTTCCAGACGGCCTCCATGCCGAGCTCCTCGTACTCGACGACCTCGACCTTCTTGATGCAGTCCTGGGCGAGCCGCGCGGCCGGACCGCCGATGGAACCGAGGTAGAAGCCGCCGTGCGCCTCGCACGCGTCGGTGACCTGCTTGCTGCGGTTGCCCTTGGCGAGCATCACCTTGGAGCCGCCCGCGGCCTGGAACTGCTCGACGTAGGAGTCCATGCGGCCGGCGGTCGTCGGCCC
The DNA here is from genome assembly GCF_042892755.1 of Streptomyces sp. NPDC001714. NCBI lineage: Bacteria > Bacillati > Actinomycetota > Actinomycetes > Kitasatosporales > Streptomycetaceae > Streptomyces > Streptomyces sp. NPDC001714. The sequence goes on from NZ_JBIAUL010000001.1 coordinate 758,466, forward strand.
GAAGGATCCGGAGGCGTAGCCCTCGGGGGTCTTCGCCGGGCCCGCGTAGTACACCGGGTGGTCCTTCAGGTACTGCGGCATCTCCTCGCCGGCGTCGAGCCGCTCCTTGATCTTGGCGTGCGCGATGTCGCGCGCCACGACCAGCGGCCCGGTGAGCGAGAGCCGCGTCTTGACCGGGTACTTGGTCAGCTCGGCGAGGATCGTGTCCATCGGCTGGTTGAGGTCGATCCTCACCACGTCCGAGGACTCGTCCAGGTGCTCGTCCGTCGTCTCCGGCAGGAACCGCGCCGGGTCCGTCTCCAGCTGCTCCAGGAAGACCCCCTCGGCGGTGATCTTCGCGACGGCCTGGCGGTCCGCGGAGCAGGAGACGGCGATGGCGACCGGGCAGGACGCGCCGTGCCGCGGCAGCCGGACCACGCGCACGTCGTGGCAGAAGTACTTGCCGCCGAACTGCGCGCCGATGCCGATCTTCTGCGTCAGCTCGAAGACCTTCTGCTCCAGGTCCTTGTCCCGGAAGCCGTGCCCGAGCTCCGAGCCCTCGGCCGGGATCTCGTCCAGGTAGTGCGCGGAGGCGTACTTGGCGGTCTTCAGCGCGTACTCGGCGCTCGTGCCGCCCACCACGATCGCCAGGTGGTACGGCGGGCACGCGGCCGTCCCGAGCGAACGGATCTTCTGCTCCAGGAACTTCATCATGGAGGCCTCGTTGAGGACGGCCTTCGTCTCCTGGTAGAGGAACGACTTGTTGGCCGAGCCGCCGCCCTTCGCCATGAAGAGGAACTTGTAGGCGCCGCCGTCGGTGGCGTACAGCTCGATCTGGGCCGGCAGGTTCGACCCGGTGTTCTTCTCGTCCCACATGGTCAGCGGGGCCATCTGCGAGTAGCGCAGGTTCAGCCGGGTGTAGGCGTCGTAGATGCCCCGGGAGAGAGCCGCCTCGTCGCCGCCCTCGGTCAGCACGTTCTGTCCGCGCTTGCCCATGACGATCGCCGTGCCGGTGTCCTGGCACATGGGCAGCACGCCGGCCGCCGCGATGTTCGCGTTCTTCAGCAGGTCGAGGGCGACGAACTTGTCGTTGCCCGACGCCTCCGGGTCGTCGATGATCCGGCGGAGCTGGGCGAGGTGGGCCGGGCGCAGGTAGTGCTGGATGTCGTGGATCGCCTCCTCGGCGAGCTTGCGCAGCGCCTCCGGCTCCACCTTGAGGAACGTCCGCCCGTCCGGTCCCTCGACGGTGGACACACCCTCCGAGGTCACCAGCCGGTACGGGGTGGTGTCCTCGCCCTGGGGGAGCAGATCGGTATACGCGAACTCAGGCATCTCAGCCCATTCCTCACTCTGACGGACGGCCGCCCGCCGACGCTGGCGGGCGCTGTCCAGCGTAGAACCTGCCGCTGACGGGGAGTCTGTGAGGTAAGGCTCAGTTCGGGAACCATACGGGTTTTCCACAGCTCCCGACGAGGGGTAGTCGCGATCTATCGCGTTTCGGTACTCTGCTGCCGTGGACCTTCAGAAGCAGACCCCTCAGGAGCGCGCCGGAGCGCCGGTGGCCGAGCTGCGCGCCTCGGACGCCGACCGCGACCGTATCGCCGACATCCTGCGGGAGGCCCTCGCCGAGGGGCGCCTGACCGCCGACGAGCACGCCGAGCGCGTGGAGGGGGTGCTGAACGCCAAGACGGTGGGTGAGCTGGAGGTCTTCATACGGGACCTGCCCGCGGCCCACGCCCGCCCGGCCGCCCCGGCCTACACGCCGGTGCCGCCGCGGCCGACGCCCGGCGCGATCCCCGTCGAGGCGGACAGCAACGTGGTGGCCGTCTTCAGCAGCGCTCGCCGCCGCGGCCGCTGGCGGGCCGGCCGCCGGCTGCACGCCTACGCGGTCTTCGGCTCCATCGAGCTGGACCTCACCGAGGCGATCTTCGAATACCAGCAGGTCGTCATCAAGGCGGTCTCGGTCTTCGGCGACATCCAGATCCGGGTCCCGGAGAACGTGTCGCTGCGCGGCACCGGCGGCGGTGTGCTCGGCAACTTCGAGGCGGACACACTGGATTCGGTCGACTCCGACGCGCCGGTCGTCTACGTCGACGGCTGGGCCGTCCTCGGCAACGTGGAGGCGCGGCCGAAGCGCGGAAAGCTCATCGCGGACATCCTGGACCGGGTCCAGGACAAGGTCGACAGGAAGTTGCGCAAACACCTGGACCGTTGACGGTCGCGAATCACTCCTTGCCCGGCGGCCTCAGGGGTCGTGAACAAGCCGCCGGAGTACGGCTGTTGAGAACGCTGTGCATAGGCCCGCGCACAGCGGGTAGGCCTTGCTGCATCGTCTCTCGCTCGCGAAGCCGTCGTCAGGAGTAGACCCGTGCTGCAACCGCCGCATTCGTCCCTGCAGGTAGCTGCCGTTCCGGCCCAGCGGGTGCCAGTGCGGGACAGGGACCAAGACGCACCCTGGCACACCGAGGCGGTGTGCCGGCGCGACGAGGCAGGCCTGTTCTTCGCACCCTCCAAGGAACCCACCGCCGCCCGGCTGTCCCGGGAGGAGGCGGCCAAGCGGGTCTGTGCCCGCTGCCCGGTGATGGTCGAGTGCCGGGAACACGCCCTGCTCCAGCCCGAGCCCTACGGCGTCTGGGGCGGTCTCACGGCCGCGGAACGCCGCGTGGTCCTGGCGAGGCGCAGGCGCCGCGAGATGGAACTCAAGAAGGCGGCACGAGCGACGGCAGCGAACCGCATAGCGCAGGCAGGCTGACAAAAAGGCGCCCTCTCCGCACAGAGGGCGCCTTCTCGCTTGCCGAGGGGGCATCGCCCCTGTCTTTCAGGGGCGCTGGGGGAGGAACTGCGCGACCAGCCACGACGCGCCCGCACTCGCCGGCGCACCGCAGCCCCCTGCCCCGACCGCGTCACTTCGGGCGGTCGAAATCAACCGTGCTGTACGCCCGCAGCTTGCGCAGCCGGTGCTCGGAGTCGATCCGCCGCACCGTCCCCGACTTCGACCGCATCACGATGGACTCGGTCAGCGCGGTCTCCGACCGGTACCGCACACCCCGCAGCAACTCGCCGTCGGTGATCCCGGTCGCGACGAAGAACACGTTCTCTCCGGTCACCAGGTCCTCGGTGGTCAGCACCCGGTCCAGGTCGTGCCCGGCGTCGATCGCCCGCTGCCGCTCCTCGTCGTCCTTGGGCCACAGCTTGCCCTGGATGGTCCCGCCCAGGCACTTCACCGCGCACGCCGAGATGATGCCCTCGGGCGTGCCGCCGATCCCGAGCAGCATGTCGACGCCCGTGCCCTCGCGCAGCGCGTAGATCGACCCGGCGACGTCACCGTCGGAGATCAGCTTGATGCGCGCGCCGGCCTCCCGGATCTCCTTGATGATCCCTTCGTGCCGCGGCCGGTCCAGGATGACGACGGTCACGTCCTCCGGGGTGGCCCGCTTCGCCTTGGCGACCCGCCGGATGTTGACCGCGACGGGCGCGTCGATGTCGACGAAGTCCGCCGCCTCCGGGCCCGTGACCAGCTTGTCCATGTAGAACACGGCGGACGGGTCGAACATGGCCCCGCGCTCGGCCGCGGCGAGCACGGCGATCGCGTTGGGCATGCCCTTCGCGGTCAGGGTCGTCCCGTCGATCGGGTCGACGGCGATGTCGACCTCGGGTCCGGTGCCGTCGCCGATGCGCTCCCCGTTGAAGAGCATCGGGGCCTCGTCCTTCTCGCCCTCGCCGATGACGACCACGCCGTTCATCGACACGGTGGAGACGAGGGTCCGCATCGCGCGCACCGCGGCGCCGTCGGCGCCGTTCTTGTCGCCGCGGCCGACCCAGCGTCCCGCGGCCATCGCGGCGGCCTCGGTGACCCGGACGAGCTCCAGGGCGAGGTTGCGGTCGGGGGCCTCGGAGGGAACATCGAGTTCGGACGGCAGATGATGATGATTCTCGGTCATCGGAGCGCACCTTTCTGATACGACGACGGCCGGATGAGGGTTTCCCGTCGACTCTATCGCCAGACTGACAAAATGAGCAGGGGACCCCACGGATGAGCGCACGGGGCACCTGCGACGATAGGGGACGTGGCAGGCACGAACGGCAAGCAGAAGACGGTCCGGGACATGATTCTCTCCCTGGCCCTGATCGGCCTCGCGGCGGGCTTCATCTACCTGCTCGTCCCGCACGACGATCACGCTCCCGACATCCAGCGGGTCGACTACCGGGTCGAGCTGCTGACGGCACGGCGCGCGGCGAGCTACCCGGTCGCCGCGCCTCAGGGCCTGCCCAGCACCTGGAAGGCCACCTCGGTCCGCTTCCAGGGCGAGGTCGGGGACCGCTGGCATCTCGGCTACCAGACCCCCGACGGTCAGTACGTCCAGATCGAGCAGTCGACTCAGAAGCGCGCGGACTTCATCACCGACGCCAGCCAGGGCGCGTCGGCCACGAAGACGACCGAGAAGATCGGTGACCGCACGTGGACGCACTACACCGGCGGCCGCTACGACGCGCTGGTGCTGGACGGCACCACCGGCTCCACCACGGTGGTGGCGGGCACCGCCTCCTTCGCCCAGCTGACGAAGATGGCGGCGGCCCTGAAGATGTCCTGACGCGGGCGTCGTGACACGAACGCGAGAGGCCCCCGGCGCCGTTGCCGGGGGCCTCTTCCGCGTCTGCGGGGGTGGCTCAGACGGTCGTGACGACGTCTTCGTAGGCCAGGCGCGGGGAGCGCGGGAACCAGGCGTCCGGGCCCGGCTTGCCGATGTTGACGACCACGAACGGGGTGTGGTCGTCGTCCAGGAACTCCTTCTGGATGCCCGCGAAGTCGACGCCGGTCATCGGGCCGGCGGCGAGGCCGGCGGCGCGGACGCCGATGATGAAGTACGCGGCCTGGAGGGCGGCGTTCAGGGCCGCGCTGCCCTCGCGCACCGCGCGGTCGCCGAAGAAGGCGTCCTTGGCCTGCGGGAAGTGCGGGAAGAGCTCCGGCAGCTCCTCGTGGAACTCGTTGTCCGCGGCGAGGATCGCGACCAGCGGCGCGGTGGCGGTCTTCTTCTGGTTGCCCTCGGCCATGTGCTGCACCAAGCGCTCGCGGGCCTCGGGGGAACGGACCAGGACCACGCGCAGCGGCGACTGGTTCATGGACGTCGGGCCGTACTTGACCAGGTCGTAGATCGCCTGCACCTGCTCGTCGGTCACCGGCTCGTCGGTGAAGGTGTTGGCGGTGCGGGCCTCGCGGAACAGCAGGTCCTGGGCGGCGGGGTCGAGAACGAGAGACATTGGACTTCCTGGGGGGTCGCATCGCGTTCAATCCGGACCGTGGTCCGGATAGGCTGACGGCATGACCATACGGGAGTGAAGGTTCAAGGTTCAACAAAAACCGGCCCGTGGTGATCCGCCTCACACCGACAACGCCGGCAGCCCCGCTCAGTCCCCCTCTCCGGCCTCTTCCCCCTCTTCCTCTTCCTCGGCGAGCGCCGCGTCCAGCCGGGCCCGCGCCCCCTCCAGCCACCGCCGGCAGACCTTGGCCAGCTCCTCGCCCCGCTCCCAGAGCGCCAGTGACTCCTCCAGGCTCGTCCCGCCGGCCTCCAGCCGCCGCACGGTCTCGATCAGCTCGTCCCGCGCCTGCTCGTAGGAGAGGGCGGCCTCTTCCGTCCTGCTGCTCATGCACTTACCTCTCTCATCGACTCGTACGGCACGGCGTCAGCCGTCCACCCGCACCGTGAACTCACCCTCGGCGACCCGCGCCCGCAGCGCCTCGCCCGGCTCCACCTCCGCGCCGTCGCGCACCACATGGTCGTCGCCCTTCTGCAGCACGGCGTAACCGCGCTTCAGCGTGGCGGCGGGGGAGAGGGCCACCACGCGCGCGTGCGTGTGCGTCAGCTCGGAGTCGGCGCGGTCGAGCAGGTGCCCGAGAGTGCGCCGGGAACGGTCCACCAGCGAGGCGACGTGATCGGCCCGTTCGTCGACCATCCGGTGCGGATCCTCCATGGCCGGCCGCGCGAGCGCGTTGGCCAGCCCCCGCTCCTCCCGCGCCACCAGCGCGTCGACACACCGCCGCCCCCGGTCCCGCAGCATCCGCACCCGCTCCAGCTCCTCCCCGACGTCCGGTACGACCTTCTTGGCGGCGTCGGTGGGGGTGGAGGCACGCAGGTCGGCGACGAAGTCGAGCAACGGATTGTCGGGCTCGTGCCCGATGGCGGAGACGACCGGCGTACGGCACTCGGCGACGGCCCGCACCAGCTGCTCGTCGGAGAACGGCAGCAGATCCTCCACACTGCCGCCCCCGCGCGCGACGATGATCACATCCACCTCCTCGATCGCGTCGAGCTCCTTCACGGCCTGCACGACCTGCGGCACGGCGTGCACGCCCTGCACCGGCACGTTCCGCACCTCGAACCGCACCGCGGGCCACCGGTGCCGGGCGTTCTCCAGCACGTCCCGCTCGGCGGCCGAGGCCCGCCCGCACACCAGCCCGATCAACTGCGGCAGGAACGGCAACGGCTTCTTCCGCTCGGCGGCGAACAGCCCCTCCGCGGTCAGCGCCTTCTTGAGCATCTCCAGCCGCGCCAGCAGCTCCCCGACCCCCACCGGCCTTATCTCGGCAGCCCGCAGCGAGAGCTGCCCGCGCGGTGCGTACCACTCGGGCTTCGCGTGCACGACGACCCGGGCCCCCTCGCCGACCACATCGGCCACCGCGTCGAACACCTGCCGGAAACAGGTCACACCGATCGAGATGTCGTACGACGGATCCCGCAACGTCAGAAACACGACCCCCGCCCCCGGCCGCCGCGACAACTGGGTGATCTGCCCCTCGACCCAGACGGCCCCGAGCCGGTCGATCCACCCCCCGATCAGCCGGGAGATCTCACCGACGGGCACGGGAGCTTCAGCGGACGTGTTCAAAGCCATGCGCCGAGAGTAACGGCGCACACCGACAGCCCGGCCGGCACCACAACCCGGCCAGCCCGGCGTCTGAGGCGGACGGCTGCCCGGTACCGCATCTCGGTCTGTCTGGCTGTTTGAGGCGGACGACCGGCCGGTACCGCATCTCAGGCTGTCCGGTGCCTGAGGCCGAGGGACCGGCCCGCGCCGGCACTCTCCAGTCTGTTCGGTGTTTGAGGCGGACGGCTGCCCGGTACCGCATCTCAGTCTGTCTGGCTGTTTGAGGCGGACGACCGGCCGGTACCGCATCTCAGGCTGTCCGGTGCCTGAGGCCGACGGCCGGCCCGCGCCCGCACTCTCCAGCCCGTCCGGCGTTTGAGGACGAGGCCGTTCAGGCCGATGCGGGGGTGCGGGGGCGGCAGCCCCCGGAACGGGCGGTCGAAGGGGGCTCACCCCCTGGATGACGGGACGGGTGAGGGCGGCGGGGGCGAACCCAACGCGGCCTTACGATGGGTGCCATGACTGCTTCGCCTGGCCGCCGTGTCCTGCTCGCCGCCCCCCGTGGCTACTGCGCGGGTGTGGACCGCGCCGTGATCGCCGTCGAGAAGGCCCTGGAGCAGTACGGGGCCCCGATCTATGTCCGGCACGAGATCGTCCACAACAAGTACGTCGTGCAGACCCTGGAGAAGAAGGGCGCGGTCTTCGTCGAGCGGACCGAGGAGGTCCCGCCGGGGAACATCGTGATGTTCTCCGCGCACGGCGTCGCCCCCGTCGTCCACGAGGAGGCCGAAAGTGGCCGCCTCGCCACCATCGACGCGACCTGCCCGCTGGTCACCAAGGTCCACAAGGAAGCCGTCCGGTTCGCCAACGAGGACTACGACATCCTCCTGATCGGCCACGAGGGCCACGAGGAGGTCATCGGCACCTCCGGCGAGGCCCCCGACCACATCCAGCTGGTCGACGGCCCTGCGGACGTGGCCAAGGTCGAGGTCCGCGACGAGTCCAAGGTCGTCTGGCTCTCCCAGACCACCCTCTCCGTCGACGAGACGATGGAGACCGTCGACGCCCTCAAGGAGAAGTTCCCGCAGCTCATCTCGCCGCCCAGCGACGACATCTGCTACGCCACGCAGAACCGTCAGCTCGCCGTGAAGCAGATGGGCGCCGAGGCCGAGCTGGTCATCGTGGTCGGCTCCCGCAACTCCTCCAACTCCAAGCGCCTGGTGGAGGTCGCCAAGCTGGCCGGCTCCCGCGCCGCGTACCTGGTCGACTTCGCGAGTGAGATCGACGAGGCGTGGCTGGAGGGCGTGACGACCGTCGGCGTCACCTCCGGTGCCTCCGTACCCGAGGTGCTGGTCGAGCAGGTCCTGGAGTGGCTCGCCGAGCGCGGCTACGGCGACGTCGAGATCGTCAAGGCGGCCGAGGAGTCCATCACCTTCTCACTCCCCAAGGAACTCCGCCGTGACCTGCGCGAAGAGGCGGCCACCCTGGTCGCCGAGCGCGGTGGCACCGGCGCCGGCGCGTGAGCACCGTCCGTACGACTGTGTGACCGCGGGCTCGTCCGACGTCGTGACTGTCAGTCGTACCACGTAACGTGGAGCCATGCAGATCTTCGGCGTGGACATCGGTGGTTCCGGGATCAAGGGCGCTCCCGTGGACCTGGACAAGGGCGACCTGGCCCAGGAGCGGTGCAAGGTGCTCACCCCGCACCCGGCGACGCCCGACGGCGTCGCCGACGGGGTCAAGCAGGTCGTCGACCACTTCGGGTGGACCGGCCCGGTAGGGCTCACCTTCCCCGGGGTGATCACCGACGGCACTCACATCCGTACGGCGGCGAACGTCGACAAGAGCTGGATCGACACCGACGCGCGCACGCTGTTCAGCGAGCGGCTCGGCGGTCTTCCGGTGACCGTGGTCAACGACGCGGACGCGGCGGGCGTGGCCGAGATGGAGTTCGGGGCCGGCCGGGGCCGCAAGGGCGTCGTCATCCTGCTCACCTTCGGCACCGGCATCGGCAGCGCCCTGTTCACCGACGGCGAGCTGGTCCCCAACACCGAGCTGGGCCACCTGGAGCTGGACGGCCACGACGCGGAGAAGAAGGCCTCCAGCAAGGCCAAGGAGGACCACGACCTCAGCTGGGAGCAGTGGGGGCAGCGGGTCAACAAGTACCTCGCGCACGTCGAGATGCTCTTCACCCCGAGCCTGTTCATCATCGGCGGCGGGGTGAGCCGCAAGGCCGACAAGTTCCTGCCGTACATCAACGGCATCAAGGCCGAGATCGTCCCGGCCCAGCTGCAGAACAACGCGGGAATCGTGGGCGCGGCCATGCGCGCGGCGCACCACGCCAAATAGTTGGCACCCAGGCACCCAGGCACCCAGGCACCCAGGCACCCAGGCACCCAGGCACCCCCTGACCCCGGCCCGCCGGCCGGGGTCAGGCTCGGCGGCGGTACCGGACCGTCCGGATCAGCCGGATCCGGCGGACGATGACGATCACCCCGGCGATCAGCGTCCCGCCGTAGAGCCAGCCGGCCTGCGTGGACAGGGCCGTCACCAGGCCCATCACCACGCCCAGGAAACCACCGCCGCCGTCGTCGGCGACGGTCGGCAGGCCGACGGCGAAGGCGATCGGGATGACGACGGGGGCGGTCAGCAGATCGCCCCCGCGCACCCACAGCGCGGTCAGCGCGGACACCGGCAGGGCCAGTACGCCGTACACGGTCAGGGACGCCCCGAGGAGCAGGTCGTCCAGGAAGCCGGCCAAGACCATCGCGGCCATGCAGAAGAGACCGCAGCCGAGCCCCGTGAGCCGTGGGCTCGGCAGCCGCGAGGGCCCCGCCACCGGTGCCGGACGCGACCTTCCAGGAACGGGCCGGCGTCCGGCCGTCCCCGGCCGCCGTCTCGCCTGCGGCGGCAGCGGCGGACGGGGGCCGCCTCGACGCGGTCCGGGCTGTCGGGGTCGGGTCCTGTGATGCTCCACCGGACCAACCTAGGTCTGTTTATGTGCCCAGTCGCAGCCCAGACACGCCGAAACCAAGCCGAAGAGCGGCCCTTGGCCAGGTGTTCGACGCGGCCGCCGGCAGGGTGCCCCGAACCCCGTAAACTGGTGGATCGGCCGGCCCGCCGGCACTGGCAGCCCCCCCGGCTCACTCACCCACTCACTACGGGAAGTCGCAACGTGTCGCTCACGATCGGAATCGTCGGCCTGCCGAATGTCGGCAAGTCGACCCTGTTCAACGCCCTGACCAAGAACGACGTGCTCGCGGCCAACTACCCGTTCGCCACGATCGAGCCCAACGTGGGTGTCGTCGGCGTCCCCGACGCCCGCCTGGCCAAGCTGGCGTCGATCTTCAAGTCGGAGCGCATCCTTCCGGCCACGGTCGACTTCGTGGACATCGCGGGCATCGTGCGCGGCGCCTCCGAGGGCGAGGGCCTGGGCAACAAGTTCCTCGCGAACATCCGTGAGTCCGACGCGATCTGCCAGGTCATCCGGGCCTTCAAGGACGAGAACGTCGTGCACGTCGACGGCAAGGTCTCGCCGAAGGACGACATCGAGACGATCAACACCGAGCTGATCCTCGCCGACCTCCAGACCATCGAGAAGGTCCTGCCGCGTCTCCAGAAGGAGTCGCGCATCAAGAAGGACGTGGCCCCCAAGGTCAAGGCGGTGGAGGAGGCCAAGGAGATCCTGGAGAAGGGCGACACGCTCTTCGCCCACGGCATCGTCCAGGGCACCGAGCGCAACGAGCTCCTGCACGACCTGCACCTCCTCACCACCAAGCCGTTCCTCTACGTCTTCAACGTCGACGAGGACGAACTGCTCGACGAGGACTTCAAGACCGAGCAGCGCGCCCTGGTCGCCCCGGCCGAGGCGATCTTCCTCAACGCCAAGCTGGAGCAGGACCTCGCCGAGCTCGACGAGGAGGACGCCCTGGAGCTCCTGGAGTCGGTGGGCGCCGAGGAGCCCGGCCTGGCCACCCTCGCCCGCGTCGGCTTCGACACCCTCGGCCTGCAGACCTACCTCACGGCCGGCCCCAAGGAATCCCGCGCCTGGACCATCAAGAAGGGCGCCACGGCCCCCGAGGCGGCCGGCGTGATCCACACCGACTTCCAGAAGGGCTTCATCAAGGCCGAGGTCATCTCCTTCGCCGACCTGGTCGACACCGGCTCGGTCGCGGAGGCCCGCGCCAAGGGCAAGGCGCGGATGGAGGGCAAGGACTACGTCATGCAGGACGGGGACGTGGTGGAGTTCCGCTTCAACGTCTAGCGGTGACCTGGCACCACGTCGCTGATCTGGCGAACATGCAGGTCAAATGGGGTCTGACTCTTCGGGGTCAGGCCCCTGTGCCATAGCGTGCACCGTGTCCGGGTCCTGGCCGTTGAGCCCGCCGAGGAGGACGACTCGATCGGCTTGGACGTCGAAGCCGAGCACAGGACGGCCGTAGTCGCCCTCCGGGTCCACCAGCACCGGCTTGCCCAACCGCCGACCGATCTCACGAAGGAAGCCGCAGAACACGTCGAGTCGCTCCTGGCCCTGCAACTCCCGCAGGTCGACGTCGAAGTCGACTTCGTCGGCGGCCTGAAAACGGAAGATCGCCAGCACATCGGCCGTCGGCCAGACCCGTAGCTCCGGGTACTCGCCACCCGCCGGTCGGGAAAGCACACTCTCCGCCCGGGGCACCGGACGCACCGTCTCTCCCTCGGAGTACCGGCACGTCCAGCCCCGCTCCGCGACAAGGTCGAGAACCGCCTGCCAGTCCTCCACCGAGGTGTCCGGGACACATACGTCCGGCAGGTAGTTCACCAGGTCCGGGTCGAAGAAACAGCTCACGTCATCCCACAGCAGATCAGCCACACCGCCATGCTGCCCGGCGCCCGGACCCGACGCACGCGCGTTTACGCAGTCGGGCCAGCGCAGCGTCACATCCGGGATCTCAGCACGTCGACCTCACAGCCCGGCTCGAACGGGTCGAAGCCGTGCTCGATCAGCCAGCGAACCACCAGCAGGCTTCGCAACGACCACCACGCGTGGATCACGTCGACGTCGACATCGGTGCCGTAGCCGGCGATGACGTCGTCGAGGTGCTCCTCGTGCCCGAGCGTGAAGGTGGCGAGGTCGTACAGGGCATCACCCTGGCCCGCCTCGGACCAGTCGATGATGCCGGTGACCTCGCCGCCGTCGACGAAGACGTGCGCGATCTGCAGGTCGCCGTGTGTGAACGCCGGAGTCCACGGCCGGAGCGCGGCCTCGGCGACCCGCCGGTTGCGGGTGACCAGGTCGGCGGGCAGGACACCGTTCGCCACGAGCACCTCGCACTCGGCGTCGAGTTCCGCCGTCAGCGCGAGGATGCTCCGCCCGGCCCGGCCCGGCAGGGGCGGCAGCGGCGCGTCGTGCAGCTTCCGGATGGCGGCGCCCGCCGCGGCCCACGCCGCCGGCGACCCGGTCGACGGCCCGCCGAGGCGCCCGAGCGTCGTCCCCGGGAGCGCGGCGAGCGCGAGCACCGGCGGTTTGCGCCACAGGACCTTTGGGGTCGGGACCGGCGCGAGGGACATCGCCTCGACCTCGACGTCGATGCGTGATTGATCGGCGTCCACCTTCAAGAACACGTCACCGACGCGCAGAGTCGCGCGCTCGGAGTGGGCGACGACGACTTCGACCTCATCCATGGGCGACCAGTATCCCGGGGATGATCGCCGACGTCGCCGGGTTTGTCCGGCCGTCTTTTCGCTGCGCCCGGGCCGGGCACCGGAGCTCGGCGGACGTCGACGTAGTCGGTGACCCGCGCGCTTCTGAGGTAGTGGTTTCCGGTCTCTCGGCTGAGCGCGAGGCCCCAGGTGCCGTGCTGAAGCGGCCGTCGGCTGCGGTGGTCGCGGTCACCCGGCCGCGCCCGGTCTCGATGTCGACGGGTACGTCGGCGGCGGGGGTGGGGGTTTCGGGGTGGCGGGGATCCTCGGCGAGCACGGTTCCGTTGACGTCTACGTTCTGGTGGAGGTAGTCCGGCACGCTGGGCGTCGCGGCGAGGTCGGGGATGGAGAGGATGGTCCGGTACTGCAGGAGGTCGGGGGAGAGGAGCCGGTGACGGTGGCGCCGGAGGCGTCCTGGAGGTCGACGGTCCCCCGGTAGTCACCGAGGTCCGCCAGGTGGACCGGCGCCCGCCAGGTACCGGACGTCGCGTCCTGTCCGGAGTACTGGGTGAAGTCCTCGGTCGATCCTGCCTCTTGGGCTCCCTCCGGTGCGTCCAGCGGATAGAAGTGAGCCGTGATGCGGGTGATCGGGGTGTCGGAGTGCGCCGTCACGAAGACCAGGCCCGGCTCGTTCCAGCCGCCGTTGGCGTCGACCAGGACGGGGCCGCCGGTGGTGCCGTCCGCCCGGGCCGGGGCGAGGCCCGTGAACAGGGAGGCGGACAGCGCGGTCGCCGTGGCCGCCGCCAAGAAGGTGCCGCGCCTCATGAAGGTCCCCCAGGAGAATCGGTCGAGTGCAGGTGAGAGAGCCGGAACCGCACAGCAGGGTCGTGCCGGTCCGGAACCCGCGGGTCCCCTCCCGGATCCCCACCCCCGTGGTCGGTGATCGAGAACTCTGGCGACGCGCTCTGACGGGCCGGTAGGTAGGCGGACTCACTCAGGGCGCCGATCGTTCCGCGACGGCCGCCCGGGCCGGTGCGCGGGGATGGGAGGATGCGGGGACGACGAGGGAGGGGCGGGGCGCGTGGGGCGGGCTGAGCGGGACGTGGTCGCGCAGGGAGCGCGGCTGCACGAGGCGGCCCGGAACCTGGCCGATGATCACGGCCGGGCGGTCGAGGCGGTACGGGCGGCGCTCACGCCGATCCACGACGCGGCGGTCCGGCGGGAGCTCGACGCCATCCCGGTCGCGCGGCTCCAGGACGTCACCGAGGGGCGGCTGCGGCTGGGCGGCGTCGAGCAGAGCGGGCTGCGGACGGTGGGCGCCGTACTCGAAGCGGGCCCCTACCGGCTGCGGCAGATACCCGGTGTCGGGCAGCGCACCGTCGACCAGATGCTCGCCGCGGCCCGCCGACTCTCCGACGCCGTGCACGAGACCGTGGCCGTCCACATCGACGTGGACCGGCCGGAGCCGGGGATCACCGCGCTCGTCATGGCCCTGCAGGTGCTGGTGGAGGCAGGGCCCCAGGCACGGCGCGCCGTCGACCGGGCCGGTGCCCTGGCGCAGCGGCTGGAGCCGCTCCTTGCCGACGCCAGGCCCGCCGCCGGACGGCTCCGGATGCTCCTGGCCGGCCGGGAGCGGAAGGCCCGCGCGCTGGCGGCGGTGAGCGAACTCCGTCCGCTGGTGGCCGAGGCGGACCGGGGGCGGCTGCCCGAACTGTTCGCTCAGGCCTCGGTCGACCTGCTGCGCGGGCCGTCGTCCGAGCTCGCCGCCTGGGCGGACTTCGAACTCCGCTCCGCCGAGTACTACAGCCTGCTGGCCGAGATCTCCGGCGCGGCGCCCGACGCGGCCGCCGCCGAGGGCTTCCTGCCGGACGAGATCGCCGAGCGGGTCCGGGCCCAGCAGCTCGACGACTCGCACCGGCGGGTCTCCCTGCGTGGCTACCAGGCGTTCGGCGCGCGGTTCGCCCTCGCGCAGCGCAACGTGATCCTCGGCGACGAGATGGGTCTCGGGAAGACCATCCAGGCGATCGCCGTGCTGGCCCACCTGGCCGCCGAGGGGCAGAGCCACTTCATGGTGGTGTGCCCGGCGAGCGTCCTCGTGAACTGGACGCGGGAGATCGAGGCCCGCAGCGCCCTGCGCGTGACGCTGCTGCACGGGCCCGACCGGCACGACGCGTTCGCCGACTGGAAGGGGCGGGGCGGGGTCGGGGTGACCACGTTCGACGCCCTGCGCGGGTTTCCCGCACCCGGTGGCGGCGAGGTCGGCCTGTTCGTGGTCGACGAGGCGCACTCGGTGAAGAACCCGAAGGCCAAGCGGTCCCAGGCGGTCGCCCAGTGGGCGGAGCGCTGCGAGCGCACCCTCTTCATGACCGGCACCCCGATGGAGAACCGGGTCGCGGAGTTCCGCAACCTGGTCGGGATGCTCGACCGCGGGGTCGCGGAATCCCTGGACGACGGGGACGCCCTGGCCGGATCGGTCGCGTTCCGCAAGGCCGTCGCCCCCGTCTACCTGCGGCGCAACCAGCAGGACGTGCTGACCGAACTGCCCAGCCTCCAGCACACCGACGAGTGGGAGGAGCTGAGCGCGTCGGACGAGGAGGCGTACCGCGACGCCGTACGCGCCGGCAACTTCATGGCGATGCGCAGGGCGGCCTACCTGCGCCCCGAGAAGTCGGCCAAGCTGGGGCGGCTCCGGGAGATCGTCGAGGAGGCCGGCGAGAACGGGCAGAAGACGGTGGTCTTCTCCAACTTCAAGGACGTCCTGCGCGTGGTCGCAGCGGCACTCGCCGACGGCACCACGGTCTTCGGCCCGCTCACCGGCGGTGTCCCGGCCGCGCGTCGGCAACAGCTCGTCGACGACTTCGCCGCCGCCCCGGGCGCCGCGGTGCTCCTCGCGCAGATCCAGGCGGCGGGCGTCGGCCTCAACATGCAGGCCGCCTCCGTCGTCGTCATCTGCGAACCCCAGATCAAGCCGACCATCGAACACCAGGCGGTGGCCCGGGCGCACCGCATGGGCCAGGTCAGACCGGTCCGGGTGCACCGCCTGCTCGCCACCGGGGGAGTGGACGAACGCCTGGTGAAGATGCTGGAGAAGAAGACCCGACTGTTCGACGCCTACGCCCGCCGCAGCGCGGTGGCCGAAGCCACCCCGGACGCGGTCGACGTGTCGGACATCGAACTGGCCCGCCGGATCGTCGAGGAGGAACAGGCGCGTCTGGGCATGGCGGACGGGAACCACTTCGAGCGAGCGGACGCTTGACACGCGGTCGGGTGGGCGAACGCTTGATTCGCCCTCGGCGGGCGGACGCTGATTCGCGGTCGAGCGGGCGGACGCTTGATTCGCGGTCGGGTGGGCGAACGCTTGATTCGCCCTCGGGCGGGCCGACGCTTGAATCGCGGTCGGGCGGGCGGACTCCTGACGCGCGGTCGAGCGGGCGGACGCCTGACACGCGGTCGAGAGAACGACGAGCGCACGTGGTGCTCCGGCTCCGGCTCCGGCTCCGGCTCCGGCTCCGGCTCCGGCTCCGGCTCCGTCGGGCCCTGAGCCCGACCCCCCACCCCCCTACGCCGACTCGCGCACCCGCAGCACCGCCCCCACCGTCAGCTGGTCGGCGGGCAGTGGGTCGCTGCCGGTCAGCAGCCGGGCCGCCTGTTCGACGGTGAGCGCGCCGAGCCGGCGGGTGTCCAGAGCCACGGTGGTCAACTGCGGCTCGACCAGCGTGCCGAGCCGCAGGCCGTCGAACCCGACCAGGGCGAGGTCCCGGGGGACCTGCCGGCCGAGCCGGCGCGCGGCGCGCAGCGCCCCTATGGCGATGATGTCGTTGAACGTGAACACGGCGGTCAGGTCCGGGTACCCGGCGAGGAGTTCCTGGAGCGCGCTCTCCCCGCCCTCGACGCTCTGGTCGGCGCGGGCCACGGAGCTCGCGTCCAGTCCGCACGCGGACATCGCGGCGTCGAACCACCGGTGCCGGATGCTCGGTTCGGACCGTTCGGCGTGGTCGAGCATGCCGATGTGCCGGTGTCCCGCGTCGGTCAGATGCCTGATCGCCGCGTGGACGCCGCTCTCGCCGTCGATCCGGATCGAGCTGAACCGCTGGGTGCGGTGCTCGCGGTCGATGAGCACCACGGGGAGTCCACGGGTCAGCTTGTCGATCTCGTCCTCGGGCAGGCTGAGATAGCCCACGACGGCGTCGACCTGGGAGGCGATCACCTCCAGCGTGCCCCGCTCCTCCTCGGTCCGGTCGCCGGTGTCGTACACGACGACGTGCCAGCCACGGTCCCGGGCCGCCTCCAGCGCGGCCGCGGCGACCTCGGTGAAGAACGGGTTGAGCAGGTCGGGGATCACGAGGCCGACACTTATGGTGTCCTGCCGGACGAGCCCCCGGGCGAACCGGCTCGGGCGGTAGCCGAGCGCCTGCGCGGTGTCGAGAACGCGCTGTTTGGTGGAGACGCCGATCTCGCCCTTGTCGTTGAGCGCCCGCGACACGGTCTGCCGGGACACGCCCGCGGCCAGGGCCACATCGTCGATCGTGACCCTACGGGGTCCGGTCCCCGACGACGCCATCACTCACCTCCGCGTAATTGCCGACGCGCCAGCGTCGCAGGGACACCGAGTATGCCCCGATGCGTAGAAACCTTGACACTCCGGCGTTCGGAAGCCCACACTCCCAATCACTCCCGTTACCGCTCCCGTGAGCGCTCACGGTACCGCTCACGGAACCCAATTCCAACCAGAAGGCATCCGCCTCCAGGTGTCAACGTCGACCCGCCTGGGCCCCGTCGCCAGGCGTTCTCTGGAACGGAAGACATGAGAAGCACAGCCACGCGCACCCGCCTCGCCACAGCAGCCGCGACCGCGGGCATCGTCGTACTCGCCGGGTGCTCCTCGTCCGGTTCGTCGGACAAGGCCTCCGCATCCTCCTGCGAGCCCGCGAAGGGCAAGGTCACCCTCCAGTACTGGAACACCGTTCCGGGCATGGACAAGGTCGTCGCCCTGTGGAACAAGCAGCATCCGAACATCCAGGTCGAGACGAAGAACATCTCCAACGACCAGTACGGCACCCTCGGCAACGCCCTCAAGGCGGACAAGGCCCCGGACCTGGCCCAGGTCGGCTACGACGAACTGCCCAACCTGCGCACCCAGAGCGCCTTCGTGGACGCCTCCGCCTGCAAGGCGGCCACCGCGGCCAAGTCGAAGTTCGTGCCGTGGACCTGGTCGCAGACCAGCTTCGGTGACACCGGCGTCTTCGCGATCCCGCAGGACACCGGCCCGATGGCGCTCTACGTCCGCAGCGACCTCTTCAAGAAGTACAACGTTGCCATCCCCGCCACCTGGGACGAGTACCAGACGGCCGCCGAGAAGCTGCACAAGGCGGACCCGAACCTCGACATCACGTTCTTCGACCCGAACAACGCCGAGTGGTTCAACGGGCTCCTCTGGCAGAACGACGCCAAGATGTACGGCTACTCCGGCGACAAGTGGCAGGTCTCCGTCGACTCGGCGCAGAGCAAGCAGGTCGCGGACTACTGGCAGAAGCTGATCTCCGAGAAGGTCGTGCGCACCGACCTCGCCCACGGCTCGACGCAGATGTACGCGGCGTACCAGAAGGACCAGCTCGCCACCTACGTCGGTGCCGCCTGGGGCTACAGCATGTTCCGCGACAACCTCCCCAAGCAGGCCGGGAAGTGGACGATCGTCCCGATGCCGACGTGGGGCGCGAACGGCTCCTCCGGCGACTGGGGCGGCTCGACCGTCGCGTTCATGAAGGGCGGCAAGCACCTCTACGAGTCGGTGGAGTTCAACACCTGGCTGAACACCGACCCGGACGCCCTGGCCATGGAGAACAAGCTGGGCGGCCTCTACCCGGCCGCCACCGCAGGACTGGACCTGCCGGCGCTGAAGCAGGGCGTGCCGTACTACGGCAACGAGAAGATCTTCGACGTCTTCGCCGACGCCTCCAAGAAGATCGACACCAGCTTCGCCTGGGGCCCCACGCAGAAGACCGTGAACCTGGCCCTCCAGGACGCGATGGCCAAGGCCGCGGCCGGCAGCGGCACCCTCGACGACGCGCTCGCGACCGCCCAGGCGGCCGCGCTGAAGTCGATGAAGGACCAGGCGATCCCGGCGACGGCGGGCAAGTGACCGCGGTATGACCGACCTCGCAACCCGTCCGGCCGCGGGGCGGACCACGTCCGGGAGCCGCCGTCACCCGAACGGCGGCGGCCCCCGGGCGGGCACCGTCGCCGCCTTCGTGACCCCGTTCTTCCTGCCGTTCCTGCTGTTCTACCTGGTGCCGGTCGGCTACGCCCTGTGGCAGAGCTTCCGCGTCGTGCGCCGCTCCGGCGGCCAGTACGGGACCTCGTACACGACCTTCGGCGGCTTCGAGCAGTACGGGCAGGTGCTCCAGAACACCGAGTTCTGGTCCAGCATCGGCCGCATCGGGCTGTTCGGCGTCGTGCAGGTGCCGGTCATGCTGTTCGTGGCCCTGATCATCGCGCTGCTCCTCGACACGCCCCTGCTGCGGGCCAAGGGGTTCTTCCGCATCGTCGCGTTCATGCCGTACGCGGTGCCCGGCGTGATCGCCGCGATCATGTGGTCGTACCTCTACTCGCCCCAGCTCAGCCCGGTCGTCGACCTGCTGAACGGCATCGGGCTGCACCCCGACTTCCTCGGCCCGGGCGCCGTGCTCTGGTCGGCCGCGAACGTCTCCACCTGGCTGTGGACCGGCTACAACATGCTGATCATGTTCTCGGCGCTGCAGTCGATCCCGCAGGAGCTCTACGAGGCCGCGAAGCTCGACGGCGCCTCCGACTGGACCATCGCCTGGCGGGTCAAGGTGCCCATCATCGCCCCGTCGATCGTCCTGACCACCGTCTTCTCGATCATCGGCACGCTCCAGCTGTACGCCGAGCCGGCCGTGCTGCGGCAGATCTCCTCGAACATCTCCAGCACGTTCACGCCGAACATGCTCGCCTACACGGTGGCCTCCGGGAACAACTACCAGCAGGCCGCGGCCATCTCCGTGGTCATCGCCGTCATCACCTTCGTCTTGAGCTTCGGGTTCATGCGACTGACCTCGAAGAAGGCCGGACTGTGAGCAACTCGACCATCGACCGCGAAAGCCGGGTCAGCCGTACGGCCGCCATGGGGCTGATGCTGCTGCTGGCCGTCTACTTCCTGCTGCCGGTGTACTTCCTGGTCGTCGCGGCCACCAAGCCACAGGGCGACCTCGCCGCCACCAACGGGCTGGCGTTCTCGCACTTCAACCTGTTCGACAACCTGCACACCCTGTTCACCCGCAGCGACGGGATCTTCGGCCGCTGGGCCCTCAACACCGTCCTCTACGCGGTGCTGGGCGCGGCCGTGGGCACCCTGATCTCCGCGCTGTGCGGCTACGCCCTCGCCAAGTTCACCTTCCGCGGCCGGGAGTTCCTGTTCTCCGTCATCCTCGGCGGCGTCCTGGTGCCCACCACCGCGCTCGCCCTGCCGCTGTTCCTGCTGTTCTCGGCGACCGGTCTCGTCAACACCTACCTCGCGGTGTTCCTGCCCAGCATCGTCAGCCCGTTCGGCGTCTACCTCGCGCGGATCTTCGCAGGCGCCTCCGTGCCGCAGGAGCTGATCGAGTCGGCCCGGCTGGACGGCGCCGGCGAGTTCCGCACGTTCTTCTCGGTGGCGTTCCGGCTGATGACCCCGGCCCTGGTGACCATCTTCCTGTTCCAGTTCGTGGCCATCTGGAACAACTTCTTCCTGCCGATGGTGATGCTCCAGAAGGAGTCCCTCTTCCCGATCACCCTCGGCCTGTACGAGTGGAACGGCCAGACCGCCCGCTCCCCGCTGCTCCAGGAGTCCATCATCACCGGCTCGCTGGTGTCGATCCTGCCGGTGATCGTCGTCTTCATCCTCCTCCAGCGGTTCTGGCGCACCGGCCTCGCCGCCGGCTCGCTCAAGTGAGCCCCCACGCACAGAAGGTGTTCCCCGCCATGCCCAACCCGGCTGTCTTCGTGCCCCACTTCCACTGGGACCGGGAGTGGTACGAGCCGTTCCAGGTGTTCCGGCACCGGCTCGTCACCGCCCTGGACACCGTGCTGGAGACGGCCGAGGCCGACCCGGACTTCCGGTTCACCGTCGACGGGCAGATGGCCGCCGTCGAGGACTACCTGGAGATGCGGCCCGAGAACCGCGACCGGGTCGCCGCCCTGGTCCGCGAGGGCCGGCTGGCCGTCGGGCCGTGGCTGATCCTGCTCGACGAGTTCCTCTGCTCCGGCGAGACCATCGTCCGCAACCTCCAGATGGGGTGGGCGGCCGCCGAGCGGCTCGGCGGTGCGATGCCGATCGGCTATCTGCCGGACATGTTCGGCCACGTCGCGCAGATGCCGCAGATCCTGGCCCGCGCCGGTATCGAGCACGCGGCGCTGTGGCGCGGGGTGCCCGGCACGGTCGACGGGCACGCCTTCCGCTGGCGGGCGCCCGACGGCTCCGAGGTGCGCACCGAGTTCCTCTTCGACGGGTACGACAACGGCCTCGACGTCCTGCTGGTACCGGACCGGATCCGCCGCGCGCTCGGCGAGTACGCCGAGATGACGGCCGGTCGGTGGGGCGGCGACCCGGTCCTCGCCATGGCCGGCACCGACCACAACGCGCCCGACCCGCGGCTCGCGGAGTGGCTGCGGAAGGCCTCCGCCGAGGAACGGCCGATCACCGTGGCCACGCTCGACGAGTACATCCGCAAGCACGTACGGGACGAGGTGACCGCCGTCGTCACCGGTGAGCTGCGCAGCCACGTACGGGGCAACATCCTCCCGGGTGTGCTGTCGGTCCGGCTCGGGCTCAAGCAGCGGATGGCCGCCGCCGAGCGGACGGTCGACCACGCCGAGCGGATGAACGCCCTGTGGTCCGGCCGCGACGACTCCGCCTTCCTCGCCCTCGCCTGGCACAAGATCATCGAGTCGACCGCGCACGACTCCGTGGTCGGCTCCGGCACCGACGAGACCTGCGACCAGGTCGCGGCCCGGCTCGCCGAGGCCGCGCAGGCCGCCCGCGCGGTCCGGGACGCGGCCCTCGCCGAGCCCGCCGCCGGGGTGCCCGGCGACGCCCACCTGGTCGCCAACCCGCTGCCGTCGCCGCGTACCGCACTGGTCGAGGTGGACGTCGTGGCCGCCCCGGAGGGAAGCACCCTGGTCGCGACCACCGCCGACGGCACGGCGCACCCCGTACAGCTGGTCTCCCAGGCCCCCACCGTCCTCAGCGACGAGCGGCTCGACGCCTCCCGGCTGGAACGCGTGCTGCGCCGCATCCACCGCCGCGAGCTGTTTGGCCTGCTCATCAACGGCTACGAACTCACCCCGAACTCCCTCGTCTTCCACCTCGCCGAGGTCCCGGAAGGCCCCTTCGACCTGATGACCCTGCGCGGCGAGGTCGCCGCCGCGGCCGTCGCGCACCCGGGGGAGTGGCGGGTACGGACCCTCGCCCAGGCCCGGGCCACCGCGCTGGTGGCCGTACCCGTCCCCGCCGCCGGACTGGCCGCCTTCCGGGTCGGGGCGGGCGACCTGCCCGCAGCCCCCGTGCCGCGGCCCGCGACCGCGACGGCGGACACCCTCTCCAACGGCCTGGTCGAGGTCGCCGTGGCCGCCGACGGCACCCTGGACGTGACCGGCGTCGACGGCACCGTCCTGTCGGGCGTCGGCCGCCTGGTGGACGGCGGCGACCGCGGCGACAGCTACAACTACGCCCCTCCGGCCCACGACGTACTCGTCTCCGAGCCGGTCCGGGTCGGTGTCGAACTCCTCGAAAGCGGCCCGCTGCGGGCCCGGTTGCGCGTCACCCGCGGCTACGAGTGGCCGGAGGCGCTCGCCGACGGCGACCGGGACCGGCGCGGCGGCCGTACCGTCCCGACCCCCGTGGACATGCTGGTGGAAGTCCGCGCGGGCGAGCCTTTCGTCCGTATCTCCACGTCGTTCCTGAACCGGTCCGCCGACCACCGGCTGCGCCTGCACGTCCCGCTGCCCCTGCCCGTCACCGGCTCCGCGTCGGCCGGGCAGTTCGCCGTCACCGAGCGCGGCCTGACCGCCGAGGGCGGCTGGGGCGAGTACCCCCTCCCGACCTTCCCCGCGAGCACCTTTGTGTCGGCGGGCCCGGCCACCGTCCTGCTCGACCACTCGGCCGAGTACGAACTCGTCGACGACGGTTCCGTCCTCGCCCTCACCCTGCTGCGCGCCATCGGCTCCATCAGCGTCAACATCCACCCCCTGCGCGACGAACCCGCCGCGAGCGAGATCCCCGCGCCGGGCGCCCAGGACCTCGGCATGCGCATCGAGAACCGGTTCGCCGTGCTGCCCTGGGCGGCCGGCCGGCAGGGCGCCAACGCGGTCGCCCTCGCCGAGGAGTTCCGGAGCGACGCCCTCGTCACCCGCGGCACCGCGCCCGGCGGCGGCCCGCTGCCCCCGGACGCGGCCGGCCTGCAGGTCGACGGCCGGGACGTGCACGTGTCGAGCATCCGCCGGATCACCGACCCCGAGCACGGGCCCGGTACCGAGGTCCGGCTGGCCGCGATGCGGGACTCCGCGACGGCCGTGCGCGTGACCGGCGCCTTCACCGAGGCGACCACCGTCGACCTGCTCGGCCGGCCGATCGCCCCCGAACCGGTCCGGGACGGCCTCGACCTCGTCCTCGGCCCCTGGGAGATCCGCACGGTCGTCCTCCGTTAGCCGACAACACCCCCCATGAAGAAGAAGGTTGTGACGTCTTGCCCTCCGAGCTCACCGCGTACCTTTCGGACCCCGCCCCCTGGCACGGCGCCCTGCGCCCGGCCCGCTCCTGGCTGCACTCCGACGCCCCCGCCCTCTCCCTGAACGGCCCGTGGAGCTTCCGGCTCTCGCCCACGGCGGCCGTGCCCGAGGAGTTCACGGCCGAGGACTTCGACGACCAGGGCTGGGACAGCATCCCGGTGCCCGCGCACTGGGTGCTGGAGGGCGACGGCGCCCACGGCCGGCCGGCCTACACGAACATCCAGTTCCCGTTCCCGATCGACCCGCCGCACGTCCCCGACGAGAACCCCACCGGCGACTACCGCCGCCACTTCGACCTGCCCGCCGGCTGGCCGGACGCCGAGCGGGTCCTGCTGCGCTTCGACGGCGTCGAGTCGCTGTTCAAGGTGTGGGTGAACGGCGTCGAGATCGGCAGCGCGAGCAGCAGCCGGCTGGCCCACGAGTTCGACGTGACCTCCGCGGTGCGCCCCGGTGACAACGTCGTCGCCGTCCGCGTGCACCAGTGGTCGGCGGCCAGCTACCTGGAGGACCAGGACCAGTGGTGGCTGCCGGGCATCTTCCGGGACGTCACCCTGCTCGCCCGCCCGGCCGGGGGCATCGAGGACGTCTGGCTGCGCACCGGGTACGACAACGGGCGCGGGCGCGTCGAGACGGAGGTCACCGCCGACCCGGCGGCCTTCCCGGTCACCCTGCGCATCCCCGAACTGGGCGTGGAGCGGGTCTGGGAGACGGCGGCCGACGTGGCGCCCGTCGACCTCCCGGAGGTGCAGCCGTGGTCGGCCGAGCGGCCCCGGCTGTACGAGGCGACCGTCTCCTCGGCCGCCGAGAGCATCACCCTGCGGGTCGGCTTCCGCACGGTCGAGATCCGCGGCGACCAGTTCCTGGTCAACGGCCGCAAGGTCGTCTTCCACGGCATGAACCGGCACGAGGCCCACCCCGAGCGCGGCCGGGTCTTCGACGAGGCGCACGCCCGCGCGGACCTGGCCCGGATGAAGCGGTTCAACGTGAACGCCATCCGCACCAGCCACTACCCGCCGCACCCCCGGCTGCTCGACCTCGCCGACGAACTCGGCTTCTGGGTCGTCCTCGAGTGCGACCTGGAGACCCACGGCTTCGAAAAGGCCGGCTGGGCCGGCAACCCGACCGACGACCCGGCCTGGCGCGCGGCCTGCCTGGACCGCATCGAGCGCACCGTCGAGCGGGACAAGAACCACCCCGGCGTCGTGATCTGGTCGCTCGGCAACGAGGCCGGCACCGGAGCCAACCTCGCCGCCATGTCCGCCTGGGTGCACGCCCGCGACCCCGAGCGTCCCGTGCACTACGAGGGCGACTACACGGGCGACTACACCGACGTCTACTCCCGCATGTACGCGACCGTGCCGGAGACCGAGCAGATCGGCACCGACGGCTCCACCGCCCCGCTGCTCGGCTGCACCCCCGCCCAGGGCGCCCGGCAGCGCACCAAGCCGTTCCTGCTCTGCGAGTACGCCCACGCGATGGGCAACGGGCCGGGCGCCCTCGACCAGTACGAGGAACTGGTCCACCGTCACCCGCGGCTGCACGGCGGCTTCGTCTGGGAGTGGCGCGACCACGGCATCCTGGCCACCGCCCCCGACGGCACGCCGTACTACGCCTACGGCGGCGACTTCGGGGAGGTCGTGCACGACGGCAACTTCGTGATGGACGGCATGGTGCTCAGCGACGACGTGCCGACGCCCGGCCTCCACGAGTTCAAGGCGGTCGTCCAGCCGATCCGGTTCGCCTTCGACGGCGACAAGCTCGCCATCACCAACCTGCGGCACTCGGCCGACACCTCCGACCTGCGGTTCCGCTGGCGCGCGGAAGTCGACGGCATCCCCGTCGAGGCAGGGGAGCTGGAGACGCCCCTCCTCGCGGCGGGCGAGTCCGGACGGGTGCCGCTGCCCGAGATCGCGGTGGCCGCCGACGCCGAGACCTGGCTGAGCGTCGAGGCGGTGCTGGCGACGGAGACGGCCTGGGCCCCCGCGGGCCACGAGGTCGCCACCGCCCAGCTGGACTGCTCGCCGCGGCGGCCGGTGCCCGCCGTCCGGCCCCGGTCCGGCTGGCGGCCGGGCGAGGGGACACGCACGCTCGGCATCGCCGAGTTCACCGGCGGATCCCTCACCCGGCTCGCCGGACGGGCCGTGACCGGGCCGCGGCTGGAGCTGTTCCGCGCCCCGACCGACAACGACGAGGGGACGGCCGACCGGCTGGAGGGCAGCGACGCCAGTGCCTCCGGGGTGTCCAGCGCCGAACTGTGGCGCCGGGACGGACTCGACCGCCTCACCACCCGGCGGATCAGCGTGGAACACGCCACGGACGCCCTGCGCACCGTCGACCGGGTCTCCGCCGCGGACTCCGTGCTCTCCGTGATGGTGGAGTCGGTCTGGTCGGTCGAGGACGGCGAGCTGGAACTGCGCGTGGAGATCGAGCCCGCGCGCGGCTGGGCGACGGTGTGGCCGCGGATCGGGGTCCGCTTCGAACTGCCCGACGGGGCGGCCCCCGTGGACGGCGCCGAGTGGTTCGGCCTGGGCCCGCTGGAGTCCTACCCCGACAGCCTCCGCGCGGCCCGCACCGGCCGCTTCTCGGCCACCGTCCGGGACCTCTCGGTGGACTACGCGCGCCCCCAGGAGACCGGCCACCGCTCCCGGCTGCGCCGGCTCACGCTGACCAGCGGCGACACCGAGGCGCTGCGCATCGAGGCGCTCCCCGACACCCGAGGCCGGCGCCCCGGCTTCACCCTCGCCCGCCACACCCCGCAGCAACTCGCCCGGGCCGCCCACCCCTTCGAACTCCCGGAGTCCACCACCAGCCACCTCATCATCGACGCGGCCCAGCACGGCCTCGGCTCCCGCGCCTGCGGGCCGGACGTGTGGCCCGAGTTCGCACTGCGCCCCGAAGCCCGCACGATCAGGCTGCGGTTCACGCACGGCGCCTGAGCGACAGGACCCGACAGCTCTTTCACAGTCCGCACCCACGCGTC
Source organism: Streptomyces sp. NPDC001714 (assembly GCF_042892755.1). Lineage (NCBI taxonomy): Bacteria > Bacillati > Actinomycetota > Actinomycetes > Kitasatosporales > Streptomycetaceae > Streptomyces > Streptomyces sp. NPDC001714. Next base: position 784,693 of record NZ_JBIAUL010000001.1, read on the forward strand.
TCACGGCCCGGAGGTGGACGGTCACCGGCCATGAACTCGTCCACCGGTACCCCACGGATCCTGGTCGTGGACGACGGGAAGGACCTGACCGACCTGCTGGTGACGGTACTGCGGGCCGAGGGCTGGCGGACCGAGCCGGCGCCGGACGGCACGACCGCGATGCGGGCGGCTCGCGGCTTCCGGCCCGACGCGGTGGTCCTGGACCGCGGGCTGCCCGACCTGGAGGGCCTGGAGGTGCTACGGCGGCTCCGGGCCTGCCGGCCGGACCTCCCCGTGCTCTTCCTGACCGCCGGGGAGAGCGTCGAGGACCGGGTGGCCGGCCTGTGGGTTCGGGGTCCCCGCGGGCACCATCGGGTACGGCGGGGCCCGCTCCCTGGAACGGGTGCCGGAGACCGACTTCGGCACCGAGACCGGCCGGCTTGCCGAAGCCGTCAACCGCCTGCTCGGCCACTCGAGAACGCCCTCGCCGACCGCTACGCCACCGAACTGCGCATGCGCGACTTCCGTTCACCGTACGGTCGCCGCTGTGCCCTGCGTACGCCGGTGAGGTGAACCCGCCCCGGAAACCCGTTGGACGTGAACTCCCTTACGGGTGAGGGTGGTCGGCTGTACCGACAGCGGAGAGCAGCAGGGAGACGGGACATGACCAGGATCTGGCTCATCACCGGCGCGAGCAGCGGCTTCGGCCGGGCGCTCACCGAGGCCGCGCTCGCCGCGGGCGACACGGTCGTCGGGGCGGCCCGGCACCCCGAGGCACTGGCGGAGCTTGCCGCCGCCCACCCGGGCCGGGTGGACCCGGTCCGCCTGGACGTCACGGACACGGCGGCGATCGAGCCCGCCGTACGGGACGTGATCGCCCGGCACGGCCGGATCGACGTGCTCGTCAACAACGCGGGCCGCACGCATGTCGGCGCCTTCGAGGAGACCACCGACGCCGAACTGCGCGACCTGTTCGACCTGCATGTCTTCGGCCCGGCCGCGCTGGTCCGGGCGGTCCTGCCGCACCTGCGCAGGCAGCGCTCGGGAGCCGTCGTCCAGATGAGCAGCATGGGCGGCCAGATGTCCTTCGCGGGCTTCTCGGCCTACAGCGGCACCAAGTTCGCGCTGGAGGGCATGTCCGAGGGGCTCGCCGACGAGGTGCGGGAGTTCGGGATCAAGGTGCTGATCGTGGAGCCGGGCGCCTTCCGCACCGCCCTCTTCGACACCGGCCGGGCCGGGGTCAGCGACGACACCGGCGTCTACGCCAAGGTCGCCGAGACCCGCGCCGGCGTCGAGGGCGGCGACGGCAGTCAGCCCGGCGACCCGGCCAAGGCCGCCGCCCTGATCCTGGCCGCCCTGGACGCCGAGGAGACCCCGCTGCACCTGCCCCTGGGCGACGACGCGGTGACCGCCGTACTGACGCAACTGGACGTCGTACGACGGGACATCGCCGCCTGGGAGAAGCGCACGCGGGCTACGGACTTCGACTAGGCGCTCCGCTGGATGGGCCGCGCTACGCCGTCGTTCGTCTGCGGCGCCGTCGTGGCTTGTCGCGCAGTTCCCCGCGCCCCTTGAAAGCAGGGGGTTGCACGAGCGCCCCTTCAGGGGCGCGGGGAACTGCGCGATCGGCTCCCAGGCACCCGCAGACGAACGACGGCGCATCGCGGCACCGCCGGCGGAGCGCTCAGCTCACCGCCGCAGGCTCCGTCACCCACCCCGCCGCCAGCACCAGCCGGCTCGCCCGGTGCACCGCGAGAAAGCCGAACGGCCGGTCGAAGGCGGCCCGCACCACCGTGGACTCGTGCCGATACCGCGGCGGCCCGCCGCCCGGCGCCGCCACCACCGCGGTGACCGCGGCGGCCCGGAAGCCCAGCGGCCCGAACTCCGCGACCGCGGACTGCCCGGCCGCCCCGATGGCGAGCGGCGTGGCACTGATCCCGGGGAAGTGCCCCTCACGGGCGTCCGCGGCGGTGGAGAGCCCGAACAGCCCGTGCAGCTGCAGGAGGTCGTGGTCGGCGCGGACCGTGAAGCCCGGGGTGGTCACGTCGAGCCGGATCGGGTCCGGGGCGACCGACGGCTGCCTCTCCACGACCACACCCGGCCCGGCGGGCCCGTAGGGGAGCTGTCCGCCGGTCGTCACCGGCAGGGCCCGCTCCAGGACGCCGATGCCCGTGTGCAGCACCTCCCCCGGGGCCATGCCCTCCGCGCCGAGCACGAGGTGCACGTCGAGGCCGTTGTCGCCGAGGACCTTCAGCGTGGTGACGTGCCCGTGAGGACCGGCGGTCACCCCGATCCGGTCGGGCCGGACGCTGCTGCGGTGCAGACCGGCCAGGTCCCGTCCCTGCCAGGGCCCGGAGCCGGGCCGCAGCACCGTCTCCCGGAACGGGTGCTGCCAGTCCGTGTGCAGGGCCAGCGCGGTCGCCAGCACCATCCGGGCGCCCTCGGTCAACTGGACCGGCAGCCGCTCGACCAGCCCCCCGGTGCGCTTCGCCGCCCACGCGTCCAGCGCCTCCCGACAGGCCGCGAGGTCGGGGCCGAGTACCCCGTGCGCGTCGGCGGGCAGCCCCGCCGCCCACTGCTCGCGCAGCTCCAGCGCCCGGTCGGTCCACAGCCCCAGGGCCGACCCGACACCCGGCATCGAGTCGAGCCCCGTGAGTAACTCCCGCGCACCGGCGGCAGCCTGGTCCGCTTGCATGCCGACGGCCCGGCTCAGTTCGTCCCGGGCCGGGCCGGCGGCGCCGTCGGCGAGGAAGGCGAGCAGCGGCCAGACACCGGCGGCCGAGAAGACCGTGCCCTGTCTGGTCTGCCTGGCCCAGCGTGCGGTGAGCGCGTTGACGGCGCCGACGGTGTCGTTCATTCGTCGTCCTTCCAGGGGTACTCGGGGCAGGGCAGGGGGTCCGTGACCCGGGCCGCCGCGAGGACGAGCCGGGCGTGCCGGTGCGGCGCGGGGAAGCCGAAGGGGCGGTCGTCCGCCAGGGGCCCGGCGCGTGCGCCGGCCCGCCGCACGGCCGCCTTCCCCACCCTCATTCCGCCCCCGTTCACGGCGCGCTTACGATGCGCGCAGTCGTACGTCAGTTCAGCCGTGCGTTTCCACGCGGCCCGACGCCCCCTCAGGAGCACGGTACCGGTGTCCATACCTCCGCCCCCCGGCCCCCACCAGCCACAAGGGCCCTACCAACCGCCCCAGTCGGGCCAGCCGCAGTATCCGCAGTACCCGCAGGCACCGTACGGGCAGCAGCCGCCGTACCCGGGGCCGTACCAGCCCTGGGGCCAGGGCTACGGCCCCTACGCCCCCCAGCCGCCCGTCAACGGGCTCGCCATCGCCTCCCTCGTGCTCGGGCTGCTGTGCTGTCTGCCGGGGGTGGGGCTGGTGCTGGGGCTGGTCGGGCTGGGTCAGATCCGCAGGCGCGGGGAGCGCGGCAAGGCGATGGCGGTCACCGGGTCGGTGTTCTCCGGGCTCGGACTGGCCCTGTGGGTGCTGCTGCTGGCCACCGGCGGGGCGGCGGAGTTCTGGGAGGGCGTCAAGGAGGGCGCGAACGACAGCTCCAGCCTCTCCCTGTCCACCGGCGACTGCTTCGACACCCCCGACGGCACGCTCACCGGCGACCTGGTCTCCGACGTCGACGTCGTGGACTGCGCGAAGGCGCACGACGGCGAGGTCTTCGCCACCTACAAGCTCAAGGGCTCGTCCTACCCCGGCGACGACAGCGTCGGCGACTCCGCCGACCGGCGCTGCTACGCCCTGGAGGACGGCTACGCGATGGACGGCTGGGCGATCCCCGGCGACGTCGACGTGTACTACTTCACGCCCAGCGCGGACAGTTGGGAGTACGGCGACCGGGAGGTCGCCTGCGTCTTCGGCAACACCACCGAGGGCCGCACCCTGTCCGGCTCGCTGCGCAACGACGAGAGCGTGCTCGACGCCGACCAGGTCGCCTACCTCGACGCCGCGCACGTCCTCAACACCGCTCTCGCCGGTGTCCCCGAGGACGAGTACGTCGAGGACGACCTGCCCGGCTACCGGCAGTGGGCGGACCGGGTGACCACGGCCCTCGGCAAGCAGACCGCGATGCTGCGCGCGCACGGCTGGGGCCCGGACGGAAAGAAGCCGGTGAACGACCTGATCGCGGACCTGGACAAGGCGAAGGCCGAGTGGGCGAAGGCCGCGAAGGCCACGGACGTGGACACGTACTACGCCCATTACGACAAGGGTTCGGCGCTGCTCGACCCGAAGCGGACCGTCACCGCCCGCAAGGCTCTGGGCCTTGCCACGACCCCGCCCTCGTACGACGACGGGGGCGGCGGCTCCGGCAGCGGAGGAAGTGGCTCCGGCCTGGAGGTGTGATCGCGGCTATAACGGGGAGAAAGTGCCTGCGTAAAGCCTCCCCGGGTCACATGTCATCACATCGAGTGATTCTCTGGCCTTCGCTTGCACCGCTCAACCCACGGTTGCCACGCTGTTGCTGTCTGTACAACCTGATGGGAGCGGCCAGTGACTTTCGGTGAGCAGCCGGCGTATCTGCGTGTCGCGGGTGATCTCCGCAAGAAGATCGTCGACGGTTCGCTGCCGCCCCACACCCGGCTGCCCTCCCAGGCCCGCATCCGCGAAGAGTACGGCGTCTCGGACACGGTCGCCCTGGAGGCCCGCAAGGTGCTGATGGCCGAAGGGCTGGTCGAGGGCCGGTCCGGCTCCGGGACCTATGTGCGCGAGCGGCCCGTGCCCCGGCCGGTGGCCCGCTCCGGGTACCGCCCGGCCGGCGGCGCCACCCCGTTCCGCCAGGAGCAGTCGGACGCGGCGGCGCGCGGCACCTGGGAGTCCAGCAGCGAGCAGACCGGGGCCGGCGCCGCGATCGCCGACCGCCTCGGCATCCGCGTCGGCGACCGCGTGATGTGCACCCGGTACCTGTTCCGGGACGCGGGCGAGCCGATGATGCTCTCCACCTCCTGGGAGCCCCTGGCCGTCACCGGCCGCACCCCCGTGATGCTGCCCGAGGAGGGCCCGCTCGGCGGGATGGGCGTGGTCGAGCGGATGCGGGCCATCGACGTCGTCGTGGACAACGTCACCGAGGAGGTCGGCGCCCGCCCCGGCCTGGCCGAGGAACTGCTCACGCTGGGCGGGGTCCCCGGCCATGTCGTCCTGGTGATCCAGCGGACGTACTACGCCTCCGGCCGCCCGGTGGAGACCGCGGACGTCGTCATCCCGGCCGACCGCTACCGGGCCTCCTACCACCTGCCGGTGAGGTAGCGGGCGTACCACCTCTTCGTGAAGTAGCGCACACCCTTGCGATGGTTGACGCCTTCACGACCTGGGTCCGGACCTGCGCCCTCCGCTGGAATCCAGCCGTTCTCCCAGGTGACCCGGGTACGCTCGGCATGCCCGCGACCCGAAGGACGAGGCGCGCGAACGGCGCATTCGTAGTCGCGCGCCCCCACCGTTCTGGCTGGTTGCGTACCTCTTTGTGAAAAGGCGTATTCGCTGCGTAAAGGTTAGGCGTACGCTCGGGCATATGCGGAGTGCGGTTTCCTTAGCGGGGCGGGGATGGGCGGGAGCCGGGAGATGCGGAGGGGCGCGATGACGGAAGGCACGGTCTCTCTCCCCTGGATCGTCATACGGCAGGACGACAGCGGCAATCGCTACCGCGTCGGCCGGTACGCGACCAGGGCCGAGGCGCAGAAGATCGCCGACAGTCTCGACGACCGCGGACACAAGCAGCTCTACTGGGTCGAGCGCATCGGCCACAGCAACGGCAACGGGGACGGCGGTACCCGTAACTGAGCCTCCCGTAGGCTCCGGCCCATGAGCGAACGGATCGTGGTGGTCGGAGCCGCCCTGCTCGGCGCCGGCCGCCTCCTCGCGGCCCGCCGCAGCGCACCCCCCGAGCTGGCCGGCCGCTGGGAGCTGCCCGGCGGCAAGGTCGAGCCCGGCGAGACCCCCGAGCACGCCCTGGAGCGCGAACTGCGCGAGGAGTTGGGCGTCGAGTCGGAGACGCTGACCCGGGTGCCGGGAGAGTGGCCGCTCCGCGAGCCGTACGTCCTCCAGGTGTGGACCGCCCGCCTCCACCCCGGCTCCCCGGACCCCAAGCCCCTCCAGGACCACGACGAGCTGCGCTGGCTGACCCCGGCCGAGATCTGGGACGTGAACTGGCTGGACCAGGACGTGCCGGCGGTGCGTGAGGTGGCCGCCGTCTTGAGTCCCGGGCGCAGCCCCGACGAATAGGGGCGCTGGGGGGACCCCCGGCCGAAGGCTGGGGGAGGAACTGCGCGCCAAGCCCCGACGGCGCCGCACCCGCCCCACACCCGCGCCCCCCGAGCTCCTGGGCGCTTCGGCCCCCGGCGTAAGCCGTTCGCACCACAGTGCGCCCTCTCTCGCGGTACTGCCCCCAGGTAACCGGGTATGTGCCCATTAACCCCACGAAACCGGACAGTGCCGGGCTCGCAGCCAGGGGAAGCGACTGGGAAGTGATCGGTGTGATCGACACCGAAGGTGACACCGCCGAGTGGACCTTTCCCGCGGAACCGGGCGCCGTGCGCACCGCCCGGACCGCGGTCCGAGACCAACTGCGCGGCTGGGGCCTGGACGGCCTCGCCGACCTGGCCGCCCTGCTCGTCAGCGAGCTGGTCACCAACGCGCTGCGGCACGCCACCGGCCCCATCGGCGTACGCCTCGTCCGCCCCCCGGAGCTCCGCGACATCCTGCGTGTCGAGGTCTCCGACCCGCTCCCGGACCTGCCGCACGAGCGCGCGGCCAGCCCCGACGACGAGAGCGGCCGCGGCCTCCAGCTCGTCGCGGGCTCCTCGCGCAGCTGGGGTACCCGTCCGGGAGTCAACGGCAAGACGGTCTGGTTCGAGCTGGCCGTACCAGGGTGAACGATGTGAACGGGGTGTACACGCAGTGCTACGTCGTCCACCCGCGAGAGTGGCTGATCAACACGTGCCGGAGTGCGTGATTCGACGGCGTGTTCCCTGGTTAGAAGACTGGAAGTGTTGTCACGGTCCGGTCCGGAAATCGTCGGGACCGTGCTGTGATCGTGAACACCGTGTCAGGCGGCACCGTAGTGCTGGATACTGCGGGCAGCCGCACCCGGTGACCGGTGCCGGACGCGGTGAGCTGGAGGGGACGGTTCGCGTGAGCGAGATACCAGCTAAGGCCACGGAGTCCGAGGACCCGTCGGACGGCGCGAGGGCGGGGACTGCGGAGACAGCCGCGGCCCCTGGCGACGCCATGTGGCAGAGCAGCCCTCCCGGCTCGATCTACGACTACATCAAGGTCGCCTCGTTCTCCATCGGCGCCGGCGGCCTGGTCGACCAGTGGAGCCTGCGCGCGGAGCAGATCTTCGGCATCCCCGCCGAGCGCGCCGTCGGCATGGACCCCATAGAGGCGTTCGTCGACCCGGACCTGCGCGAGCGCGGCCAGCGGAAGATGGCCGAGATCCTGGACGGCCGGGAGTGGACCGGCGTGGTCCCGTTCCGGATGCCCGACACGGCGGACGGCGAGCGTGGCGAGGAGGGCATCGCCGAGGTCTACGTCATGCCCACCCGCACCGCCGAGGGCGAGAACGCGGCCGTGTGCATCGTGGTCGACGTCCGCACCCTGCGCAGCATCGAGACCGACCTCGCCGCCTCGCAGTCGATATTCGGTCAATCTCCGTTCGGCTTCCTGCTGATCGACACCGACCTGCGGATCCGCCGCGCCAACGTACGGTTCTCCTCCATCTTCGGCGGCAGCCCCGACGACCACCGCGGCAAGGGCGTCCACGACTACCTGCCGCGCTCCGAGGCCGAGCGGGTCGCGGCCACCCTGCGCCGGGTCCTGGAGACCGGCAACTCCATCACGGACATGCACGTCACGGGCTTCGTACCGGGCTCCGAGGAGCGCCGGCACTGGTCCATCAACCTCTACCGGGTGCACAGCGGCAGCGGCCGCCCCATCGGCATCGCCTGGCTCGGCCTCGACATCACCGCCCGCCGCGCCGCCGCCCGCGAGGCCGCCGCGGCCCGGCGCAACCTCGCCCTCCTCAACGAGGCCGGCGCCCGCATCGGCAACTCCCTCGACCTGGAGACCACCGCCCGGGAACTCCTCGACGTGGTCGTCCCCGGCTTCTGCGACCTCGCCACCGTCGACCTCTACCAGGGTCTGCTGGCCGGCGACGAGACCCCGCCCGGACTCGCCGACGGCAGCGCCGAGCTGCGCCGGGTCGCCTTCGCCAGCGCGGTCTCCGACGCCCCCTTCGTGGGCGGCGGCGTCCCGGTCGCCGTCGGCGCGGTCCACCACTACCCCTTCAACTCCCCGTGCGCGGACGCCCTGCGCACGGCCCGCCCGCAGCACGTGCCGGCGGCGGAGGGCGGACTCGTGCAGTCCACGCTGGCCGTGCCCATGGTCGCCCACGACACGGTCGTCGGCCTCGCCCAGTTCGCCCGCACCAAGGGCAGCGAGCCGTTCGGCGACCGCGACCGCGACCTCGCCGTCGAGCTGGCCGCCCGCGCCGCCGTCTGCATCGACAACGCCCGCCTCTACCGGCGCGAGCACGAACGTGCGTTGATACTGCAGCGGTCCCTGCTCCCGCCCGGCGACCCGGAGGCCTCAGGGCTGGACATCGCCTGCCGCTACCTGCCCGGCAACGCGGCCACCGAGGTCGGCGGCGACTGGTTCGACGTCATAGAGCTCCCCGGCCACCGCACGGCGCTGGTGGTGGGGGACGTGATGGGCCGGGGTCTACGCGCGGCGGTCGCGATGGGTGAACTCCGCACCGCGGTCCGTACGCTGGCCCTCCTCGACCTCGAACCGGCCGAGGTCCTCTCCGCGCTGGACGAGATCGCCCGTGGCCTCGGCACCCCCGGCGGGGTCCAGCAGGCCACCCGCACGGCCCGCCAGCCCCGCGACGCCGACCTCTCCGAGGTCTACCTCGCCACGTGTGTGTACGCCGTCTACGACTCCGTCACCAGGCGCTGTACGTTCGCCAACGCCGGCCATCTGCCTCCCGTCCTCGTGGAACCGGGCGAGGCCGCCCTGATGCTCGACGTGCCGCCCGGCATGCCGCTCGGCGTCGGCGGCGAGCCCTTCGAGGAGGTCGAGGTCGAACTCCCCGAGGGCGCGTTGCTGGCGCTGTACACCGACGGCCTGGTCGAATCCCGCGACCACCCCCTGGACGAGGGCCTCCAGGCCTTCGTGGGCGCCCTCACGGACCCCTCCCAACCCCTTGAGGACGTCTGCGACCACGTCCTCAACACCCTCGACACGCACCACGGCGAGGACGACATCGCGTTGCTGATGGCACGTGTACAGGGGCTGCCGGCCGACTCGGTCGGCGACTGGACGCTCCCGCGCGAGCCCCGCAGCGTCGGCCGCGCCCGCGAGTACGCGCGCGGCCAGCTGCTCACCTGGGACCTGGAGCCGCTGGTCGACACGACGGAACTCCTGGTCAGCGAACTCGTCACCAACGCGTTGCGGTACGGCGAGGGCGAGATAAGGCTCCGCCTGCTCCTCGACCGGACCCTGGTCTGCGAGGTCTGGGACTCCGGCCTGGTGCAGCCGAGGCGCCGCAGGGCGCGGGACACCGACGAGGGCGGCCGCGGCCTCCAGCTGGTCGGCCTCCTGAGCGCGGCGTGGGGCTCACGCCGGACGCCGCGCGGGAAGACGGTGTGGTTCGAACTGCCGCTGCCGGACGGCGAGACGGGGCTGACGGACCCTGCGGAGGCTCTCCTCAGCCTGTTCTGAGGAGGGGCCTTCCGGCCGGTGGTTCGGCGGGGCGCCGTGGGGGCTTGTCGCGCAGTTCCCCGCGCCCCTTACGGGGCGCCAGCGACAGCGCCCCGTAAGGGGCGCGGGGAACTGCGCGATCAACCCCCACTCACCCGCAGCCGCCCGACGACCCCCCGCGGCACCCCCTGACGCGCTACCCCAGCCTCCCCCTGCTCTCCGGCCCCCCGAAGGCCACCACCGGCCCCCCGTCCCCCTCCTCACCCAGCAGGACACCCCCGAGCACCGCCCCCGCCACCCCACTCCCATGGGCGGCCTCCCCGGTGAACGGGTTCCCGTGTGCCCGAACGTCCCGCTCCGCCAACTCCCGTGCCCTCCGCGCCAGCCTGTCGGCGTCCGCGGGCGCGGCCCGCCCCGCCGCCGCCAGCAACGCGCGCGCCTCCGCCCCCACCGCCGCCCGATGGGTCCCCACGAAGTCGTCCGCCGCCCCCAGCGCACTGCGTGTCACCAGCCCCGCCCCCGCCGCGACGACCCCGGTCCGCCCGCCCCCCGTCCCCTCCACCGCCCGCACGACCCGGCGCAGGGCGTCCAACGGGTCGTACGGCCCGCCGGTCACCTCCCCCCGTACGCCGGCCAGCATGGCGTCGGCATGCGCCAGCCGCGGCGGCAACGCCGTCCCCCGCAGACCCACCAGCTCCGCCTCCGCGCCCGTGAGGACGGCCGGCAGCAGCCCCGCCGCCGTCCGCAGCTCTTCCGCCAGCCGTTCCACCCCGCCCAGCAGTACCCCGGCCTGCGCCACGGCCCCCTCGGCGGCCCGCACCCCCCGCCGGAACCCGTCGCCGTCGCCGGAATCGGCGGCCTGGCGGGCCTGGTTGAGCCGTGAGGTCGCGAACACCAGCCGGTCCTTGGCCTGTTCGACGTATCCGACGACGGAGGCGACCGCGGCCGCCCCGTACCGCTCACCCGCTCCGGCCAGCGCCGCCGCCACCCCGCCGGTCCGCCCCGCCAGCCGCCGGAACCGGCCCTCGGCCTCCGCCAGCGCATCCCCCGCGTCCCACGCGGCGTCGAACCCCGCCGCCTCCGCGTCCAGTTGCCGCCCGGCCTCCGCGCACCGCCCGACCACCCCCACCAGCGCCTGACGCCGGCCCGTGTCGTCCTCCGGTATCCCCTCCTCGTACCGCCGCCATATCGCGAACGCGGCCGCCAGCTCGGTCTCGGCCGCCCGCAGGGCCCGCACGGCGGACGCGGCCCCTTCCACGTACCCGAGGGCCTCCCGGCTGGTGCGGACGCAGTCGTCGGCGAGGACCAGGGAGGCCCGGGCCTGCCGCTCGACGTCGACGGGCGACGGAACCGGCGGGGCGGGGGAGAGGATCCCCGGCGTGGTGCGCGAGCGGGCCCGCCGTACCCGGCGTACGTATCCGTAGCCGCCCAGCGCGCCGGCCGCCGCCACGGCGACGAGCGGCAGGACGTAGTCGGTCGCCGAAGCCCCGTCCGCCGCCTGGGCCGCGGAGACCGTACCGCCGTCCGCCACGGGAACCGGATCTTGAGTGACGCTCGTCATCACCGGCAACACGAGCCAGACCACCCCGGCCACCCCGCCCAGCACCGCATGCCCCACCCGCACGGCTATGTGCCCCGTGGCATGCCTCGGCCGCCCCCGGATCAAGGATGACGTCACATTTCGGAGCGTATGGGCAGCCCGTCGGCTTCGCGACCGGGGCGGAGACAGCCGGGGGACGACGAGAAAAGGGGGACAGCGCATGAAACGGAGCCCGAACCAGGAGAACGACCCGAACCCGGCCACCGCCCCGAACCCCGGGCCCCGACCACCCGCGCCCGCCGGCGAACCGAAACCCGCCCGGCTTTCCCCACCGTCCACCGACGACCCGGACCCGGCCCAGGCCCCGCCCCCGGCCGCCGACGCGCCACCCCTCCCACCGACTCCACCCACCCCCGCCGACGCCCCGGCCGCCGCGCAGCCGCCACCCGCCCCCGCCGGCGGCCCGAACCCCCCGCCCGTCTCACCCGCAGTCGCCGACGCCCCCGGACCCGCACCGGGACCGGCCGCACCCGACGACGAGAGCCGCACGGGCCGGGTGGGTGGCAAGAGGAAAATCGGCAGATGGACGCTGCGCGTCCTCCTCGTCCTGCTGCTCCCCCTCCTCATCGCCGAGACCGCCCTCCGCATCAACTACGCCGGCGACCCGAAGGCCGGTACGTACAGCCGGAACCGGGACGCCCTCTGGCTCGGTCACGCGTGGGTCGACGGTCGTAGGACCGACGCCGACGTCACCGCCCTCGCCGCCCGGCTCGCGGACACCGGCATGCGCGACCTCTACGTCCATGCCGGACCACTGGAACACAACGGCACGCTGCCCAAATCGGCCTATCCCAAGGCCCGTTGGCTGATAACAGCCGTGCATCGAAAGCTCCCCGGCGTCCGGGTGCAGGCCTGGCTCGGCGACGAGGTCGCGCCCGAGAAGCCGTACGCCATGCATCTGGAGAAGAAGGAGACGCGGGACGCCGTCGTCGCGTCCGCGCGGCAGGTCGTCGCTGCCGGGTTCGACGGGGTCCACTTCGACCTGGAGCCCCTGCACTCCGGCGACCGGAACTACCTCGCCCTCCTGGACGCCCTGCGCCCCGCGACCCCGCTGCTGTCCGTCGCCGCACACCAGATCGATCCGCTCCCGGCCTTTCACTCCTTCTGGGGTACCGTCACCGGTCATCCGAAATGGTGGTCACAGGAGTATTTCGGGCAAGTCGCCCGTCGGGTGGATCAGATCGCGGTGATGTCGTACGACACCATGCAGCCGCTGCAGAGCCTGTACGGCGGGTACGTCGCGCAGCAGACCAGCCTTGCGCTGGAGGTCACACCGGCGGACACCGATCTCCTCATGGGGCTGCCCTTCTACCACGAGAACCGGTTCGGGCACTGGGCGCACGCCGAGACCGTGCCGGCGGCCGTACGCGGGGTTCGGCTGGGACTGTCACGGACGGACCCGGATCGCGCTACCTTCGGCGTCGCGCTGTACGTCGACTTCGCCGCCACCGAGGATGACTGGACCTCCTATCGGAAGGACTGGGTTCGTACGTCATGACAACCGCTCGTGCCCACCTCACCCGTGACGACCTCGCGTCGCTCTCCCGCGAGGCCCTCGGCCGTGTTCCCGCGGCCGTCACCCGGCTGCGCGGAGGGAGCAAGAAAGGCGTGTACCGGCTCGCCCTCGACAACGGCCGGAGCGCGATCGCGTACGTCTGGTCCCCCGAGGAGGACTACTGGGGGCCCGTCGACGCCGACATCCGGGATCCCTTCGCGCACGCCTCCGGTCTCGGCCTCTTCCTGTCCGCCCACGACCTGCTGACCGAACTCGGCGTGCGCACCCCGCGCCTGCTGTTCGCCGACGAGGACGCCGTACACCTGCCCGCCTACGCCGCGGTCGTCGAGGACGTCCGCGGCGGCAGCCTGGAACTGCTGCTGCGCAGCGACCCGGGCGCCGCACGGGTACCGCTGGCCCGGCTGGCGGGCACGCTCGCCGTGCTCCGTGAGCACGTCTCCGCCGGGTACGGGAAGGCCGCCCTGGTGGAGGAGGGCGGCAAACCGCTCGGCAACTCCTGCGAACAGGTCGTCGCGGACCGCGCGATGCGCGACATCGCGGAGGTGGCCGAGCGGGATCCCCGGCTGCGCGAGGTGCGGCAGGCGCTGACCGAGCGCCTGCACGAGCTCTACGACGCGGTCGAACCACGCGACCACGCCTCCCTCGTGCACGGCGAACTCGGCCCGGACCACGTCCTGGTGACCGAGGAGGGCGATCCCGCGCTCATCGACATCGAAGGCCTGATGTACTTCGACGCCGAGTGGGAGCACGTCTTCCTCCACCTCCGCTTCGGGCCCGCCTACGACGTGCTGCGCACCGCCGACCTCGACGAGGACCGGATGGCGCTGTACCGCCTCGCGATGCACCTCAACCTCGTCGCCGGGCCGCTCCGGCTGCTGGACGGCGACTTCCCGGAGCGCGAACCGATGCGGGACATCGCCGAGTCCAACCTCCGGCAGGTGCTCAGCCTCCTGCGGGGCGCCTCCTGATCTTCGAGCCGAGCCACACCAGCGGGTCGTACTTGCGGTCGACGGCCCGCTCCTTCAGGGGGATCAGGGCGTTGTCGGTGATGTGGATGCCCTCCGGGCACACCTCCGTGCAGCACTTGGTGATGTTGCAGTAGCCGAGGCCGTGTTCGTCCTGGGCCGTGCGCTTGCGGTCCAGGCCGGAGGCCTCCGCCGCGTCCAGCGGGTGCATGTCCAGTTCGGCGACGCGCATGAGGAAACGCGGGCCCGCGAAGGCCGTCTTGTTCTCCTCGTGGTCGCGTACGACGTGACAGGTGTCCTGACACAGGAAGCACTCGATGCACTTGCGGAACTCCTGGGAGCGGTCCACGTCCTCCTGGAACATCCGGTACTCGCCGGGGCCGACCCCGGCGGGCGGTACGAAGGCCGGGACCTCCCTGGCCTTCTGGTAGTTGAAGCCGACGTCGGTGACCAGGTCGCGGATCACCGGGAAGGCGCGCAGCGGGGTGACCGTGACGGTCTCGTCCTGCTCGAAGACCGACATCCGGGTCATGCACATCAGGCGCGGGCGGCCGTTGATCTCCGCCGAGCACGAACCGCACTTGCCCGCCTTGCAGTTCCAGCGGACGGCCAGGTCGGCGGCCTGGGTGGCCTGGATGCGGTGGATGATGTCGAGGACCACCTCGCCCTCGTTCACCTCGACCTTGAAGTCCTCCAGGCCGCCGCCCTCGACGTCGCCCCGCCACACCCGGAAGTGGGCCGTGTAGCCGCTCATTCGTACAGCTCCTCTTCGGCGAGGTACTTGACCAGCTCCTCCTTCTCGAAGAGGGCGAGCAGGTCGGCTCGGATGGGGTCGGTGGTCTCGCGGGTGAGGTCGATCTGGCCGCGCTCCGGGTCGGCGGCGGCCAGGCCGCCGGTGGGGTCGGCCAGCCGGCACAGCAGGTTGACCGGGCGCCAGCGGCGGTCCATCACCGGATGGTCCTCGCGGGTGTGCCCGCCGCGCGACTCGGTGCGCTCAAGCGCCGCCCGGGCCACGCACTCGCTGACCAGCAGCATGTTCCTGAGGTCCAGGGCGAGGTGCCAGCCGGGGTTGAACTGGCGGTGCCCCTCCACCCCGGCCCGGCGCGCCCGCACCCGCAGCCCGGCGAGCTTCTCCAGGGCCTGCTCCATCTCGCCCTCCCGGCGGATGATGCCGACCAGGTCGTTCATGGACTGCTGGAGCTCCTGGTGGAGGGTGTACGGGTTCTCCGGCGGGCCGGAGTCCGGTTCCTGGCCCTCGGCGGAGAAGGGCCGCAGCGCCTCGGCCGCCGCCGCGTCGATCTGTTCGTCGTCCACCGTCGGGCGCTCGTCGAGGTCGGCCGCGTGATCGGCCGCGTGCCAGCCCGCCCGGCGCCCGAACACCAGCAGGTCGGAGAGCGAGTTGCCGCCGAGCCGGTTGGAGCCGTGCATCCCGCCGGCCACCTCACCGGCCGCGAACAGCCCCGGCACCCCGCGGGCGGCGGCGGTGTCGGAGTCCACCGCGACCCCGCCCATCACGTAGTGGCAGGTCGGCCCGACCTCCATCGCCTCCGCCGTGATGTCGACGTCCGCCAGCTCCTTGAACTGGTGGTACATGGACGGCAGCCGGCGCCGGATGACCTCCGCGGGCATCCGCGTCGACACGTCGAGGAAGACCCCGCCGTGCGGGGAGCCGCGGCCCGCCTTCACCTCGGAGTTGATCGCGCGGGCCACCTCGTCGCGGGGGAGCAGCTCCGGGGGACGCCGGTTGTGGTCCGGGTCCTCGTACCAGCGGTCGCCCTCCTCCTCGGACTCGGCGTACTTCTCCTTGAAGACGTCCGGGATGTAGTCGAACATGAACCGCTTGCCCTCGGAGTTGCGGAGCACCCCGCCGTCGCCGCGCACCGACTCGGTGACCAGGATCCCCTTCACCGACGGCGGCCAGACCATGCCGGTCGGGTGGAACTGCACGAACTCCATGTTGAGCAGCGGCGCCCCGGCCAGCAGGGCGAGGGCGTGGCCGTCGCCGGTGTACTCCCACGAGTTCGACGTCACCTTGAAGGACTTGCCGATGCCCCCGGTCGCGACGACGACGGAGGGCGCTTCGAGGACGAAGAAACGGCCGGTCTCCCGCTCGTAGGCGAAGACGCCCGACACCCGGCTGCCGTCCTTGAGGATCCTGGTGACCGTGCACTCCTGGAAGACCTTGAGCCGGGACTCGTAGTCGCCGGTCTCCTTGTGGTCCTCCTGCTGGAGCGAGACGATCTTCTGCTGCAGGGTCCGGATCAGCTCGAGACCCGTACGGTCGCCGACGTGCGCGAGGCGCGGGTACTCGTGGCCGCCGAAGTTGCGCTGGGAGATCTTCCCGTCCTTCGTGCGGTCGAAGAGGGCGCCCCAGGTCTCCAGCTCCCAGACCCGGTCCGGGGCCTCCTTGGCGTGCAGCTCGGCCATCCGCCACTGGTTGAGGAACTTGCCGCCGCGCAGGGTGTCGCGGAAGTGGACCTGCCAGTTGTCGTGCTCGTTGACGTTGGCCATCGCCGCCGCGATGCCGCCCTCGGCCATCACCGTGTGCGCCTTCCCGAACAGCGACTTGCAGATCACCGCCGTACGGGCGCCCCGCTCGCGCGCCTCGATCGCGGCCCGCAGTCCGGCGCCGCCGGCGCCGACGACCACGACGTCCCACTGCTGCCGTTCCACCGCTGACATCAGAAGCCCCTGTCCTAGAAGAATCGCGGATCGTCGAAGACACCGGACGCGAGCAGGTAGACGTAGAAGTCGGCGAGCGCCACGCTCACCAAGGACGCCCAGGCGAGCAGCATGTGCCGGGCGTTGAGCCGGCCGACCAACTGCCATGCCTTGTAGCGCACGGGGTGTTTGGAGAAGTGCTTGAGCTTGCCGCCGACGATGTGCCGGCAGGAGTGGCAGGACAGCGTGTACGCCCAGATCAGCACGATGTTGACCAGGAAGACGAGGGTGCCCAGGCCCATGTGGCCCCAGTGCTCGTCCGTGTCCCGGAAGGAGAGCACCGTGTCGTAGGTCAGCACGCAGGCGACCAGCAGGGCGAAGTAGAAGAAGTACCGGTGGACGTTCTGCAGGATCAGCGGGAAGCGGGTCTCACCGGTGTACTTCGCGTGTGGCTCGGCCACCGCGCAGGCGGGCGGGGACGCCCAGAAGCTGCGGTAGTACGCCTTGCGGTAGTAGTAGCAGGTCAGGCGGAAGCCCAGCGGGAAGATCAGGATGATGATCGCCGGGGAGATCGCCCACCAGCTGCCGAAGAGGTCGGCGTTCGGGCCGGACGGCATGGTCTTGCAGTTCTCGGCCAGACACGGCGAGTAGAACGGCGAGACGTACGGCGCCGAGTAGTAGTGCGCGTTCGAGAAGGCCCGCCACGTCGAGTAGACGACGAACGCGAACAGACCGGCCGCGGTGACGGCGGGCGCCAGCCACCAGCGGTCGGTCCGCAGGTGCGGGGCGGAGATCGCGGCGCGCGTACCGGTGCGTACGCCGCCGCTGTTCGGATGTGGTTCCGTACCAGTGGCCAAGGGGATGACTCCGGTCGGTTCGGGGGTCGGGCCTGCGGGCGGGCGCTCCTAGGGGGCGTGCCGGTCGCGGGCGCCGAGACCCTCGTCGTCGGTGTCCGTCCACAGGTTGATGTCGTACGGGTCGTCGGAGATGGTCACGAGTTCGGGGCGTTTGCCCGGGGTGCCGGTGTTGGCCGCCTCCCGTAGCAGTGCCACGCTCTCGCGCAGGTGATCGGCGTCGGATCGGACGCGGCGCATCTCCAGTCCGCCGCTCCCGAGCTGCTGCTCCAGGCGGCCGACGGACCGGTTCAGGTCTTCTAGGCAACGCTGGACTGACGTCAGGTCGTCGTGCACGGACATGACGTGACCTCACTTCCGCGGACTTCGTGGTCCAAGGCGGCAACGTTCATGCGCCTGCGAGTGTTGCGCGTCACACCTGCCGATGTGAAGCCATGTGCAGCGATTGGCGGATTGCGCGCCTCCGTCGCACGCCCGCACGCGCTCTGTGTGCGCCGGGAAGAGCACGACATTGAGCCGCACGGGTGGCGTTTGACGGCCCCCGCCGCCGTGTCGTCCCGGGCCGACGGACCCCGTCCATTTCAGTGGGGTCCGTACTTCTGACGTACATGTGATCAACTCCAAAATACCCCCAAATGTGAACAGAACGCACCCGTGGTACCGGGCCACACGGAGGTAGCAGAGATGTCTCACCGCGGAGTCGGCGCCGGGCAGCGCCCCGAAGGGGCGCGGGGCGTTATTGAATGTGCGGCTACCGCCGCGTGGGCGCGACCAGCCACGACGGCGCCGCAGCCGAACGACGGCGGCACCTCCCGGCGCTACCGGCGAAGCCTCGCCTTCCTCGCCGCAGGCGCCCTCGCCGTCCCCCTCCTCGCCGGCTGCGGCTCCGACGACGAGGGGAGCAAGCCGCTGGCCGGGCAGGACATCGTGCCGGTCGCCCGGGACGCGGTCGCCGAGGGCGGCACCCTGAAGATGGCCGTGGACGCCGTACCGGAGACCCTCAACACCTTCCAGGCCGACGCCGACGCGGGCACCACCCGGGTCGCCCAGGCCGTCCTGCCGTCGATGTTCACCATCGACGCCACCGGGAAGCCGGTCCGCAATCCGGACTACCTGGAGTCCGCGAAGGTCATCGAGACCGAGCCCCGGCAGGTGGTCCTCTACAAGCTCAACCAGCAGGCCGTCTGGAGCGACGGCCGGGAGATCGGCGCCGCCGACTTCGCCGCCCAGTGGCGCGCCCTGTCCGGCAAGGACTCCGCCTACTGGACCGCCCGCAACGCCGGCTACGACCGCATCGCCCAGATCGAGCGCGGCGCCAACGACCTCGAGGTCCGGGTCACCTTCGACCGGCCGTACGCCGACTGGAGGTCGCTGTTCTCGCCGCTGTACCCGAAGGACGTCATGGGCACCCCGGACGCCTTCAACGACGGCGCCCGCCGCAAGCTGACCGTCACCGCGGGCCCCTTCCGGGTCGACAAGGTCGACACCGCCAAGAAGGACGTGATCCTCACCCGCAACCCGCGCTGGTGGGGACGTCCGGCCAAGCTCGACGAGATCGACCTGCACGCCGTGGACCGTGCGAAGCGGGCGTCCGCGCTCGCCGCCGGCACGGTCGACGTCGCCGACATCGACGCCTCCGAGGCCGAGCGGATCACCCTCGCCGGCCGGGAGAAGGGCACCGGCCTGCCGTTGCAGGGCTCCGGCAAGACCTCCGCCAAGAAGCTGCGGTCCTGGGCGCTGACCCTCGGCATGGACGAGGAGAAGCTGCCGAAGGGGCCGAAGAAGCTTCGCAGGAGCATCGCCAAGTGGCTGGAGCAGCAGCACGAGCTGCGCGACTTCGCCGTCCGCAAGTCGCTGGAGCCCGCCTACACCCAGCTCGCCCTCAACGGCTCCGAGGGTCCGCTCGCCGACGAGCGGGTGCGCCGGGCCGTCGCCCGCGCCCTCGACCGCCAGGCGCTCGCCAAGCTGGTGCTCACCCCGCTGGGGCTGCCCGCGGTGCCGGTCGGCAGCCACGTCGCCCTGTCCGGGCAGGCCGCCTACACCGACGGCAGCGGCGCGATCGGCGGCCTCGACACCCACGAGGCGCAGGCCCTGCTCGCCGACGCGGGCTGGGTGGCCGGCGGCCCGGTCAAGAACCCGGGGAAGGCCGCCGGCGCGGAGGACGAGAAGAAGGGCGACAAGAAGAAGGACGACGGCGAGCAGGGCGACGAGTCGGACGGCGGGCACGACGGGCAGTACATCGTCGGCGAGGACGACAAGGGCACGGACGACAGGGACACCCGCGACCACCAGAAGGACCACGCCCACGGGGCGCCCGGGGCGTACGCGCCGAAGGGCACGGCGGCACCCAGGGGCGCGGGCGCTCCGGCCGGGCCGCTGGCCAAGGACGGGAAGGCGCTCTCGCTGCGGTTCGTGCTGCCGTCGGGGCCGGGCTCGGAGACGCTCCAGACGGTCGCCGGCCAGATCTCGCAGATGCTGGACAGGGTGGGCATCGCGACCGAGATCCAGAAGGTCTCCGACGACAGCTACTTCAAGGACCACATCGCGGCCGGGCAGTACGACCTCGCCCTGTACTCGTGGCCGTCGTCCGCGTTCCCGGCGACGGACGCGCGGCCGATCTACGCGAAGCCGGTGGTGGCGGCCGACGGGTCGCTGAACGTCGAGCAGAACTACACGCGGGTCGGCACCGACCAGGTCGACCAGCTCTTCGACCAGGCGCTGGGCACGCTGGACGAGGGCGAGGCGGACGGGCTGCTGCGCAAGGCGGACTCCAGGATCTGGGCGTCGGCCGGCTCGCTGCCGCTGTACCAGCGGCCGCAGCTCGTGGGCGTCCGGAAGGACCTGGTGAACGTGGGCGCCTTCGGCTTCCAGACGCCGGTGTACCAGGACATGGGCTTCCTGAAGAAGGGGGCGAAGGTGTCGCCGAGCCCCAGCAAGGGGTAGGGCGGTCCGGTCCGTCGTCGGGTGCGGGTGTGCGGGGGCTGGTCGCGCAGTTCCCCGCGCCCCTTGGTTTCACCGCTGTTCGCCCCTTGATAAGTGCCCTGAGCTGCATATTCGTATCCCCGCGAGCCGCCGGTCGATCGGCCCCGTACCATGGGGTGAGGCCGTGGCGTGTTCAGCCCGGCAGGGTCCGCGTAACACCGACGTACGCGCAGGCCCCTTCCTCACACTCCGGGAGTACGCCGCACTATGGCCACGCGCCACGACATCCGCAATGTCGCCATCGTCGCTCACGTCGACCACGGCAAGACGACCATCGTCGACGGCATGCTGAAGCAGGCCGGCGCGTTCGCAGCGCACCAGCTCGAAGGCGTCGACGACCGCATGATGGACTCCAACGACCTGGAGCGTGAGAAGGGCATCACGATCCTGGCGAAGAACACGGCGGTGAAGTACCACCCCAAGGACGGGGGGGACGTCATCACGATCAACATCATCGACACCCCCGGCCACGCCGACTTCGGCGGCGAGGTGGAGCGCGGTCTGTCGATGGTCGACGGTGTCGTGCTGCTCGTCGACGCCTCCGAGGGCCCGCTGCCGCAGACCCGGTTCGTGCTGCGCAAGGCGCTCCAGCAGCGCCTGCCCGTCATCCTGTGCATCAACAAGACGGACCGGCCCGACTCCCGCATCGACGAGGTCGTCAACGAGACGTACGACCTCTTCCTCGACCTGGACGCGGACGAGGAGCAGATCGAGTTCCCGATCGTGTACGCCTGTGGCCGCGACGGCATCGCCTCGCTGACCAAGCCGGAGAACGGCACCGTCCCGGCCGACTCCACCAGCCTGGAGCCGTTCTTCTCCACGATCCTGGAGCACATCCCGGCCCCGACCTACGACGAGGCCGCCCCGCTCCAGGCGCACGTCACCAACCTGGACGCGGACAACTTCCTCGGCCGAATCGCGCTGCTCCGGGTCGAGCAGGGCGAGCTCCGGAAGGGCCAGACCGTCACGTGGATCAAGCGCGACGGCACGATGTCCAACGTGCGCATCACCGAGCTGCTGATGACCGAGGCGCTGACCCGCAAGCCCGCGGAGAAGGCCGGTCCCGGTGACATCTGCGCCGTCGCCGGTATCCCGGACATCATGATCGGTGAGACCCTCGCGGACACCGAGAACCCGATCCCGCTGCCGCTGATCACGGTGGACGAGCCCGCGATCTCCATGACCATCGGCACCAACACCTCGCCGCTGGTCGGCCGTGGCGGCACCGGCAAGGGCGCCGACAACAAGGCGGCCGTCAAGGACCGCAAGGTCACCGCCCGCCAGGTCAAGGACCGCCTCGACCGCGAACTGATCGGTAACGTCAGCCTCCGGGTCCTGGACACCGAGCGCCCCGACGCCTGGGAGGTGCAGGGCCGCGGTGAGCTGGCGCTGGCCATCCTGGTCGAGCAGATGCGCCGTGAGGGCTTCGAGCTGACCATCGGCAAGCCTCAGGTGGTCACCAAGGACGTCGACGGCAAGACGTACGAGCCCGTCGAGCGCATGACGATCGACGTGCCCGAGGAGCACATGGGCGCGGTCACCCAGCTCATGGGCGTCCGCAAGGGCCGTATGGACAACATGTCGAACCACGGGTCCGGCTGGGTCCGCATGGAGTTCGTGGTGCCGTCGCGCGGTCTGATCGGCTTCCGGACCGAGTTCCTGACCCAGACCCGTGGCACCGGCATCGGTCACTCGATCCACGAGGGCTTCGAGCCCTGGTTCGGCACCCTGCAGACCCGTAACAACGGCTCGCTGGTCGCCGACCGCGCCGGAGCCGTCACCGCCTTCGCGATGACGAACCTCCAGGAGCGCGGCGTGCTGTTCACGGACCCCGGCACCGAGGTGTACGAGGGCATGATCGTCGGTGAGAACTCCCGCTCCGACGACATGGACGTCAACATCACCAAGGAGAAGAAGCTCACCAACATGCGGTCTTCGTCGGCCGACTCGTTCGAGGCGATCGTGCCGCCGCGCAAGCTGTCGCTGGAGCAGTCGCTGGAGTTCTGCCGTGACGACGAGTGCGTCGAGGTGACCCCGGAGGCCGTTCGCATCCGCAAGGTGAACCTGGACGCCCGCGAGCGGGCCCGTGCCGCCAGCCGCGCCAAGCACGGCTGATCGCGCCTGATCGCAGGACGCCTGAGCCCGGGTGCCCCCATGATGGGGGTGCCCGGGTTTTTTGCAACCCGTTTTCGAGTGGGCGGGACTCGGCCAATCTCCGACCTGTGTCCGAAATGCGGAGATCCTCGCCCGATAGCCATGTAACAAGTCCGTTTCGCGGCCTTCTCCCGGCGAACGCTTTGTCCATTTTTCGGAAGAACTACGCGTCAGCTGTGACTGAATTGAGATTTAAAGACAGTGGTCGGCACCTGACTCATGGCAGATAGTTAGCCGCGTAGCGCTCGGGTCAATGGGTCTCGCGCTGTGGGGACAGCGCCCGACTCACGAGCATCAGGGGGTGTCTGACCCTCCGTCAGGGGTGTCGGAGGGTATGGACGGAAACCTCCTGTTGGTGAACACGTGAAGTCATGAGGAGGAACTCCCATGCGTGGTGTCGCGAACACCAGGTGGGTCGCACTCGCGCCATCAGGTCATTCCTGCGTCAACAACTGTTCGTCCGGCGACCGATTCTGAGGATCAGTCCGGCCCTAAAGCGCGGCCGTACGACTACGCGCGTCCGACTGCGGTTTCCCGCTGCTTCGCCGTGCGCTCCTTGGGCTACCCGGAAGCCCCCCACACCCACACCTGTGAAACGGACGAACAGTGACCAGTCCTATCGACATCGAGGACGGCGGAACTTCGCCCTTCGTCGAGGGCGAACCGGTGCCCCCGGCGAAGCCCGGAGCGGACACGCTCGAAGGCCGGTCCCCCGGCCAGCTGATGTGGATTCGCTTCAAGCGCGACCGCACGGGCGTCGTCTGCGCGATCATCGTGATCGCCTACTTCGTGATCTCCCTGGCGGCCCCGCTCCTGACGAAGCTCTCCGGCACCAACCCGTACACGCTGTACGGCCAGGATCCCACCTATGCGGACAAGCCGGTCCTGGACGAATTCGGGCTTCCGCTCGGCTACTTGGGCGGTGTCTCGGGCGACCACTGGTTCGGCGTCGAGCCGCAGTACGGCCGTGACCTGTACGCCATGCTGCTGTACGGCATGCGGACCTCGCTTTTCATGGCGCTCGGCATCACCGTCCTGGTCATGGTCACGGGCATCGTCATCGGCCTGGTCGGCGGTTACTTCGGCGGCCGTACGGACTACTGGCTCGGCCGCGTCACGGACTTCTTCCTGTCCTTCCCGCAGCAGCTGTTCTTCATCGCCTTCATGCCGGTGGTGACCTCGTTCTTCGTCGATCCCCGCGAGGAGACGCCCACCTACTTCCGGGCCCTGGCCATCCTCATCGTGCTGTGGCTGCTGGGCTGGATGGGCATGGCGCGCATCGTCCGCTCCACCGTACTGTCCCTGCGGGAACGGGAGTTCGTCGAGGCGGCCCGGGTCTCCGGGGCCTCGCCCTGGCGGATCGTCAGCAAGGAGATCCTGCCGAACGTCGTGACGCCGATCCTCGTGCAGTTCACGTACCAGCTCCCCAGCACCATCCTCAGCATCGCCTTCCTCTCGTTCGCCGGTGTTGGGTTCGTCGAGCCCACCCCGGACTGGGGACGCCTCTTCGCGGCCGGCGCCCAATACGCCGAGCAGGACCCCGCGTTCATGTTCTTCCCTGGCGTCGCACTGGTGATCTTCGTCCTGAGCTTCAACCTCCTCGGAGACTCCGTTCGGGACGCGTTCGACCCCAAGTCCGGGCGATAGGACGTCCCTTGGGTGGGGGTGGCTGCCGCCCCCCGTCGGTCTCACGGCCGGCGCCCGGCAGCACTCAGGGATCACAACCGATAAATAGGTGGATTCGCCACATGATGTCTCATCGCTCACTGCTGTCCCGCAGAGCGCGCACCCTGGTGGTCGCCGTCGCGGCCGGCTCCCTCGCGCTCACCGCCTGCTCCAAGAACGAGGGCGGGAAGTCCGGCACCGACTCCAAGAAGGACCAGAAGGAGGCCTCCGTCCAGTCCAAGGCGGTCACCTACCTCGGCGCGGCCGACTCCACCGGCCCCGCCAAGGACGTGACCGGGGCCAAGAGCGGCGGCACGATCCAGATCTACCAGGAGACGCCGCTGACCCACCTGGACCCCGGCCAGATCTACGTCTCCGACGCCGGCCAGATCGCCAACCTGCTCTTCCGTCGGCTGACCCAGTTCCAGGAGGACGACAAGGGCAACGTCTCGGTCGTCGGCGACCTCGCCACCGACTCCGGGAAGTCCTCCGACGGTGGTAAGACCTGGACCTACACCCTGAAGGACGGGGTCAAGGACCAGAACGGCAACGTGATCACCTCCGCCGACGTCCGGCACAGCGTCGAGCGGCTGTACGCGAAGTTCATCTTCGACGGTCCGACCTATCTGCAGACCTGGCTGAGCGGCGCCGACTACCGCAAGGCGCTGCCCGACGGTGGCTTCGGCTCCAAGCACCTGCCGGCCTCGGTTCTGGACACCCCAGACGACAAGACGGTCGTCTTCCACTTCGACACCCCGCGCCCCGACCTGCCGCAGACCCTCGCCATGGCGGGCTACGGCATCGTGCCGACCAAGACCGACACCAAGGCCAACTACGACAAGGCTCCGGTGTCCACCGGCCCGTACAAGATCGCCTCGTCGAAGTCCGGCAAGTCCCTCGTCCTGGTCAAGAATACCAACTGGGACCCGAAGACCGACTCCGTGCGCCACCAGTACGTGGACGGCTTCAACTTCGCCTTCGGCATCACCGAGTCCACCCAGACCAAGCGGCTCATCGCCGACCAGGGCGACTCCAAGGACGCCATCCAGTTCACCGGCAGCGTCGACGCCACCCAGATCCAGGACGTCGTCAAGAACACCGAGACGTACAAGCGGACCATCAAGGGCTACCAGCCGTACGTCATGACCCTCACCTTCAACCTGGACCGGGTCAAGGACAAGAAGGTCCGCGACGCCATCACCTACGCGGTCAACTCCAAGTCCCTGATCGCCGGCGAGGGCGGTGCATACGGCGGTGACGTCGCCCCCAACCTGTTCGCGCCGACCCTGCCCGGCTACGAGGCGACGTACGACCCCTACGGCCGTCTGAAGACCCCGCAGGGCAACATCGCCAAGGCCGAGGAGATCCTCAAGAGCGTCCCCGCCTCCGAGAAGAAGGTCGTCTTCGCCTACGCCAACACCGAGGCGGGCCAGCGCCGCAAGGTCGCCATCGAGGATGCCCTCACCAAGGTCGGCTTCGACGTCGTCTCCAAAGAGGTCGACGGGGCCAGCTACTACGAGCAGATCGGCAAGCTCGACAACCCGTACGACATGTACATCACCGGCTGGGGCCAGGACTGGCCGTCGCCGGGCACGGTCGTCACGCCGATCTACGACGGTGACCAGGTCGCCGACGGCTCCTCGAACTACTCGCACATCAACGACCCCAAGGTCCAGGAGCTGATCAAGAAGGCCCTCACCGAGCAGCCGACCGAGGCCGCGAAGACCTGGCGCGAGGCGCACCACTACATCCTGGAGAAGGTCAACCCGTCCGCCCCGCTCTGGTACACCAAGCAGCTCCAGCTGTTCGGCTCCAACATCGGCGGCGCCCGCTACAGCACCGTCTCCAGCTACATCGACGTCACCCGGCTCTACCTGAAGTCGTAGGCAACGGCTTCGGTGCCGCGGAGGCGCACCCCCCGGTGTGCCTCCGCGGCCCTGCGCGAACCCTCCAACCGTCCTTGCCGTCCTTGCAGAGAGCAGCCAGGCCGTCATGATCCAGTTCATCGTCCGGCGCACGGTGGGCGCCGCCGTCACCCTGTTCCTCATCGGCGCGGCCACGTTCTTCCTCTTCGTGGCCGCCCCCTCCGACTACGCCTCCCTCGCCTGCGGCAAGGACTGCACACCGGCCCGCCTGGCGGACATCCGCGAGGCGCTGGGCCTCAACCTGCCGCTGGCCCAGCAGTTCTGGGACTTCATGTCCGGCATCGTGATGGGCCGGGACTTCCCGACCGGCCACTGCTCGGCCCCGTGCCTGGGCGTGTCGTTCTACTCGGGCGACATGGTCTGGAGCACCATCATGGACCGCTTCCCGCTCACCCTGACGCTGACCGTCGGCGGCGCGGTCGTCTTCCTGATCGTGGGCGTCGGCGCGGGCATGATCGCTGCCTATCGCCGGGGCACGTACATCGACAAGTTCGCCACCGGCGCCTCGATGGTGCTCAGCTCCTTCCAGATCTACTTCCTCGGCCCGATCGTCCTGACCGTCCTCGTCTACAGCACCGGCTGGATGGAGGACCCCAAGTACGTTCCGATCACCCAGGATCCGGTCGGCTGGTTCGTCGGCATGTCGATCCCGGTGTGCGTGATGGCGACCATCTTCACCGCCCAGTACACCCGTATGGCCCGCTCCTCGATGATCGAGCAGCTCGCCGAGGACAGCATCCGCACTGCCAAGGCCAAGGGCATGTCCCGCAGCTACGTCTTCTTCCGCTACGCCTGGCGGGGTTCGCTCATCCCGATCGTCACCGTCTTCAGCATCGACCTCAGCGCCCTGCTCGGCGGTGCCGTCGTCACCGAACTGACCTTTTCCCTCCAGGGGATCGGCCGGCTCGCGGTGGACGGTGCGGTCAACAAGGACCTGCCGCTGACGATGGGCGTGATGCTCTTCGGCGCCTTCTTCATCCTGATCATCAACATCTTCACCGACATCACGTACGCGTGGATCGACCCGCGCATCCGCCTCTCTTAGGACCCTTAGGAAGCGACACCGTGACCACAGTGACCAAACCAGAGGGCGCACCGGCGGCGAACGCGCCGGACGGCTTCCTCTCGGTCCGCGATCTCCAGGTGACGTTCTCCACGGAGGACGGTCCCGTGACGGCGGTCGACGGGCTCTCCTTCGACCTGATGCGCGGCAGGACCCTCGGTATCGTCGGCGAGTCCGGCTCCGGCAAGTCCGTCACCAACCTGACGATCCTCGGCCTGCACAACCCGCAGTTCACGAAGATCGACGGCGAGATCGTGCTCGACGGCAAGGAGTTGATCACCGCCACCGAGAACGAGATGGAGCAGTTGCGCGGCAACCGTGCCGCGATGATCTTCCAGGATCCGCTGACCGCATTGTCCCCGTTCTACACGGTGGGCCGGCAGATCGCCGAGCCCTATATGAAGCACAAGCGGGTCTCGAAACGGGCGGCGTGGGAGCGTGCGGTCGAGATGCTGGCGAAGGTCGGCATCCCCAACCCCAGGGAACGGGCGAAGGACTACCCCCACCAGTTCTCCGGAGGCATGCGTCAGCGCGCCATGATCGCGATGGCACTGATCTGCGACCCTGACCTGCTGATCGCCGACGAACCGACGACGGCCCTTGACGTGACGGTCCAGGCGCAGATCCTGGATCTGCTGAAAGACCTGCAACAGGAGTTCGGCTCCGGCATCATTTTCATCACCCATGACTTGGGGGTGATCGCTGACATAGCCGACGACATCATGGTGATGTACGCGGGGAGCGCGGTGGAGCGCGGCACGGTCCAGGAGGTTATGCGCACACCGCAGCACCCGTACACCTGGGGCCTGCTGAACTCGATGCCGAGACTGGACTCCGACCTCTCGACTCCCCTGAACCCGATCCCGGGCACGCCGCCGTCGCTCCTGCACCCTCCCTCCGGCTGCCGTTTCCATCCCCGCTGCACCTTCCAGGACCGGGTCGGCGGCACCCGCTGCGTCACCGAACGCCCGCTGCTGGGCCTCGACCGCGCCTCGGCCTGCCATCTCACGGCGGACCAGAAGCAGACCATCTTCATCGAAGAGATCAAGCCCCGACTGGGCTAGGAGACGACACGCCATGACCCAGGACACGATCCTTCCCGCCCCGCGCGAGGTCGCCGTCGGAGAACCGCTGCTGGAAGTCTCCGGACTGACCAAGTACTTCCCGGTCAAGGGCGGCTTTCCGATCCGGAGGACGGTCGGGCACGTCCAGGCCGTGGACGGCATCGACCTGACCGTGCGGGTGGGGGAGAGCTTTGGACTGGTCGGCGAGTCGGGCTGCGGCAAGTCGACCACGGGCCGCCTCATTACCCGCCTCCTGGAGCCGACCAGCGGTTCGATTGCGTACCGCGGCAAGGACATCAGCCGTGCCTCGCGAAGGCAACTGGCGCCGATCCGCTCCGAGATCCAGATGATCTTCCAGGACCCGTACTCGTCGCTGAACCCCCGCCAGACGGTCGGCAAGATCATCTCGGGTCCCATGGAGATCAACGGGATAGAACCGGAGGGCGGCCGCGAGAAGCGCGTACGGGAACTGCTGGAGATCGTCGGCCTGAACCCGGAGCACTTCAACCGCTTCCCGCACGAGTTCTCCGGCGGCCAGCGCCAGCGCATCGGCGTGGCCCGCGCCTTGGCCCTGGAACCGAAGCTGATCGTCGCCGACGAACCGGTCTCAGCCCTGGACGTCTCCATCCAGGCCCAGGTGGTCAACCTCCTGCAGCAGGTCCAGAAGGAACTGGGCATCGCCTTCCTCTTCATCGCCCATGACCTCGCGATCGTGCGGCACTTCTCGCAGCGGGTCGCGGTCATGTACCTCGGCAAGATCATCGAGGTGGGCGACCGGGACGCGATCTACAGCCGCCCCCGTCACCCGTACACCCACGCTCTGCTCTCGGCGGTACCGGAGGTCAACCTCACGGACGACCCGGACGCGGTCGGCCGCGAGCGCATCCGCCTGGCCGGCGACGTCCCGTCCCCGATCAACCCGCCCTCCGGCTGCCGCTTCCGCACGCGCTGCTGGAAGGCCCAGGACAAGTGCGCGACGGAGGAACCCCCGCTGGTCCGGATCTCCGGCAACCGCGAGGGCCACCTCACGGCCTGCCACTTCCCGGAGGACCCGACGACGGAGGCCCGGGACGAGGACATCGTGCTGGATCCGGCGCTGGCGGCGCTGGAGGAGGAGGGATAGGACGGCGCCTGCGCGAAGAGGAGCGGCTCAGGCGCGCCGGGCGACCGTGATGATCTCGGGGCTGCCGGGGGAGAGCGGCCCGCGCGTCCAGTCGCCGTACTGCTCGACGACCTCCAGGCCGGCGTCGGCGAGGAAGACGGAGAGGGCGCCCCGGCCGAGGAAGCGCAGGGTGGACCGGCACACCTGGGGCTGGGGCCAGGGCGCGCCCTCGTACGTCTCCGTGAAGGTCACCCGCTCCCCGACCGGGGCACCGTCGACCTCGTGCCAGACGCGGACCTCACCGCCGTCCGGGTCGGTGGCGTGGTGCACGCGGTCCGGCGTCCAGGTCTCCCAGGCGCGTGCCGTGGGGTTACGGGTCTCGAAGACGAACCGGCCGGTGAGGGAGAGGGCGGCGCGCACGGCGGTCAGCGCGGCCCGCAGGTCGTCGTCGCCGAGCAGCTCCTGGAAAGCGTGACCTGTCATCACGACGAGCTCGAAGTCGTGGCCCTCCCATCGGCGGGCCCGCAGATCACCGAGCACCCACTCCACGCCGGGTTCGGCCCGACGCGCCTGTACGAGCATCGCCGCGGCCGGCTCGAGCCCCGTCAGCGACCCACCGTGCCCCGCGGCCCGCGCCTCGCGCAGCAACCGTCCAGTCCCGCAGCCGACATCGAGCACCGACCCGGCGGACATCACCAGGTCCAGGTAGAAGTCGTCACCCGGCCCCCACGGGTTGAGGCTGTCGTAGAGCGCGGCGAGCGAGAGATCCGCGTACGAATGATCGACCACCGCGGCAGTGTGCCACATGATGTTGAACGCAGGGTCAGGAACGGCTCTCTTCTTGAGCTTCTATCAACTTCCGTTGGACTGAGGATGCTTCATCACGTAGAGCTGTGGGTGCCGGACCTGGACCGGGCGACGGGGTCCTGGGGCTGGCTGCTGGGAAGCCTGGGCTGGACGCCGTACCAGAACTGGCCCGACGGGCGGAGCTGGCGGCTGGGGGAGACGTACGTCGTGGTCGAGCGATCCCCCGCGATGCGGCGCGGCGACGCCGGGCACGACCGTATGCGGCCGGGCCTCAACCACCTGGCGTTCTACGCACCGGACCGGGCGACGGCCGACGCGCTCACGGAAGCGGCTCCGGCACACGGGTGGACGCTGCTGTTCCCGGACCGCCATCCGTACGCCGGGGGCCCGGACCACTACGCGGCGTACCTGGAGAACGAGGACGGCTTCGAGGCGGAGCTGGTGGCTCAGGAATGAGGGTCCTGCAGGGCACTGACGAAGGCGGCGAAGCTGTGGGGGCGGAAGGTGAGGGTGGCTCTGGTGGGGGCTTTGGAGTCGCGGACGGATATGCGGGTGCGGCGGGGGGCTACCTCGACGCAGTTGTTGCCGTCGCCGCTTCCCGAGTAGGACGACCTGCGCCATTTGTCAGGGGCCACGGTGTGCCTCACAGCTCTTTCGTCATTTTGTGGATGAAGTCGCGCGACCGCTCGGGGCCGAGGGACGCCGACTCCACCTTACGGAAGAGCGTTCGAAACGCACCGAGTTGGGCCTCGGAGTCGATGAACCCCGCGCCCTGTGGTGCATCGCGCACCGCTGTGTCCAGCTTGGGCACGGCACCGCCCGCGTACATCATGGCGTTCGTCGCTCCGGCGAAGCCGTCCAGGTCGAACGGGATGACCCGTACGGTGATGTGCTCCTCCTCGGAGAACTCCAGGAGACGGTCGAGCTGAGCGCGTGTGGCGGCGCGGTCGCAGACCCTGATGCGCAGGGCCGCCTCGTGGACCACAGCCTCGTAGGGAACGCGGGCCGGCTCCTCCAAGACCGCCTTGCGTTCCATGCGGTGGCGGACGCGGAGCTCAAGATCGCTCGTCGGGAGTTCGGGCACCCGGTAGGAGAAGATGGCGCGGGCGTAGTCCTCCGTCTGGAACAGGCCGGGGATGTGCAGGAACTCCACGTCGAGCCGATACGAGGAGTGGTACTCCAACTCGGCGAGGTCCAGGAACGACGTCGGCAGTAGACCCCGGTACTCCTCCCACCACCCTCGGGTCCGGTCCGTCGCCACTGCTACCAGCGCCTCGATCAACCCCGTGTCCGTGCAGGAGTAATGGGCGGCGAGTCGCCGTACGCGCTCCTCGCTCACGCCTGCTGTACCGAACTCGATCTGGCTGATCTGGGCAGAGTCCGTCCCGAGCAGCGCGGCGGCCTCCAGTCCTTTGAGCCCTGCGGCCTCGCGAAGTTTGCGCAGTTCGGAACCCAGGCGCGCCTGGCGTGCAGTGGGTTGTTTCCTGCGCGTCATGTCTTCCTCCTCGCCAGGAACTGCCGTGAGGCAGAACCTCGTTCGAGGGGAAGATTACGGCAGCGACTTGCGCCGTCCCAAATTGTGACTCTACCGTCGGTGACACAACGGACACGCTGTGGAAGTGCACCGCATCTTTGTCGTGCGGCGATGCCACCGTGCGTGAAATCCCCTTCAGCTGACCGGAGTTGCTGACGCATGCCCGAGACCTGGGACTACACGCTCTACGTTCCCAACGATCCCAGAGCGGTGACGATCTCCCGCCGCACCCTGCGCCTGATCTTGACCATGCACGGACTGATCGGCCTGGTGGACACGGCGGAACTGCTCGCCGCGGAGCTGGTCTCCAATGCCGTACGGCACACGAAGGGGCCGGCGGCGTTGAGGGTGCGGCGTTCCCCGGAGGGCGTCGTGTGGATCGGGGCGTGGGATGCGGATCCCGTGCCTCCGGAGCCGCCGGGGTCGTTGGAGGCGGTGACGGAGCTTGAAGAGGCGGGTCGCGGGTTGGGGCTGGTGGTGGCGTGTGCCGACTGCTGG
The DNA here is from genome assembly GCF_042892755.1 of Streptomyces sp. NPDC001714. Lineage (NCBI taxonomy): Bacteria > Bacillati > Actinomycetota > Actinomycetes > Kitasatosporales > Streptomycetaceae > Streptomyces > Streptomyces sp. NPDC001714. Next base: position 816,756 of record NZ_JBIAUL010000001.1, read on the forward strand.
GGCTGGCAGCCGTCCGCCCGGTTCGGGGAGCGGGGCAAGTACGTGTGGTGTGAGTTGGGGGTGGTGTGATGGTGGGGTCGTCGCATGAGGCGTTGCACCGGATCTTCCAGAAGGATCCGGGGTTGCTGACACATGCGTTGCAGCGGGTGCTGGGGGTGCCGTTTCCGGAGACGCGGGAGTTCGCCGCGATGAACGTGGACCTGACGGAGATCGAGCCGGTCGAGCGTCGGGTGGACACGTTGCTCCGGGCGGAGACGGACGAGGGGACGTATCTCCTGGTCGTCGAGTCGCAGGGGGAGGTGGACGGCCGCAAGCGAGGGAGCTGGCCGTACTACCTGTCGTATCTGTATGAGAAGTACCGGTGTGAGCCGGTGCTCATCGTGATCACGCAGAACAGCGCGACCGCGCGGTGGGCGGCGCAGCCGATCCGGCTCGGCTTGCGGGGGTGGGAGTCGCTGACGGTGCGGCCGCTGGTGCTGGGGCCGGAGAACGTGCCGGTGATCGCGGATGAGCGGGAGGCGGTGCGGGACGTACCCCTTGCGGTGCTTTCGGCCATGACGCACGGGCGGGGCCGGCACGCTGCGGCCATACTGGAATCGCTGGCAGCCGCCCTGAAGACCATCGATCGCGACAGTGCCGCGGTGTTCGTGCAGTTCGTCGACTCGTGCCTGGTCGATCCCCAGGCGAAGCAGATGTGGAGGGACCTGATGACGGCGATGCAGTACTTCTGGCGGCACCCGCTGGCGGAGCAGGTGCGCGAGGAAGGCCGTGAGGAAGGCCGGGAGCAGGGGCGGATCCAGCAGTGCGCCGAGATGGTGCTGCGGGTCCTGGAATGGCGCGGCATTCCGGTGAGCGACTCCGTTCGAGAGCAGGTCGACGCCTGCACGGAACTGGATCAGCTGGAGCTCTTGGCCCAGCGGGCGGTGCACGTCGCGGACGCCGCGGAGCTGTTCGCCGAGTCCTGAACGGCGGGGCTCGGGCGCGGGTCGGGGGAGCCCGAGCCGTGATCCGTACTTGGCGGGAAGAGTGCGTGACGGTGACCGGCCCGAGGCGGCAAGGGCGTAGGGTGCCCGTCCATGTCTGCCGCTGAGCACCCCCCTTCCCTGCTGCGCAACACCGGTTTCGTGCGCCTCGCGTGCGCCCGGGTCATCTCCGTCCTCGGCAACGGGTTCGCCCGGATCGCGCTGGCCTTCGCTGTGCTCTCGCTGCCCGGCGCGACCGCGGGCGACCTCTCGCTCGTCGTCGCCTGCCAGGCGGTCCCGCAACTCGCGCTGGTCCTGGTGGGCGGGGTGATCGCGGACCGGGTCTCCCGGTCCGCGCTGATGGCCGTGGCGGACGTGCTGGGCGCCCTGTCGTACGGCGGGCTCGCGGCCATGGTGCTCAGCGGCCATGCCCCCGTCGCCGCGCTGTGCGCGCTCGCCGTCACCGCGGGCACCGCGACCGCTCTCTTCTCGCCGGCGATGGACGGGGTCATCCCGCGGCTGGTGCCGTCCGAGGCCCTCCAGCGAGCCAACGGTCTGTTGCGGGTCGGCACCAACACCTCCCTCCTGCTGGGGCTGGCCCTGTCCGGCGTGACGGTCGCGTGGGTCGGCGCGGGCTGGGCGCTGGCCATCAACGGCCTTTCTTTCGTGGTCAGCGCCGCACTCACCGCCTCCCTGCGGCTGCCGCGACGGCAACGGAAGTCCGCGTCGGGCTGGGCGGACCTGCGCGAGGGCTGGCACGAGTTCGCCTCCCGGCAGTGGCTGTGGGTGGTCGTCGTGCAGTTCTCCCTGGTGGTGGCGGCCATGAACGCCAACGCGGGCGTCCTGGGTCCGCTGGCCGCGAGGGCCCACTTCGGCGGGGCCCGCGCCTGGTCGCTGGTGGTGGCCGCACAGGCGCTGGGGGCCGTGGCGGGCGCCGGGATCGCGGCCCGTGCGCGCGTCACCCGGCCGATCCTGGCGGCGGTGCTGTTCACCCTCCCGGCTGCCCTGCCGCCGGCCCTCCTCGGGGTCGGAGCACCGCTGTGGGCTGTCGCTGCGGGCGCCTTCACCGCCGGCGTCAGCCTGGACTTCTTCGGCGTGCTGTGGGCCACAACCATGCAGCGCGAGGTCCCCGAGGAAGCGCTGTCCCGGGTCAGCTCCTACGACTGGTTCGGCTCGCTCACCCTCGCTCCGCTCGGCCTCGCGCTGGCAGGACCCGCCGCCGACGCCTTCGGCACCGACCGGATGCTGATCGCCTGCGCCGTCCTGATCGTCGCGGCCACCCTCGCCGCGCTCCTGTCTCCCGGGGTGCGGTCGCTGCGGGCACCGCACCTCCCTGAGGACAGTGGCGCGCTTGTACGGTCGTAAGCCCGTGAGAAGAGCCCGTACCCGGGGGGCCCGCCTCTGCCGCGCCTTGCGGCAACGCGTGTGGAAGCGGCGGCCGGACGCCACGGGACAAGGGTGTCCTACAGCGCATCGGGAGAGATTGACAAGCGAATCGTTGACCCCCGCATGTCTGTCACCCGACGTTGGACGCAGGACCGGGAACGGCTCTTCAAGGGAACCTCGGTCAATTCTCTGGCGACACGGGTGCTCACTGCACGGGCCGGGTGGTGAATCCATGTCCCGCCCGCAACTCACCGTCGGTGTAGCCATGTTGTGAATGCACGAATTCCTGGTAGACATTGTTTCGAGTCAACAGGTCCTCGTGGGTGCCGATACCGGCGATCCGGCCCTCGTCCAACACGACGATCCGGTCGGCATCGCGCACGCTGGAGATCCGCTGGGCGACCAGCAGAACCGTTGCCGCGCTCACCACCGGTGCCAGCGCCGCGCGCAGCCGTACGTCGGTGGCGTGGTCTAGGGCCGAAAAGCAGTCGTCGAAGAGATAGATCACCGGTTTGAGAACCAGGGCCCTGGCAATCGCAAGCCGTTGTCGCTGGCCGCCCGAGAGATTGACACCGCCCTGGGCCACGGGAGCGTCGAGTCCCTCGGGGAGAGACGCGACGAAGGCGCGTGCCTGTGCGGTCTCCAGCGCGTCCCACAACTCGTCGTCGGTGGCCTCCGGCAGACCGTGGCGAAGGTTCGACGCAACGGTGCCGCTGAACAGATGAGGCTTCTGGGGAACGTAGCCGATGCTGCCGACCATCGTCACTGGGTCAAGGCGGCGTACGTCGACGCCGTCGACACGGACCGCTCCGGCCGTGACGTCGAAGAGCCGCGGAATCAAACCGAGCAGGGTGGACTTGCCGCTGCCGGTGGCTCCGATCACCGCAGTGACGGTCCCGGGCTCGGCGGTGAGGTCGATATCGCGCAGCACTGCCTCCTGGGCCCCCGGATAACGGAACTCGACGCCGAGGAACTGCAACCGGCCGCGTGGCCGGACCGGACGAGTCGGAGCCACGGGTGGGGCGACGGAAGCTTCGGTGGTCAGAACCTCTCGTACGCGCCTCGCACTGACTTCGGCTCGCGGGAGCATCATGACCATCAAGGTGGCGGTGATGACGCCGATGAGCATGTACGAGGCGTAGGACAGGAAAGCCGCCAGCGCACCCACTTCGATGGCGCCGCTGTCCGCCCGATACGCGGCTACCCACACCACGGCGATGCCGGCCAGATTTCCAACCAGGGTCACGCAGGGGAACAGCCGGGCAGACAGCTGCGCGGACATTTCGTAAGCGTCCGTGAGGGCTTTGTTGGCATCGGCGAACCGGCGTCGCTCATGTCCGTCCTGCCGAAAGGCGCGTACCACGCGGACGCCGGTGATCTGCTCGCGCAGTATGTGGTGCACCTGGTCGAGATGATCCTGCACAGTACGGAAGAGCGGCATCATACGGTGGACGGTCGGCACGATGACGATCCCCAGGACCGGGACGACGGCCAGCAGAGGGACGGAGAGCGGGACGTCCAGCCTGAGAGCCAGCACCAGGCTGCCGCCGCAGATGCCGCACGGGAGGACGACATTGCGGACGAGCCCCTGGCAGATGAGCTGCACCTGCCGTACGTCCACAACGGTACGGGTGACGAGTGAGGAGATGCCGAACCGGTCCATCTCCGGCGAGGATAGGGACTGCACCCGGGCGAAGACATTGGCGCGCAGGTCCCGGCCGACCCCTGCCGTCAGGCGGGCACTGCAGTACATACCAGCCGCCGTGCTCACCGCGTCCACGAAGGCAAGTCCGAGCATTACCAGGCCGGACGCCATGATGCGGTGCACATTGCCCCGCGCAATGCCTTCGTCGATCAATTTCGCGTGCCAATAGGGCAGTAGAAGAGTCGCGGCGGATTCCAACAGTGCGAAGACGGTCGAGATCCCGATCAACGTCCGATACCTTGCCAGGACTCCTCCGAGGAGCCCGAACAGGGAGATCCCGGTCATGCGTCTGTTCGCCGGAGAGGCGGAACCCGTGGTCACTCGGACGAGAAGGAGAACGAAGGGCGTTCCTGCGGGGTTCGCCTCTCGGCGTCGATCAGGTGTCGCAGAAGCACCGGATCGTCCAGGGTGGTCACGACGGCGTCACGGAACTCGCCCAGCCACTTGTCCTGTTCGCTCCCCTGGCCGAACAAGGGCAGGTCCCTGCGGATCGCCGGATGCGTGCTGACGAGGTGTTTGACGAAGCGGTCCAGCAGACTGACCCCCGACGGGAGCCTTGTACTGAAGCTCAGATGAACGGACGGGCCCTCCGAGGCATGCACTTGGTGCCACCAGCCTCGAGGTACATAGAGCATGTCGCCCTTTGAGAGGACTCCGGACCACGACTCCCCGTCGGCGGCGGGCTCGGAAGGTTCGCTCAGACCGTGCACAGGATGCGGAGCAGTACTGGGGTACAGGGTCCACTTCTTGTGACCCTCAGCCTGTACGACGAAGACTTCGTGATCGTCCCAGTGCAGAATCGACTGGGCGCGGATGTTCGTCTGATTCATGTACAGGTTGACCTGCGTGACCGAGTGAAAGCTCTCCTCCAACAGGCCGGTGAGCCGTCTCAGCGGCGCGTGGTAGTAGTCGAAACAGTCGATGACCAGGGTGCCTTCGTCGGACAGCACGCGCGGCAGCTTCTCCGCGCTGAACCGGTAGGGATTGCCGCGAGGCGCGATCTGCGGGGCAGGCTCGATGTAGCGCGACGCGTTGAGCAGCCCGTCGCTTCCCTTGACACGCATACGGTGCATGTCGAACCGGGTGGATGCCAGCACCTCGTTCAACAGTGACCAGCTGAAGAGGCTGGCGAACCTGTGCGCGTCGCCGTGGATAAGCAGGGGTTGCTTGCCGAGGTACTCGCCCACGAACGCCTCGACACCCACCGGGTCGATGAGGGCGGCAAGCCCCTTGTCGGCATCGACGGTCGCCGTGCTGGTTGTCCGGGACTGCATGGATTCACCTCTCCTGATGGGGTATCTGCGTGCTTTGGATGCGCTGGAAGAAGCCAGTCACGGACGCCCGCACGTTCGATCCCGCGCTGATGTCCACCTTTTTGATGCAGTGATGGACACCGGACTTGATGACGACTAGCCGGTTCGGCCTCGGACCGACGTAGGCGCCCGTTCCGTTGTCCGAGCCGACAAGAAGCTCGCCGCCCCAGTCGACTTGCCACTCCGGATGCACATAGAGAACGAAGGAGCCGCTACGTCCCGCCGTGTCCTCATGCCAGGAAAGTCCGGAGCCTACTGGGTAGATATAGGGAGTGGCCGACATGAATTCCCAGTCGAATCCCTCCAGGCCCACCCACGGAGCAAGGTCGTCCCGGCACCGCAGCAACGCCTCGATCACCAGGTCGATCGGCCTGTCCGTGGGGAAGGTAAGCCGGAGATCGGGTGGTTCGGGATGGCCATACAGAACTCCGGTGCCGCAGAGTGGATTTCCGTCGGTGAGTTTGAACGCGCGGCGCCATACACCGCTCTGCACGAAGGACATCGTCTCCGTGGCGAATGCACCCCAGACCTGTCGCAGGGTTTCGGGTGGCAGGAAGTCGTCGAAGACGGCGAAGGATTTTTCGTCGCCCGATATCAGATTCACCGCGCTGTCTCTCCTCGAATACGGGGACCGCAGAAAATACGGGCAGAGGGGTCAGGTCCCCTCACCGGCAGCCGAGACATCGGGAAAGCCGAATTCGGGCCGCTCGCCCGGAAAGCGGCTGATTACGTCGCCCAACCGTTCCAACAGTCCTGGTTCGTCAAGCCCGGCCCGGACCGCCTCACGGAGATCCGTATACCATTGCGTCTCCGTCGATTCCCCTGCTCGCAAGGGAAGGTTTCGGCGGGCTACGGGCATGGTGGAGACCAGGTACCGGACGAAATTGACCAGGATCAGTCCGGCCCACGGCGGTCGGCAACTGAAGCTGAGATGCATGGACGGCATCTCCGGCCGGGGACTGACGCTGTGCCACCAACCTCGCGGGACGTACAACAGGTCCCCGGCTGTCAGTTCACCCTCCCAGAACACCGCACCGGCATCCGGACGCGGTGGAGTCGTGCGCCGCGTGACGGGATGGTCCAGCGTCGGCGCGAAGAGCTTCCAGGATTTCGCGCCCTCCACCTGGAGCACCCAGACTTCGTGGTCGTCCCAGTGCAGGTCCAGCTTGGGGGCCGCCCCGACGAGATTGGCGTACAGGTTCACGCAGACCGGAGCAGACAGGTACTGCTCGCACCGGCCGGCCAGAGCCCGCAGCGGCGGGTGCAGTTCCTCGAACTCGTCGATGGTCAACGTGGCGCCCTTCAGCAGCGACTCGGTCAGACCGATGGCGCTGAAACGCAACGGGGTGCCGGTGTTCCCCCGGAGCTGAGGGATCGGCTCTGTGTACTCGCTCCGCGCCACCGCGGTGCCACTGCGCATGACGGTGACGCGCTTGTCCTCGATGCGCATCCCGGGCAGCAGAATGTTGAGAGCATCCCAGCTGCACAGTGAAGAAACGCGCGCCGGATCCCCCCGGACGAGGAGCGGTTGCCTTCCCAGGTGCCTGGTCGTGAACTCGGCTTCGTCGACGGGGTCGATCAGGGCGGCCAGACCGCGATCCGGATTGCAGTCTATGGAGCCAGAAGTGACCGAACGCATCACAGGTTGTCGCCACCCTTCGACCACGCTCGTCCAAACAGGTTCCTGAGCCACCTGACCGGCGTGGCTTGCTGCGGTCCGCCAGGTCGGCGATCGCGGGCTTTTGGATCGCCGAGCAACTGCCCGGCCGGCGCGCTGCCGGTCACGTTGCCTCCAGGGGGAAGCCCAGAGCAAGGGTGAACAGATGCCGTACACCGGGTGGGAGATCCTCGGTGTACTCATTGCTCGATGCTCCGAAGGGCACCGCTCCGAGACCCAGGGTGCGCGCACCGAGCCAGGCGGCATACCCCAGCGCACTGGCCTCCACGAGCGACGAACGGTACGTCCCGGGCAGAGCCGACTCCTGCGGACCCGATATGAGCAGGATGCCCGGTGCGTCGGCGTAACGGTCCGGAAGGCGCTTCAGCCAAGCCGGAGCGAGCCGGTGTTGCAGTCGCCCGGAGACGCTGTCCCGCGTGTAGAGCCCGGGGGCGCCACCCGACACCTGGAATGCGGCGACCCGAGGCACGAGCAGCGAGCGTGCGAAGAGGCCCCGTGGCCAGTGTTGAAGGTGAAAGTCCGCGGCGATGTCCAGCAGTTCCGTGATATCCGCCAAGGGCAGGGGTCTCGGCGCGTACTCCCGGACCGATCTGCGCCCGGCCGCAGCCTCGGCCAGCCTGCGCCCCGTCGCCGCAGGGTCGTGGTCGGAGCGCGCGGTGACCACGACGTCGACCGAGACCCCGGTGGTTCCCTGGCCCGAACGGAGCACCTCGGCGACGGTCTTCGATATCTCTTCGGATGGAATCAGTGGCATGGCGCCGTCCTCCGGCTCCTGAGGCCGATGATGCCGGCAATGAATTCGTAGCCGACATCGAGACCGAGAAGGGTGGCGACCTCGTCGTCCCACTCCGGGGAGATCTCGATCTCGATCCCCAGGGCATCGCACATCGCGGCGATTTGGGTCGTTGCGCAGCCCGCGTCCAGGAGACTCAGCCGGTACGAGAAGAACTCTCCATACTTCTGGGCAAGCCGCGCCTGCTGTGCCACGAGTATCACGACGGCATCGAATGTCCCGTGCGCCAGACCGGTGTGTCCGACGAGTTCCGCGACGGGGACGGGATCGGGATGCTGAAGAATCAGTTCGTGCTCGAAGTCGGCATACCGGAATACCGTGCCGCAGACGCCGAAGTCGACCTGCTCCGTCACGCACAGCAGGGAGGTGGAGCCGAAATTTCCGCCGGACGGGGTGTGCCGGTCGCGTCGCTCCAACCCTGCGCCGCCCTGGAAACCGGCGCTTCGGTTGAGTATGAGCGAGATCTCGTCCTCACCGATTCGCATCGGACCGGCGCTTGTTGCCCGGTCCGGCCCTGCGGGGAGCGGCATCTCACGGGTCGCCGGTAGCGGTATCCGCGGATGTGTCCTGAATGGTGCCCTCCTGTCGGTGGCACCCTTGAGCTTCGTCGCCTGAGCGCGTGAGAGCTTCTTGCCACGTGCCAGATGGGGGGCCGGGGCGGACATGGCCCAGTCGTAGGCGTCGAACATGTTCGGTGCCGGGCCCCCGATGACGCCGGAACCGCAGTCCCTGCAGTCCGGGTAGGGCACGACCAGAAAGGACTCGGTCGTGCGTCGCGGCTCGGCCGAGACCACGGTCACGGTCCGGGGCACGGCAGCCTTGGCCGACTTGAGAAGGACTGCGACGATCTCCGACGCAGCGAGCCCTGCCAGAATGTCCGAGCTGAATTCCTGGCCCGGACCATCGTCGGTACGCCGGTCCCAGCCGGCCTCGGCCCGGCTCCTGCCCACACATGCGGCGCAGGCACTCGTACCAGCGTCCAGAACCGGCCCGATCTCGAATGTGTCACCTGAACAGGCGACCCGGAGCAGCGGCAGTCCCAGCGGTACACAGTGCCTTTCCGCTTCGCCGAGTGCTGACGAGCCGTCGTCGACGATGACGGCGAGAACACTGACCGAGTCACCGAAGGCCGCGTACGCCTGGACTATCTCCGAAGGGTCACCGACTTGGCAGACGCCTGTCCCCAGGTATCGGAGATCCTCGTGGATCGCCTCGGTCACGGCTCCCTTGCCGATGAGAACGACAGCGGCCCGCGCCAACCGGCTCGTGATCTCGGCAGACCCCGAGTATCCGCCGATCTCGCTCAGCATGCGGGAGAAATAGACGGCGACGTCGTCAGGCGTCGCGTCGGGAGCCGACCCGGCATCTTCCAGAAGGTCACGCGCTTCCAGTAGAGCCAGGATGGCATCCATCTGCCGGGTCGTGATCGTGTCTTCGTCGTCGCACAGACGGTACGGGTCGTTTCCCTTCGTCAGCTCTCCCAGGATGAGCGGCAGGATGTCCCTTGCGGCCTTTCCTCTGAGGGAGTGCTTCTGCTGACCGCCGACGATGATCAGCATTCCGTCGGTGTACGTGACGACCAGTCCACGACGCAGTCTCCGTGGCCGCGAGTGAACCCGCTTCTCTACGGGTGTGGTGGTGCTAGCCATGGGATCTCCCCGTAGCTTCGACGGTGTCGGGCGTGGCGGACAGGGTCGGCGCATGGCATCGAGGACAGCCGTGGCAGCCTGTGACGGGATCGCTGCGCAGGTGCGTGGTGGTCTGGTCGATGGTCACCACCCCCGTGGATCCGGTGTCAACGTTGTGGCGTGTGATCGACTGACAGGCGACCGCCGCGGCGATCCTGACGTGATGGGGCAGCAACCCGCCAGGACCGATGTCGTCGTCCTGTTCATAGGCGGAATGTAGGGCGTGCGTCGTCGGCCAGGTTCTATCGTGCTGAACCCGGCGACTGTAGTAACAGTGCCAGCACGCAGCTTGGGATCCAGGCGTCACTTGGGGGCCGACCTTGATGGTGCCCTCCTCCTGGGCGATGAGGATCCAGGGAACTCCGGTGGCGTACGCGATGTCGTCGACCTCGGCGCACAGGCTCCGAGAGACACGCCAGAGCGCTACGACGATGAAGTCGACGTCGGTTTCCGTGATCTCCCGCCTGAGCCGGGAGACGGTGTCCAGTTGTCTGCCCGGGAAACGGCTGTTGATCCTTTCCACCACGGCCTCGCCGAACGGCCCCCGCGAGAGATGGACCGGACTGACGGGCGAGCCAGTTACGCGAACGGCTGTGGCCATGAGTTGAGGCCCTCCTCCGCCATGGACGTGTAACCCATGAGGCGAGGTGCCTCATACAGGCGCGCGTGCCCCTTGAACTGCACCAGAGGATCAAGGCTCATGGGCTGGAGGTCCGGGATGACCACGCAGACGGCGGTCAGCCCGACCGCTGCGAGTTCCTTCGTCGTACGCTCCACTACAATCGGTCGCATCTCTTTGGCCGCGAAGGTGTTCATCATGACGTTGAGCGCTTCGTGCGGGTCCTGAGGCAACTCGGCCGAACTGTCGGAGTAGCTGTCGGATCCGGTCAGGAAGTCAAAAGCGTGGGAATTCTCCGCCAAGGCCATGAACACAGCCCCGTCCTCGATTTCCCGGTATGCGCTGTATGGCTTCCTGGGATCACCTTCGGCCGCCTGGATGACAGCACGAATACTGACGGCCTCGCACACCGCCTTGGCGACTGCCTCCCGCATGTTCCAGCCCGTACCGGCGCCTACCGCCGTGGCGACCTGCGTGTCATAGGGAGCACGGACCAGGCAGTACGCGGTCGGGATACGAAGATCGGACGTCGCGTCAAAGACCTGGATATCGAGGAAGTGGCGCCGACCCCACTCCACGATGCGCGCGGTCATGTCGTTGTAATCAGCGGTACGCACGCGCGGCAGTGTCAGCGCCTGCAGCCAGAGCAGAGAGATGATGTCCCGCTCCACGACCTCCCGAATTCCGCCGACCACGGCCTCCTCGGAGGATGTGTGGACGGCGTAGCCGGTGGATATCGGGCTCGTGAATCGCTCGGCCGGTGTTCGGTCCAAAAGCCCGAGGCAGACCATCGCGGTGGGAACCCAGACCGGTTCCCCGTTGATCAGGTCCTTACCGCGTGACCATCTGATGCTGGCAGATGGGTCGAAATTCGTGGCTCTGGAACCGGCTGCGGCGAGTTCTTTCGCGGAGCACTTCGGGATTCGCCAGGGTTCTACGCACCGGCCCTCCAATTCCTCCGCTGTCGCCCATATCGTGTCCCCGATCGGGTGGTCAGAAATGACGTACCGCTCGGCACCTTCAGCGATGGCGATCAGACGGGCGAGCTCCGTGCTGCCGACGTCGGCACGCCCGCCGCAAACGGTGTGCCCCTTTCCGCTTCCGCCGATCCCCGGTTTGCCGCTCCCTACCGATGCCGCGTAGATTTCAAAGGGAAGAGGGTCTCTCCAGTCGCTTCCGCCACGCACCGCGTACACGACTCCGTACGGAGAAACCAGTTCATCCAGTGCCGCATAATTGGTTCCCTGCATAGTTGGACCCGTTGCCTCGCCTTCGAGTCGATAGGCTCGTACAGCCAGCTCGGTGACCGTGCAACCGGTCACCGAGCCGACCTGGCGCTCAATTACATCGTGACCTTGGAACAGTTCCAGGAGATCAGGCAGCCGTCACTATTGGCGCAGCTGCTGTCTCTGACGCATTCCGGACCCATGAGAGCGAACAACTCGTCCTCTTCGAGCGGGTCGGCGATCAGATCGAGCTCCTGGACTATTTCATTGTCCATGAATTACTCCTTTCACTGGTTAGGTTGTTGCCGGTGCGGTGCTACATGCTGGCAGTCCCCAATGGTGCGCGCAAGAGGGCCTTTCATGATCGACTTCACGTCGAACTGGAGCGGCAGTAAAGGAGTTGACGACGACTCCTCTTTGTGATCTCGCGTATCTTTAGAAGCGATGCATCTCGTTCTGCAGCTTTGCTTCTGCTATGCGCCTCCGTGTGGTCGTCTGTCGCATTTCGGCAACATCGGTCCGGATATGGATGCAGCCTGAGTGTGTCACTTCCTCCACTTCGTCTGCCGCACTGTGTGGGCCGGCGGCGGAACGGAGTTCGGCACTTAGGTCTTGCGCCGCATCTGTCAGCCGAGCATCGCCCGCCACTTCTTCTAAAAATTCCGGTAGCGCTGGTTCGGGCAGCTTGCGGGCGAGCCCCGCTCTTATGCAGGCCTCCGCGAGCAAAGGCTGTTCGGCTCCGGCTGGGCTGACGACAAGTGGCCGACCGTGCAGAAGTGCCCCGAGAACGGGGGCAGATGTAGCACTGGTGAGAACGAGCGATGCCTGCTCGACCAAAGGTCTCATCCAGGGCAGCCGGACCGTAACGAGGTCCGCGTGAGGGGCTGGGGCCGGGTTCTCGGATCGCCCCAGCTCCACTACTGCCTGGAACGGGCTTCCGGCAAAAAGGGAGTTGAGGTGAGGCCAGATGTCGTTGGCCTGAAACCGCCTGCCCAGATGCACGTACACCAACGGTTTGCCGCGTCGCGCGATGACTCCGTCCAGCTGCGCTTTCACGGAGTCGTCAGGTTCTGGTTCCCAGAAACAAGGACCGACATGGCGTACGACGTCCGGCAGTTCGGACCCGGGATACTCGAGCGCCGGATGGCCCCTCAGCAGATAGCGGTCCCCCAGGAGGGATCTCGCGGCTTCGCTTTCGGGGCCGCGGGACAGTCCCGCCTGCTCGCGAAGATCCTGGTACAGGCGTGTCATGTCATGCAGCCGCGACCTTCGCAGGGCGGGCAGCTCCGGCTCGTCGGCCGCTCCCGACGCGTACGGCCACAGATATGCCGCGAGACCGAGAACCACGGTGGGGACACCTGACCGTTCCGCGGCCAGCAGGGCTCCGTGGCCGAACACGGAGGTGAGGACCACGTCGGCCCGGAAACTGCGAAGGGTGTCGAGGATCAGGGCGTACTGGTCGTACTGTCTGCGCACCCAACCGCTGGCCGAGAACGCCGCCGCATGCCTGTCCTCGACGAGCGTCACGGGCACTCCGGCCAGCACGGCCGGCGCTGCCGCGCTCCGGCGACCCAGGAGACGGACCTCATGGCCGCGCCGTTTCAGTTCTTTTCCGACCGATATGACGGGGTAGAGGAAGCCGGGGTCGCTGAGCGGACACATGAGTACTTTCACGCCTATTCCTCGTTCCGTTCGGGCCGACCGGTTTATTGCGGAGGAGTTTCCGCACTCTAGCTTCGACGGAAGGGGGTGCGACAGGTGAGCGCGCACATCGCCTCGAGAAGAGCGCAGCGTCCTCATGGCAACCGGCGTGGGGCACTCACGATATGCGCTTGCATCCTGGAAGATGTCTGGCAGGGACCCGTTTAAATCACCTCAAGCGGGTGCCAACCGGGGGGAGGGGGGCAAGCTCCTCTTTTCGGGGCCTGGCCGTTGGTGTGAAGAATTTAGGCTGGACATCGCACTCCGTCGCATGCCATGATTCTTTTGCATTGGGGTGGCGCCTTGTCATTTCCCTCTGTTCTCTCCTTCTTGTTCGGGGCTTCCCGTTACTCGCAATACCCTTTGATCAATTCATTGTGAAGGGGTGTCTATGCGCAACAAGAACAGGCTGACACTGATACAGCAGGTGGGGGCGACCGCGGCTGTCGCTGCCCTCGTCGCGCCGGGTGCTGCAGTTGCTTCGGCTCAGCAATCCACCCGTCCCGAGGCGTCCTCCGTGGTGGAGGCGAAAAGCGCTCTTGGCCTCGTGCTCGAGCGAGTTGCCCAGCAGGGAGACACCGTGTCTCCTCTGCAGAACCACAACAAGTAGCGACACTGGGCATCGCCGGAAGCGGCTGAGGCGTATCCGGCCTCGGCCGCATTCGGGCCAGGAGGAGGAGAAGCCCGGTGAAGGGTCCCGCACGCGAGGTCGCCCGGCGTGAGGACGCGTGGCCGACGCGAGCCGTGGTGGACGTGGCGCTGGCCGATGATGCGTGGCAGCCGTTGCCTTTTGCCGTGTTCATCATCAAGCTGCACGGTAGATGTAACCTCGCCTGTGACTACTGCTATATGTACGAGATGGCGGATCAGAGCTGGCGAGACCGCCCCGTTGCCATGACTCGAAGAGTGGTCGACAAAGCTGCGGAGTCCATTTCTGACCATCTGAAAGCACATGCAGAATTGCTGCCCGCAGCGATTATCAAGCTGCATGGAGGAGAGGCTCTGCTGGCGGGTGCAGAGGGAGTTGACTACGCCGCGACAGCTTTTCGTTCCGCCGTACCCGAGGGCTGCGACGCGCAGATTGCGTTGACGACGAACGGCATCCTGCTCGATGACAGGGAAATGCTGGAGGTCATCGAACGACAGGGTATTCATGTGAGTGTCAGTCTCGACGGAGGAAAGGACGCTCACGACCGGCATCGTACGTACGCCAATGGCCGGGGAAGCCATGAAGCCGTCATGCGCGGACTCGAATCCATGCGGCAGTCACCGGCCGCCGGTCTGCTGCGCCTCGTCCTGTGCACGATCGATGTGGAGAACGATCCCCTCGACGTCTATGAGTCACTCGTCGATGTCGGAGCTCCGTTGATTGACTTCGAACTGCCCCTGGGCAACTGGACGGAGCGGCCACCGGCCCTTCCGGCGGGCAACAGAGGCACCCCGTACGCGGACTGGCTCATCCCCATCTTCGATCGCTGGTACCACACCGTACCTGTCCCCGTGGGTATCCGGATCTTCGAGAACATCATGGCCCTGGTTCTCGGTGGCCACAGCGAGACCGAGGGGTTCGGTCTTACGCCGGCACAGATCGTGACCGTGGACACGGACGGCTCCATACAGCTCGCGGACACCCTGAGGTCGGCGTTCGACGGGGCACCGGGAACGGGCCTCGACGTCTTCACCGGTTCCTTCGAGCAGGCGCTGCTGCATCCTGGCGTGGTGGCACGCCAACTGGGCCTGCGCGGCCTGTCCCCGCAGTGCCAGCGCTGCTCGTTGGTGGAGATCTGCGGTGGCGGCGAATACGTCCATCGATACCGGGCCGACTCAGGATTCCTGAATCCCTCCGTGTACTGCCGAGACCTGCAGAAGCTGATCACGCATATCAGAGATCGTGTCCATCTGGATCTCGCGACGGCCGTTGATGCTCGGTGAGTACGTCCGTGAACCCATGGAACACATGAGAAGGGCCCGCACCTGGGGAGGTGCGGGCCCTTGCTCCCCTGGAGCGGACGTTCAGGGGCTCGGGTCAATGGGCCGGTGAAAGTCCGTTCCGCAGGCGGCGGCTGACGGAAAGGGGTGTGTCAGGCCGCGGCCTCGGGGTCCTTGGAGAGACGCGGGGCGGGAATCGTGTCCCGCACCTCAGGGTAGTGGCACGCGGTGAGGTGGCCGGGCTTGTTGCCGTCGGCCTGGACCAGCGGCGGCGCCTCCGTCGCGCACTTCTCCGTCGCCTTCCAGCAGCGGGTGCGGAAGCGGCAGCCGGAGGGCGGGTTGATCGGGGACGGGACGTCACCCACCAGGCGGATCCGCTCGCGCGGCTCCACGTCCACCGTCGCCTCGGGTACGGCGGACAGCAGGGCCCGCGTGTAGGGGTGGCGCGGGTTCTCGTACAGGTCCTCGCGGTCGGCGATCTCCACGATCTTACCGAGGTACATGACCGCGACCCGCTGCGAGAAGTGCCGCACGATCGCGAGGTCGTGGGCGATGAAGACGAAGGCGATGCCCAGTTCCTGCTGGACCTTCTGCAGAAGGTTCACGACCTGCGCCTGGATGGAGACGTCGAGCGCCGAGACCGGTTCGTCGGCGACGATCAGCTTCGGTTCCAGGGCCAGGGCGCGGGCCACGCCGATGCGCTGGCGCTGGCCGCCGGAGAACTCGTGCGGGAAGCGGTTGAAGTGCTCCGGGTTCAGGCCGACGATCTCCAGGAGCTCGCGGACCCGCTTCTCCCGACCGCCGGCCGGATTGATGTCGTTGATCTCCATCGGACCCGCGACGATCTTGCCGACCGTCTGGCGGGGGTTCAGCGAGGCGTACGGGTCCTGGAAGATCATCTGGATCTCGGACCGGATCGGCGCCAGCTGCCTGCGGTTGGCGTGCGTGATGTCCTGGCCGCGGTAGGTGATCTTGCCGCCGGTCGGCTCCAGCAGGCGGGTGATCAGGCGTCCGGTCGTCGACTTGCCGCAGCCGGACTCGCCGACCAGGCCCAGGCTCTCGCCCTCGGCGACCTGGAAGTCGAGGCCGTCCACGGCCTGCACCGCGCCGACGGTCCGCTTGATCGGGAAGCCGCCCTTGATCGGGAAGTGCTTGGTCAGCCCGGAGACGTCCAGGAGGGGGTTGGTGTTGCTCATGGTCGTGAAGTCCCGTCTCGTGTCCGTCAGTTGTGGCCGGCGGTGGCCGCGTAGTCGGCGAAGAGCTCGTCTCGCCGGCTCAGTTCCAGGTGGCAGGCGGAGCCCCGGCCCTCGACCAGTTCGAGCACCGGCTGCACGCTGGAGCACTTGCCGCCCGGGACCTTCTCCACGAACGCGCAGCGCGGGTGGAAACGGCAGCCCGACGGCGGGTTGAGCAGCGAGGGCGGAGAGCCGGGAATCGGCGACAACGGCACGTCGACCGGCCCGTCCAGAGCCGGCATGGAGTTGAGCAGGCCGAGGGTGTACGGGTGCTGCGGAGAGCCCAGGACCTCCTTCTTGGTGCCCCGCTCCACGCACCGGCCGCCGTACATCACCAGCACGTCGTCCGCGATGTCGGCGATGACACCGAGGTCGTGGGTGATGAAGATGATCGCGGTGCCGAACTCCTGCTGGAGGTCCTTGAGGAGGTCCATGATCTGGGCCTGGACCGTCACGTCGAGCGCGGTGGTGGGCTCGTCGGCGATGAGGAGTTCGGGGTCGCAGACCAGGGCCATGGCGATCATGGCGCGCTGGCGCATACCGCCGGAGAACTGGTGCGGGTAGTCGTCCACCCGGACGTCCGGCTGCGGGATGCCGACACGCTTCAGCATCTCGATCGCCCGCGCCCGCGACTCCCTCTTGGAAGCGCCGGTGTGCTTGCGGTACACCTCGGAGATCTGGGTGCCGATGGTGTGGTACGGCGACAGCGAGGCCAGCGCGTCCTGGAAGATCATCGACATCTTGTTGCCGCGCAGCTTCTCCAGCGTCCGCTCGGAGGCCGTGAGCAACTCCTCGCCGTCGAGCAGGATCTCGCCGTCGATCGCCGTACGGTCACGGTCGTGGAGACCCAGGATCGTCAGGTTGGTGACGGACTTGCCGGAGCCCGACTCGCCCACGATGCCGAGCGTCTTGCCCTTGGCGAGGTCGAAGCTGAGCCCGTCGACGGCCTTGACGATGCCGTCCTCGGTGGAGAAGTGGACTTTGAGGTCCTTGACGGAGAGGAACGGCTGCTGATCGGTGCTCGTCACGGGGACGCTCCTGGGGGTGATGCGGGGGGTAGGGGTTACGGGCGGAGGTCAGGCGAGCCGGATCCGCGGGTCGATGAAAGCGTAGGCGGCGTCGACGATGATGTTGAAGAACACGATCGCCGCCGCGGACAGCACCGTGACGCCGAGCAGCATCGGCAGGTCGCTCTGGTTGACGGAGGTCACCGCGAGGCGGCCGATGCCCTGGAGGCTGAAGACCTGCTCGGTGATGATCGCGCCGCCGATCAGCGTGCCCAGGTCGATGCCGAACAGGGTGACGATCGGACCCATCGCGCCGCGCCAGGCGAAGCGCAGGAACACGTTGGCACCGGAGAGGCCCTTGGCGCGGGCGGTGCGGACGTAGTCCTCGCTGAGCTGCTCGACCAGCTGGGAGCGGGCCATACGGGTGTAGTTGGCGGTGAAGATGATCGACAGCACGATCCACGGCAGCAGCAGGCCCGAGAACCACTGGACGGGGTTGTCGGTCAGTGCCGTGTACGAGGGCTGGTCGAGGATGCCCGTCTTGAAGGTCAGGAAGTACAGCGCGATGTAGCCGACGAAGTAGATCTGGAGCGAGGAGCCGAGCAGCGACGCCGAGCTCGCGAACTTGTCCAGGAACTTGCCCTGCTTGAGCGCGGCGATCATGCCGGTGCCGACACCGAAGGTCAGGAAGATGACGGCCGAGCCGAAGGCGAGCGAGAGGGTCAGCGGCAGCCGGTCCATGATCGTGCCGAAGACGGGCTCGTTGTTGGCGAAGGAGTAGCCGAGGCACGGCGCGTTGCAGTGCCCGAAGCCCGTGTAGTCACGCCCGACGAAGATGCCCTTGAGCCAGGACCAGTACTGGACCGGGATCGGATGGTCGATGCCCAGGTTGTGCCGGATCTGCGCGAGCGAGGCCGGCGTGCAGTTCTTGCCGCAGGACATCATGGCCGGGTCACGCGGGACGGCGTAGAAGAGCCAGAACGTGATGGCGCTGATGATCAGCAGAATGACCAGCGCGCCGATCGTACGGCGGACAAGGAAGCGGAACATGGGGTCAGGACTTTCCGGACGGGGCGCCGTTGCCGGGGCGTGAGGGGTGTGGAGCCGGTGGTGGGGGCGGCCCGGGGTAGGGGCCGCCCCCTTTGGTGCCGGTGGCGCCTACGCCTTGACGTAGAGCCTGGTGAGCGCGATGCCGGTGTTTCCGGCGTCGTAGACGAAGCCACCGACCTTCGAACCGTGCATCCAGTTGCGGATGGCGTGGTAGTCCGGGACGCAGGCCGCGAGCTCCATGACCTGCTTGTCGATGGCGCCCCAGGCCTTGTTGGCCTCGTCCGCGTCGGTGATCAGGGAGGCGGCCGCGATGGCCTTGTCGACGCTGGCGTTCTTCAGCTGGGCGTAGTTGCTGCGGCCGTCACCGATGTTCTCGCCGTCCCAGCAGGGGTAGAAGACCGAGTAACCACCCGGCCAGTCCGGGCTCCAGCCGGCCGCGAACAGGTCGTAGGTGTTGTCGATCTTGCCGATCTGGGTGTAGAAGGTCGACTTGTCGAGCTGCTTGTTGACGACCGTGAAGCCGGCGGCCTCCAGCGCGTTCTTGATCGCGACGGCCTGCTTCACCGCGTTGTCCGACGTCTGGTAGGCGATGACCAGCTTCTGCCCGAGCTTGCCGGCCTCCTTGAGGAGGGCCTTGGCCTTGGCCGGGTCGCCGCCGGGCTTCGTCTTCTTGCCGTAGAGGTCGAAGTCCGTGTAACCGGGCGTCACCGGGCTGAAGATCGTGGTGGCGATCTCGCTGGTCGACGCACCGCCGCGGATGGTCTGCAGCTGCTGGTTCGGCCAGGCGTAGTTGATGGCCTGGCGGACCTTGACGTCCGTGATCCGGGTGGTGTTGATCGGCCAGTAGTAGGTGACCGTGTCGACCGCGGTGAGCACCCGCTGCTTGAGCTTCGCGTTGGTGAGGACCGTGGCGATCCGCTCCGGGGCGACCTCGTTGAAGATCGACATCGTGTACTGGTCGTTGCCCTTGTCCGCGATGTAGCGGTCGGTCGAGGCCAGCAGTTCGAAGCCGAACTGGAAGAGGTACTTGTCCGGGTAGGCGTTGCGGATCGGGTCCGTCGCCGCGTCCCAGTGCTCGTTGCGGGTGTACGTCAGGGACTTGCCGACGTCGCGGGCGGAGATCTTGTACGGGCCGCAGGAGAACGGCTGCTTGTCGTACTTCTCCTTGGTGTCCTTCGACTTCTTCACGAAGGAGTACGCGCGCTCGGCGAGCGTGAAGTTGAAGTCACCACGGGCCTGGTTGAGGCGGAAGGTGATGGTCCGGCCGTCGATCTCGATGGAGTCGAGGTGCTTGCCCTCGTAGGGGCCCTTGTACTTGTCACCGCCCACCAGGAACTGCTGGACGTAGCGCGGGCCCTCGGTCACGAAGGAGGCGAAGAGGCGCTCGAAGGTGTGGCGGACGTCGTCCATGGAGAGGTCGGAGCCGTCCTCCCACTTGATGCCGTCCTTGATCGTGAACGACCAGGTCTTGCCGCCGTCCTTGGCCGTGCCCGCGTCCGTGGCCACGTCGCCGACCAGGGTGGCGCCGCCCTTGGAATCGAGCTTGTAGCCGGTCAGGCCGCGCATGATCGGCGTGGTGATGAGGATCTCGGTGGAGACGTAGATCTGCGCCGGGTCCAGGTGGTCCATGTCGAACTGGTCGAGCCCGTAGATCGTCCCGCCCTTGACAGCGCCGGCGACCTCGGGGGCCGGGCCCGTCGAGTCGGCCTTCGTACCGACCGCGATCTTGCTCTGCTTGGCCTTGCTGACCGAGGGGATCTTGTTGTCCGACGACTTGCTGCCGCCGCCACAGGCGGTCAGCACCGTGCTCGACGCGGCCACCACGCCGGTAGCGATCATGAAGTTTCTACGGGAAAAAGACACAGCAACCCTGCCTTATGGGTGGGACGGGACCAGCCGGACGACGATGACCGGACCGGCAGATGAGAGATGGGTCAGCGCTTGGACTTCGGGTCGAGCGCGTCACGAGCCGAGTCGCCGAGCAGGTTGAACGCCAGGACGAAGATCACCATGGCCAGGCCCGGGAAGAGCATGAACGTGAAGTCCTGGGTGTAGAACTGGGCGCCTCGCTGGATCATGACCCCCCAGTCGGGGGTCGGGTCGATCATGCCGACACCGAGGAAGGCGAAGCCCGCCTCCGCGGTCACATAGGCCGGGAGCATGAGCGTGGACTGGATGAGGATCGGCGTCCACAGGTTCGGCAGCAGTTCCTTGAACACGATGCGCGCCGGTGACGCCCCGGTCACCTTGGCGGCCTCGACGAACTCCCGCTCACGCAGGCCGAGTACCTGGCCGCGCAGCAGACGGGCGATCGACGCCCAGCCGAAGAAGGACATCATGAAGATGAGCGCGACGGCCCGCAGCCAGGTCGGGATGTTGTCGTCGGCGGCGACGAAGAGGCCGAACACCACCGGCATGAAGGCGATGATGAACAGCGTCGAGGGGATCGACAGCACGATGTCGATGATCCGGCCGACCAGGTAGTCCGTCTTGCCGCCGAGGTAGCCCGCGGTCACACCGACCACGACACCGACGACGGTGGTGATCAGGGTGGCGGCCAGGGCGATACCCAACGAGGTCCGGATGCCGTAGATCAGGAAGGTGAAGACGTCGCGGCCCAGCTGTGGCTCGATGCCGAACCAGAACTGCGAGCTCATGCCGCCGTTCGGGCCCGCCGGGTACGAGAAGGGGTCCAGCAGGCTCGGGTCCTGGCTCGCGTACGTCGTGTACGGATCCTTCCCGTACAGCTTGGATATCAGCGGCGCGGCCAGCGCGATCACGAAGAAGAAGATCACGATGATCGCCGATATGACGCCCGTACGGTCGCGTTTGAAGCGGCGCCACGCGAGCTGTCCCGGGGACCTGCTCTCGCCGGCCTTCGAGTCGGGAGAAGTGATCGACTTCTCGGCGCTCTCGTCGGACACCTCGAGCGGGGCCGCGGATGGAGTTGGGGGGGTCATGGTGCTCCTGGCCCAAGGGAGGGTCTGATGACTCCGCAGGGCACACTCCCCTACGGGCTACGCCGGACTTTTTCAACGCAATTCATTCAAGGTCAATAAATTCTCGGGCGACTTGGGTTTCTCTTTACTTTCTTTGCCTGGCCTTGACCGTTCCGTAGCTACGCGGGTAGCGCCTCGTAATCGCACCGTGCTTTAGATCGGGCGAATTGGACGAAACGGGCAATGAGTTCGTTATGCGGACGCGTGGGTGCCGAAATGCGTACATCGGCGGGTCGCAATCCAACGTTTCGGCATCGTTACGCGGAGATCCATTGCGCCGCCCACGCAAGATCCTCAAGGGGCTCCCGGAGGGGCGCCTGCAATCGGGTGACGTGTCCCTCTAAAGGTCGTCATGGGGTCCTCGATGGCCGTCCGTTCGGGGCAGTGGGTGAGCGATATCAACCTATTTGGTCGATATTGACCGATAGCGGATCATCCACGGATCGAACGGATCACTCTTCACGGAGGAGGCACGCCATGCGTTCAGCCACGCACGCCCGAGGGGCGGCCTGCGCGGTCGTGGTGGCGCTCGCCGCCACGGCCTGCGGGGGCGGCGGCGGCAGTGGGGGCGGCGGAGGCGAGAGCGGCGTGCTCAGCTCCTCCTGGGGCGACCCGCAGAACCCCCTGGAGCCGGCCAACACCAACGAGGTCCAGGGCGGCAAGGTCCTGGACATGATCTTCCGGGGCCTGAAGAAGTACGACCCGAAGACCGGCAAGGCGACGGACATGCTCGCCCAGAAGATCGACACGAGCGACTCGCAGAACTTCACGATCACGCTCAAGGACGGCTGGACGTTCAGCAACGGCGAGAAGGTGACCGCCAAGTCCTTCGTCGACGCCTGGAACTACGGGGCGAGCCTCAAGAACAACCAGAAGAACGCCTACTTCTTCGGCTACATCCAGGGCTACGACAAGGTCCACCCGGCCAGTGGCTCGCAGAGCGCCGACACGCTCACCGGCCTGAAGGTCGTCGACGACAAGACCTTCACCGTCCAGCTCAACCAGAAGTTCTCCAGCTTCCCCGACACCCTCGGCTACGCGGCCTTCGCCCCGCTGCCGCAGACCTTCTTCACCGACCACGCCGGCTGGCTGGCGCAACCGGTCGGCGACGGGCCGTACCGCATCGAGTCCTACACCAAGGGCTCGCAGATGTCCCTGAAGAAGTGGGACGGCTACCCCGGTGCCGACAAGGCGCAGAACGGCGGAGTGACCCTCAAGGTCTACACGGACAGCGACACCGCCTACACCGACCTCATCGCCGGCAACCTCGACCTCGTCGACGACGTTCCCGCGTCACAGCTGAAGAACGTCAAGAGCGATCTCGGTGACCGCTACATCAACACTCCGGCCGGCATCATCCAGACGCTCGCCTTCCCCTACTACGACAGCGCCTGGAACAAGAGCGGATCGGAGAAGGTCCGCACCGGCCTCTCCATGGCGATCAACCGGAAGCAGATCACCGACACCATCTTCCAGAACACCCGCACCCCGGCCACCGACTGGACCTCGCCGGTGCTCGGCGCGGACGGCGGCTTCAAGGAAGGGCTGTGCGGGAGCGCCTGCGACTACAACCCCGCCGAGGCCAAACGGCTGATCCAGCAGGGCGGGGGGCTGCCCGGCGGCCAGCTCAAGATCACGTACAACGCCGACACCGGCTCGCACAGGATGTGGGTGGACGCCGTGTGCAACTCCATCAACAACGCGCTGGGCAACGACAAGGCCTGCGTCGGGAATCCGATCGGTACCTTCGCCGACTTCCGCAACCAGATCGGCCAGCACAAGATGACCGGGCCGTTCCGGGCGGGCTGGCAGATGGACTACCCGCTCATCCAGAACTTCCTCCAGCCCCTCTACTACACCAACGCCTCCTCCAACGACGGCAAGTGGTCCAACCCGGACTTCGACAGACTCGTCGACCAGGCGAACGCCCAGACCGACCCCGCCAAGGCCGTGTCCACCTTCCAGCAGGCCGAGGAGGTCGTACGCGACAACATGGCCGCCATCCCGCTCTGGTACCAGAACGGCAGCGCCGGCTACTCGGAGCGGCTGTCGAACGTCGCCCTCAACCCGTTCAGCGTCCCCGTCTACAACGAGATCAAGGTCAGCTGAACCGGCATGGGGCGCTACGTCGTCCGGCGGCTGCTCCAGATGATCCCGGTGTTCGTCGGGGCCACGCTGCTGATCTTCCTCATGGTCAATGTCATGGGCGACCCGATCGCGGGGCTGTGCGGTGAGCGGGCCTGCGATCCGGCGACCGCCGCCCAGCTGAAGAAGGAGTTCGGACTCGACAAGCCGGTGTGGCAGCAATACCTCACCTATATGGGGAACGTCTTCACCGGCGACTTCGGTACGGCGTTCAACGGGCAGCCGGTCACCGAGCTCATGTCCACCGCGTTCCCCGTCACCATCCGGCTGACGATCGTGGCCATCGTCTTCGAGATCGTCATCGGCATCACCCTGGGGGTGGTGACCGGACTGCGGCGCGGGCGACCCGTCGACACCGGAGTGCTGCTGGCCACCCTGGTCGTCATCTCCGTACCGACCTTCGTCACCGGTCTGCTGCTCCAGCTGCTCCTGGGAGTGGAGTGGGGCTGGATCAAACCCTCCGTCTCCCCGGAGGCCACCTTCGGCGAGCTGATCGTGCCGGGGCTGGTCCTCGCCTCCGTCTCGCTCGCCTACGTCACCCGGCTGACCCGTACCTCCATCGCCGAGAACAAGCGGAGCGACTACGTCCGTACGGCCGTCGCCAAAGGGCTGCCCAGGCGCCGGGTCGTCGCACGGCACCTGCTGCGCAACTCGCTCATCCCCGTCGTCACCTTCATCGGCACCGACATCGGCGCGCTGATGGGCGGCGCGATCGTCACCGAGCGGATCTTCAACATCCACGGCGTCGGCTACCAGCTCTACCAGGGCATCCTCCGGCAGAACACCCAGACGGTGGTGGGGTTCGTGACCGTGCTGGTCCTGGTGTTCCTGGTGGCCAACCTCCTGGTGGACCTGCTCTACGCCGTACTCGACCCGAGGATCCGCTATGCCTGAGCAGCCGTTCGACCAGGACCGGGCCATCGCCGGGACGGGCATGGGCGGGGCGATGGACCTCGCGACGACCGAGGCCGAGACGCTGGAGAGGACTCCGGGCGGGCCGCTCGGCACCGGCCCGGCGGCCAGGCCCCGCTCCCTCTGGTCCGACGCCTGGCGGGACCTGCGCCGCAACCCCGTCTTCATCGTCTCCGCCCTCGTCATCCTCTTCCTCGTCGTCATCTCCCTGTGGCCGTCCCTGATCGCCTCCGGCTCCCCCCTCAAGTGCGACCTCGCCAAGGCCCAGGAGGGCTCCCAGCCGGGCGCTCCCTTCGGCTACGACGGCCAGGGCTGCAACGTCTACACGCGGACCGTCTACGGCGCCCGTACGTCCGTCACGGTGGGCGTCTGCGCCACGCTCGGGGTCGCGCTGCTCGGGTCGGTGCTCGGCGGGCTCGCCGGGTTCTTCGGCGGCCTCTGGGACTCGGTGCTGTCCCGGATCACCGACGTCTTCTTCGCGATCCCGGTCGTCCTCGGCGGTCTCGTCCTCCTCTCGGTGGTGACGAGCAATACGGTCTGGCCGGTCATCGGGTTCATGGTGCTGCTCGGCTGGCCCCAGATCTCCCGGATCGCCCGCGGCTCGGTGATCACCGCCAAGCAGAACGACTACGTCCAGGCCGCCCGCGCGCTCGGCGCCTCCAACTCCCGGATCCTGCTGCGGCACATCGCACCCAACGCGGTGGCCCCCGTGATCGTCGTCGCGACCATCGCGCTCGGCACCTACATCGCCCTGGAGGCGACCCTGTCCTACCTCGGCGTCGGCCTGAAGCCGCCCAGCGTCTCCTGGGGCATCGACATCTCCGCCGCCTCGCCCTACATCCGCAACGCCCCGCACGCGCTGCTGTGGCCCTCCGGGGCCCTCGCGCTCACCGTCCTGGCCTTCATCATGCTCGGCGACGCGGTGCGCGACGCCCTCGACCCGAAGCTGAGGTGAGCGCCGCCGTGCTGCTCGAAGTGCGCGATCTGCACGTGGAGTTCCGGACCAGAGACGGGGTCGCGAAGGCGGTCAACGGCGTCTCGTACGCCGTCGACGAGGGGGAGACGCTGGCCGTGCTGGGGGAGTCGGGGTCGGGGAAGTCGGTGACCGCCCAGGCCGTGATGGGGATCCTCGACACACCGCCCGGGCGGATCGGCGGGGGCGAGATCCTCTTCCGGGGGCGGGATCTGCTGCGGCTGAAGGAGGAGGAGAGAAGGAAGGTCCGGGGCGCCGAGATGGCGATGATCTTCCAGGACGCGCTGTCGGCGCTCAACCCGGTGCTGAGCGTGGGCGACCAGCTCGGCGAGATGTTCGTCGTGCACCGGGGGATGTCGAGGAAGGACGCGCGGGCCAAGGCGGTCGAGCTGATGGACCGGGTGCGGATCCCGGCCGCCGCCCAGCGGGTGCGGGACTATCCGCACCAGTTCTCCGGGGGCATGCGCCAGCGCATCATGATCGCCATGGCGCTGGCCCTGGAACCGGCGCTCATCATCGCCGACGAGCCGACGACCGCCCTGGACGTGACCGTGCAGGCCCAGGTCATGGACCTGCTGGCGGAGCTGCAGCGCGAGTACCACATGGGGCTGATCCTGATCACCCACGACCTGGGGGTGGTCGCGGACGTCGCCGACCGGATCGCCGTCATGTACGCGGGGCGGATCGTCGAGTCCGCGCCCGTGCACGACATCTACAAGGCGCCGGCCCACCCCTACACGCGCGGGCTCCTCGACTCCATCCCGCGCCTCGACCAGAAGGGGCACGAGCTCTATGCCATCAAGGGCCTGCCGCCCAACCTGATGAACATCCCTCCGGGGTGCGCCTTCAACCCGCGCTGCCCGATGGCCCAGGACGTGTGCCGTACCGACGAGCCACCGCTGTACGAGGTGGATCAACACCGGGGCAGTGCCTGTCACTTCTGGAGGGAGTGCCTCAATGGTTGACAGGGTGGTTGAGCCGATCCTGGAAGTGAGTGGACTGGTCAAGTACTACCCCCTGACCCAGGGCATCTTGATCAAGAAGCAGATCGGTGCCGTCAAGGCCGTTGACGGTGTTGACTTCGTGCTCAACAAAGGAGAGACGCTCGGCATCGTCGGGGAGTCCGGCTGCGGCAAGTCAACGGTCGCCAAGATGCTGGTCAACCTTGAGCGGCCGACGGCAGGGTTGATCAAGTACAAGGGCGAGGACATCACCAAGCTGAGCGGGCGGGCGCTGAAGGCCGTTCGCCGCAACATCCAGATGGTCTTCCAGGACCCGTACACCTCCCTCAACCCCAGGATGACCGTCGGCGACATCATCGGGGAGCCGTACGAGATCCATCCCGAGGCGGCTCCCAAGGGCGACCGGCGCAGGCGGGTCCAGGAGCTGCTGGACGTCGTGGGGCTCAACCCCGAGTACATCAACCGCTACCCGCACCAGTTCTCCGGCGGTCAGCGGCAGCGCATCGGCATCGCACGGGGGCTGGCGCTCCGCCCCGAGGTGATCGTCGCCGACGAACCGGTGTCCGCGCTCGACGTCTCCGTACAGGCCCAGGTGATCAACCTGCTCGACCGGCTCCAGAACGACTTCGAGCTGTCGTACGTCTTCATCGCCCACGACCTGTCCATCGTGCGGCACATCTCGGACCGGGTCGGGGTGATGTACCTCGGGCGGATCGTGGAGATCGGCAGGGACGAGGAGATCTACGACCACCCGACCCACCCCTACACCCAGGCCCTGCTCTCCGCGGTGCCGGTACCGGATCCGGAGGCGCGGGAGCGCCGGGAGCGGATCATCCTGAGCGGGGACGTCCCGTCGCCGACGAACATTCCGTCGGGGTGCCGGTTCCGCACGAGGTGCTGGAAGGCCCAGGAGCGGTGTGCGGTGGAGGTGCCGTTGCTCGCGGTGCCCGCCGCTTTTCGGCTCGCGTCGGGGCCGGCGGCGCACGACTCGGCCTGCCATTTCGCGGAGGAGAAGCGGGTGGTGCCGCCGGAGGAGCCGGCCGGGGAAGCGCCGGACGATCTTGGTAACGGGGGTGCATAGCGGGGCGTATGCGGGTCAATCGCGTTAACACGCAGGCAACTTCGGCGACCCGGTCCCGATATACGGACGGGGCACTCTAATTTGCGTACGGCCGTGCGGGTGCCGTAAACGGGCCGGAGCGCGCCATGTCGCTCCGGCCCGTTGCCTCTTTCTGTGCCTAGACCGGCGCCGCTCTCGCGGACCTGGCTGGTGCTTCGTCGTGGTTCCTCAATTGATGGTTGCGGTGCTCTGTGGGGAGAACCCGCTCAGCCCAGCCCGAGAGCGCGCCGGAGAAAGTCCAGCTGGAGCAGCAACAGGTTCTCCGCCACCTGTTCCTGTGGGGTCATGTGCGTGACGCCCGACAGGGGCAGGACCTCGTGCGGGCGGCCCGCGGCCAGCAGGGCGCTGGACAGGCGCAGGGAGTGGGCCACGACCACGTTGTCGTCCGCCAGGCCGTGGATGATCATCATCGGGCGGTGGGGTTCGGCGGCGTCGACCAGGCCCGCGTCGTCGATCACCGAGTTGCGGCGGTAGACCTCCGGCTGCTCGCCGGGGTGGCCGAGGTAGCGCTCCTGGTAGTGGGTGTCGTACAGGCGCAGGTCGGTCACCGGGGCGCCGACCACCGCCGCGTGGAAGACGTCCGGGCGGCGCAGGGCCGCCAGGGCGGCGAGGTAGCCGCCGAACGACCAGCCGCGGATCGCCACCTTGGTCAGGTCGAGGGGGAAGTCGGCGGCGAGCGCCTGGAGGGCGTCGACCTGGTCCTGGAGGGCGATCGCCGCGACGTCGTCCTTGATGGACTTCTCCCAGGCGGGGGAGCGGCCCGGGGTGCCCCGGCCGTCGGCGACGATCACCGCGAAGCCCTGGTCGGCGAACCACTGGGAGGTCAGGTGGGCGTTGTGCGCGGCGGCCACCCGCTGACCGTGCGGACCTCCGTAGGGGTCGAGCAGAACCGGAAGGGGAGTGTCCCCGTGGTAGTCCCGTGGCATAAGCACGGCGCACGGAATTCGGCGTGCGCCCCCCTCGGTGAGCGTCACGCGCGGGGACAAACCGGGGTCTTCGGCGTATGACGTGACAGTCGCCAGGTGCTTCCCGTCCTGCAGTACCTGGGTGCGGGTGCCCGGGCTGTCCAGGGTGGCGGAGACCAGTACGGTCACGCCCCCGGCGCGCACCGCCGTGTGCACGCCGGGCTCCTGCGACACGCGCTCCACGCCGAGCTCGTTCACGCGGTAGACGTGTACCTCGCCGGTCTCGGGGGACTCGGCCTCCTCGCCGGCGGACGCGGAAACCAGCACGTCGTCGGCGGTCACGTCGAGAACCGCACGGATGTGCAACTGGGGTCCCGTGAGGGGTCGTTCACCGACCGCGAGCACCCGGGCGCCGCCCTCGTCGGCGATCCGGACCAGCTGTCCTGAGGGGCTCCAGCAGGGCACTCCACCGAACAGTTCAAGCCATGTTGGATCTTCGTCGGCGTGCACCATCCGGGTCGCCCCCGACCCCGGGTCCACGGCCAGGAACAGTTGGCTGCGCTGGTCGCGCGCCTGTACGAGCAGCAGCGGGGCACTCGCCTCTGACCAGTGCACATGCGCCAAGTACGGATAGCGCACCCGGTCCCAGGAGACTTCCGTGCGCTCCCCGTCGAGGCCGTGGACGAACAGGCGTACGTCGGCGTTCGCGGTGCCCGCCGCCGGGTAGGCGACATGATGTGGCTCACGCTCCGGGTGGGCGGGGTCGGCGATCCACCACTGCTGCACCGGCGTGTCGTCCACGCGCGCCACGAGCAGTCGGTCGGACTCCGGCGACCACCAGAAGCCGCGCGAACGCCCCATCTCCTCGGCCGCGATGAACTCGGCCAAACCGTAGGTGACCTGTTCCGACTCAGGCTCCGCGAGCGCCCGGTCGCCCTCGCCCTCGGCGCCCACCACGCGCAGGGCGCCCTCCGCGACGTACGCGACATGGCGGCCGTCGGGGGACGGGCGTGGGTCGATCACCGGCCCGGGGACGGTGAGTTCACGTGCCGTGCCGGCCCTGAGCTCGGCCGTGAAAAGCCGTCCTGACAAGGCGAAAGACGCCAACTCCAGGGCCGCGTCCGCGGCGTAGCCGACGATGCCGGCACCGCCCTCGCGGCTGCGTTCGCGACGGGCTCGCTCCTGGGGCGAGAGGTGCTCCTCGGCGCCGCCGAGCAGGGTGCGGGGGTCTGCCGCGAGGCGCTCCTCGCCGCCCGGCAGATCGAGAATCCAGAGGGAGTTGGCGCGGTCCGTGCCGGAACCGGAGCGCAGAAACGCCACGCGGGAGCCGTCGGGGGCCACGGTGAACGCGCGCGGCGCGCCGAGCGTGAAACGCTGGGTGCGGGCGTGCCGTCGGGGGAATGAGACAGCCTCGGTCGTCATACCCCGACCATATTGGCCATGCGCCCCCTTGTGCGGCCATGCGCCGAGCGATGCGCGAGCACGCATAGTTATGATCACTACCGCTGAGTGGGTATGAACCTGCTGGCATGCGCATGGATTTGCTGTACCGATCTACACCTGATCTACAACCCCCATAGTCCGAACCCCCCGCATCCCTGGGATCTTTGGAGGTGAGCCGCCGTGGCACTCTCGATTTCGGCGGTGGTGCTGCTGGCGATCATCGTCTTCCTGCTGATCAGGAAGTCAGGTCTGAAGGGCGGCCACGCGGTTGTCTGCATCCTGCTCGGCTTCTATCTCGCCTCCTCGACCATCGCTCCGACGATCAGCGATCTGACGACGAACGTCGCCAGCATGATCGGCAGCATCAAGTTCTGACGCCGGTCGGTTTTCGCACGGCCGACCCGGGCTGCGCGGCACTGTCGGTGTCGTTTCGTAGGGTGGGCACATGACGGAACTGCCCTCCCGGCGTCTGTTGCTCGTGCACGCGCACCCGGACGACGAGTCGATCAACAACGGCGCCACCATGGCCCGCTATGCCGCCCAGGGCGCCCATGTGACGCTGGTCACCTGCACCCTGGGCGAGGGTGGCGAGGTCATCCCGCCCGGGCTGCGGCATCTCAGCGGTCCCGCGCTGGGCGAGTACCGGCTGGGGGAGCTCGCCGCGGCCATGCGCGAGGTCGGCGTGGCCGACTTCCGGCTGCTCGGCGGCCCCGGCCGCTACCGCGACTCCGGAATGATGGGCATGCCCGACAACGACGCGCCCGACTGCTTCTGGCAGGCCGACGTCGACGAGGCCGCCGGACACCTGGCCGAGGTCGTCCTGGAGACCCGCCCCCAGGTCCTCGTCACCTACGACGACAACGGCGGGTACGGCCACCCGGACCACATCCAGGCCCACCGCGTCGCCATGAGAGCCGTCGAACTGGCCGCCGGGGCCGGCCACCGCATCCCCAAGGTCTACTGGAACCGCGTCCCGCGCACGGTCGCCGAGGCCGCCTTCGCCAGGCTCCGGGACGACCTGCCGGGGCTGCCCTTCGCCAAGTCCGCCGCCGTCGACGACGTACCGGGCGTGGTCGACGACCGCCGGGTGACCACCGAGATCGACGGCACCTCGTACGCCGGTGCGAAGTCCGCCGCGATGGCCGCCCACGCCACTCAGGTCGAGGTGGCACCGCACGGTGCCCGTTACTTCGCGCTCTCCAACGAGCTGGCCCAGCCCGTGTTCACCACGGAGTACTACGAGTTGGTGGGCGGCGAGCCGGGCGCGGCACGCGAGACCGATCTCTTCGCAGGCCTCGGGGAGGCGTCATGAGTTCCGGCGGACGCGGGTCAATGCTTGCGCAACCGTTGCAGGCGCCCTCGGCGGGGCGGGTCGTGGCCCTCGTCGGGCTGGTCCTGCTCGGGGTCGTGGTCGGCGCCGCGGGCGCCCTCGTCCAGGCCGGCTGGTTCCCGGGCGGGCTGCTGCTCGCCCTGGCCGGGGCCGCCGGGCTCTTCCTCGGCGGGGCCCGGGCCATGGCGAGCCGCTCCGGAGCCGTCGCGCCCGCGTTCGGCTGGGTCGTCGCCGTCATCTTCCTCACCGCCAGCAGGCCGGAGGGCGACTTCCTGTTCGGCGCGGGAGGCGGCTCGTACCTCTTCCTGCTCGGCGGCATGGCTTTGGCTGTGATCTGCGCCACAATAGGTTTGGGGCGGCAACCTGAGGCGGGCGGCGCCCGACTTGGCAAGTGACGTACCACTTCGCCGTGGGGCGCCCGTGCGAGTCCGGTGTGGGTTTCCCCAGCGGTCATGGGATAAGCGTCAGAAGTGGCCAGTATGGTGGTGCGCGCCGCCGAGCCGTCCCAGCGAGGTCGTCATGGGCGGTGGAGCCAACCGGGAGAACCTGCCTTGAGTCGTGAAACTGACACTCCGTCCTCCGGGCCCGACGGGCGCGGCGGATCCGCATACCCCTCGGGCACGCCGCCGTACGGGACCCCCATGGCTTCCGACGACGGTATGGACGCGGCCCGTTCGGCCGCGCAGCCGGAGGAACGCAAGACCGAGACCACGCTGACGACCCGGATCCGGATCAACATCCCCGGCTCCCGGCCGATTCCGCCCGTGGTCGTCCGTACTCCTGTCGCGGACGTCGAGGGCGGCACGGCCGTCGCGGGCGGCGAGAGCGGTACGGGCTCGGAGACGGGCACGCACGCCCGTCCGGCGGGTGCCGCCACGCCCACCGGCAACGCCGAGCCGCCCGCCGCCGAACCGGCGCCCGCGCCCACCACCGACTGGTTCGCGCCACGCAAGTCCGGCCCCGCCAAGGGCGGACAGCGCGCCGGCGCCACCAACGGGGCAGGTACACCCGGCGGTTCGCCCACTGCCTCACCGAACGCTCCGGCTGCGGCGCGTCCGAACGGAGGCGCCGCACCCCGCTCCGGCGCCGCGAACGGCGGCCGTCCCGGCGGTGTCGTCGGCTCCATGAGCGTGCCGGGCGCGTCCCGGCACGGCGCGACCAACGGCGCGGGGCTGCCCGCCGGCGCGACCGGCGGCCCGGTGGCCCCCGGCCACGGTGGCGGCACCGGCTCCTTCGACGTGACCGAGGCGCTCGCCGCGGGCCCGCTCGGCGGCTCCCGGGGCGGCGCGACGGGCGGCGACGCCCGCCGCGACGACCTGCCGTACTTCTCCGACAACGGCGCCCAGGGCGGCCCCGGCACGCCCGGCGGCGGCCCGGCGGGTCCCGGCGGCCCCAGCGGCTTCAACGGGCCTGGCGGCCCCGGCGGTCTCGGCGGCCCGCAGGGCCCGGCGGGTCCCACCGGCGGCCCGGTCACCGGCGACGGCCCGTTCGTCCCGCCGGTCAACGGCGGCGAGCCCTTCGCCGCGCCGAACGGTCCCGCAGGCTCCGGCGGCGGCCCCGCCGGCCCTGGCGGTCCTCGCGCCCGTGGCGCCCAGGCCCGGCCCGGCGTGCGCACCGCCCCGGGCGGCCCCGGCCTTCCCGGCGGCGGTCTGAGCGACGACACGGCGATCCTCACCCCGCAGAAGCCCGCCCCCGAACCGGGTACGCCCGGCTACGGCTCCCCGGCCGACAACGTCTCCGGGCACACCGTCACCAGCGGCATCCCGGTCGTGCCGCCGGGCGCCAACTCCCCGTTCGGGCCGGGCACGCCCACCGACGGGCCGCTGCCGCACACGCCCCCGAAACTGCCCGAGCCGGTCTCGCCGCCCCCGGCCGAGGCCAAGGGCAAGGGCAAGGCGAAGGCCAAGAAGAAGCGCGGCAAGCTGCCGCTGCTCGGCGGTGTCGTGGTGGTCGCCGGCCTCGGCGTCTACGGCGCCGGGCTGCTCATGAACCACTCCGACGTCCCCAAGGGCACCACCGTGCTCGGCGTCGACATCGGCGGCGGCACCCGCGACGACGCCGTCAAGAAGCTCAACGACGCGTTCGGCAAGAACACGACCAAGCCGCTGAAGCTGTCGGTCGACGGCAAGACCGTCTCGCTGCAGCCGGACCAGGCGGGCCTGCAGTTCGACATCCAGTCGACGGTCGAGGCGGCCGCCAAGAGCGACTACAACCCGATCTCCGTGATCGGTTCCCTGTTCGGCCAGAAGCGGGTCGTCGACCCCGCCATGCCGGTCGACGAGGAGAAGCTCCAGGCCGCCCTCAAGGACCTCGGCGGCAGCTCCGGCTCGGTCACCAACGGCACGATCAAGTTCACCTCCGGCAAGGCCGTCGCCGTCTACGGCAAGCCGGGCAAGGGCATCGACGCGGCCGCCTCCACGAAGGCGGTCGAGCAGGCGTACGAGACGATGGTGGAGACCGGCACCTCCTCGGCGGTGACTGTCCCGACCACCACCGTGCAGCCGTCGGTCTCCAACGCCGAGGTCGACCGCGAGATGAAGGCGTTCGCGGAGCCGGCGATGTCGAACAAGGCCTACGTGCAGACGGACGCGGCGCACAGCATCCCGTTCGGCCCCGTGTCACTGCCGAAGATCCTCGGCTTCAAGGCAGTGGACGGCAAGTTGGTGGAGACGTACAACCTGGAGGCTCTCAAGCAGGCGTACGGCAGCACCTTCGACGGCGTGCTGATCACCCGGGGCACCGGCCAGAAGACGGCCGTCACGCCGCAGGACGTGGCCTCGGCGCTGCGTAAGGCCTTGGTCGGCAAGACGGCGGCGGAGCGCATCGGAGTCATCGACACCAACCCGAACTGACGCTTCACGAAGGGGGCGCCCAGCGCTCGCCGGGCGCCCCCTTCACGCATGTCAGGCGCTGCTCATGACATCTGTCATGCGGCTCTCCGGACGCCCGACACTGCCTCCGGCCGGGGGCGCGCCGCCAGCATGGACGTATGACGACGACAGCGGCGACGACGGCTACCGGGACCCCGGTGGTGGTCGGGTTCGACCAAGTGAGCAAGACCTACGGGAACGTGCGGGCCGTCGACGGGCTCTCGCTGCGGCTGCACCCGGGGGAGACCGTGGCCCTGCTCGGGCCCAACGGCGCGGGCAAGTCGACCACGCTCGACCTGCTGCTCGGCCTCAAGCAGGCCGACGCCGGCACGGTCAGCGTCTTCGGCCTGAGCCCCCGGGAGGCCATCGTGGCCGGACGCGTGGGCGCGATGCTGCAGAGCGGCGGCCTGATGGACGAGGTCACCGTCCGCGAACTGGTCAAACTCGCCTGCGATCTGCACCCCAAGCCCTACAAGGTCACCGACGTCCTCGCCCGCGCGGGCATCTCGCAGATCGCCGACCGCAAGGTCAACAAGCTCTCCGGCGGCCAGTCCCAGCGCGTCCGCTTCGCTCTCGCGACCGCCGGTGACAGCGACCTGATCGTCCTGGACGAGCCGACCACCGGCATGGACGTCTCCGCCCGGCAGGCCTTCTGGGCCACCATGCGCGAACAGGCCGAACAGGGCCGTACCGTCCTGTTCGCCACCCACTACCTCGAAGAGGCCGACGCCATCGCCGACCGGGTGCTGGTGCTGCACCGGGGACGGCTGCTGGCCGACGGCACGGCCGCCGAGATCAAGGCGAAGGCGGGCGCCCGGCGGATCTCCTTCGACCTGGAGGGCGAGATCGACGAGGCGCCGTTGCGGGCGCTGCCCTTCCTCACGGCCGTCACTGTGTCAAAAAGCGGCTCCGCCGCGGGCAGCGGCCAGACGATCCGCATGCAGTCGTCCGACGCCGACGCCACCGTCCACGCCCTGTACGGCCTCGGCGTCTACCCCCGCAACCTCGAAGTCGCCGGGCTCGGCCTGGAGCAGGCGTTCGTCGCCATCACGGAGGCCGAAGAGGCCAAGGAGGCCACGCAGTTGTGAACGCCCTGATCAAGCTGGAGCTCGCCCGCGCACTGCGCAACCGCAAGTTCCTGTTCTTCTCGGTGATCTACCCCTCGATCATCTTCCTGCTGGTCGCGAGCCAGGGCGGCACCGGCGACACCGTCGACAACTCCGGCCTGTCCGTCGCCGCCTACGTCATGGTCTCCATGGCCTCCTTCGGCGCCCTCACCGCCGTCCTGATGGGCAACAGCGAACGCATCGCCAAGGAACGCGAGAGCGGCTGGGTACGGCAGCTGCGGCTGACCACCCTGCCCGGCCGCGGCTACGTCCTCGCCAAGACCGCCAGCGCCGCCGTGGTGAGCCTGCCGTCCATCGTGGTCGTCTTCCTGGTCGCCGCGTCCGTGAAGCACGTGCGCCTCGACGCCTGGCAGTGGTTCGCGCTCACCGGCGCGATCTGGGCCGGCAGCCTGGTCTTCGCCGCGCTCGGCGTCGCCATCGGGTATCTGGCGAGCGGCGACGCGGTCCGCCCGATCACCATGATCACCTACTTCGGCCTGTCGATCCTCGGCGGCCTGTGGTGGCCGTCCTCCTCCTTCCCGACCTGGCTCCAGGACATCGCGAAGTGGCTGCCCACGCACGCGTACGCTGCACTGGGACGGGCCATCGAGCAGAGCCAGGCCCCGCACGCCCAGGACATCGCCATCCTCGTCGTCTTCTTCGCCCTCTTCGTCGGCGGCGCGGCCTGGCTGTACCGGAAGGACACGCTGAAGGCGTGAGCACGATGACGGAAGACCTGCGGTCCGAGGACGAGGCACGGGCGGACCGGCTGGTGCGGATCGGCCAGCCACCCCGCAACCGGAGCGAGGCGATGCGCAAGCTGGTGTGGGTCCTGCCCTGGCTGGTCTTCCTGGCCTCCCCGGCCCAGGACCTGGCCTCCGGCCGCCACACCACCGGGGCCACGGCGGCCGGCTGGGCGGGCCTGACGGCGTTCGTCGGGATCTACCTGACCATCGTCTTCCGCTCCATGGGCCGGCCCTTCCGCGGCGGCATCGTCACCGCCGCGATCGTCGTGGAGGGGGCGCTGGCGGTCACCCTGGCCTTCAGTCTCGGGGGCTCCTGGTTCGGCCTGTTCGTGTACGTCTCCGTGATGTGCGGAGTGACCTTCCCGCTGCGGGTCGCCTACTGGGCGATCCCGCTGACCACCGCCGCCATGATGCTGGCGGGCTGGTACGTCCACGACATGGACGAGGCCTGGGGCCTCTTCCTCGTGGTGCTCCTGGTCGGCTTCTCCATGACCGGTATCCGGCAGCTCGTCGCCACCACCATCGAGTTGCGCAAGGCCCGCGCCACCGTCGCCCAACTGGCCGCCAACGAGGAGCGGTTGCGTCTCGCCCGTGACCTGCACGACCTGCTGGGCCACTCTCTTTCGCTGATCACGCTGAAGAGTGAGCTGGCCGGCCGGATGCTTCCCGACCACCCCGACAAGGCGGCCCAGCAGGTCTCCGACATCGAACAGGTCAGCCGCCAGGCCCTGGTGGACGTCCGCGAGGCGGTCACCGGCTACCGGCGGCCCCGGCTCGCGGCCGAACTGGCCGGTGCCCAGGTCGCCCTGACCGCCGCCGCGGTCACCGCCGAGGTCCCGGCCGACCCCGACCTCGCCGGCGTACCCGACGACGGCGAGGCGGCCCTCGCCTGGGCGCTGCGCGAGGCGATCACCAACGTCGTACGGCACAGCGGCGCGAGCTCCTGCACGGTGGAGCTGCTGCGCCGCCAGACCCTGGACGGTCCGGTCCTCGAACTCGCCGTCGAGGACAACGGTTCGGGCGGCTCCGGCAAGGGCCCCGGCAACGGGCTCGCCGGGCTCACCGAGCGTCTGGAGAAGGCGGGCGGCACGCTGGAGGCGGGCCGTGTGAAGCGGGGTTTCCGGCTGGTCGCCCGGGTCCCGCTGGGCTCCGGCATGGCCGTAGGATCCGGGGCATGAGCAGTACGATCAAGGTCCTCCTCGCCGAGGACCAGTCGATGGTCCGCGAGGCGCTGGCCGCCCTGCTGGGCCTGGAGGACGACATCGAGGTCGTCGCTCAAGTCGCCCGCGGCGACGAGGTGCTGGCCGCGGCGGAGGCCAACGACATCGATGTGGCCCTGCTCGACATCG
This sequence comes from Streptomyces sp. NPDC001714, assembly GCF_042892755.1. Taxonomy (NCBI): domain Bacteria; kingdom Bacillati; phylum Actinomycetota; class Actinomycetes; order Kitasatosporales; family Streptomycetaceae; genus Streptomyces; species Streptomyces sp. NPDC001714. The sequence goes on from NZ_JBIAUL010000001.1 coordinate 853,908, forward strand.
AGATGCCGGGCTGCACGGGCATCGAGGCGGCGGCCCTGCTCCACAAGGCGCTGCCGGCGGTGAAACTGGTCGTCCTCACGACCTTCGGCCGTCCCGGCTACCTGCGCAGTGCGATGGAGGCGGGCGCCGACGCGTTCCTCGTCAAGGACGCCCCCGCCGCCCAGCTCGCCGAGGCCGTCCGCAAGGTCCTCGCCGGCGAACGCGTCATCGACCCCACGCTCGCCGCGGCCGCCCTCGCCGAGGGCGCCAACCCCCTGACCGACCGCGAGCGCGAGGTCCTCCGCGCGGCGGCCGACGGCTCGACCAACGCGGAGTTGGCGGCGGCGCTGCACCTCTCCCAGGGGACGGTACGCAACTACCTCTCGACGGCGATCCAGAAGCTGGCGGTCCGCAACAGGGCGGAAGCGGTGCGGATCGCGCGGGAGAAGGGCTGGCTGTAGGGGGCCTGCTCCCGGTGAGTTCGGCACCGCCGGACCGCACCGCGGTGGCTGAGCGCCGTCGCGGCGGGTCGAGGGGGACCGGCGGGGTGACGGTGGCCGGCCGACAGAGGGGGGCTGGTGGGTTGATGACGGTCGGCTGATCTGGAGTGGAAGGTCAGGGGACGGTGCCGATCGGCCGCCCACGCACCGCACCCCCTACGGCGAAGGGGCCCGCAAACCCCCTCAGTTGAGCCGGGCCCGCGCCGCCCGCGCCTCGCCCCGCACCTTCTCCGCCGCCCCCTCGTCGACCACGTCGATCAACCCGGCGTACCGCTCCAACTCCTCGGCCCCGTCCACGAAGTCACCCCGCTCCACCAGCAACCGGGCGCGCTCGTACCGAAGCCGCGCCGGATGCGACGGCATCAGCAGGGACAGGTCCACCCCCCACAGCCCCACGTCCGACCGTTCCGGGCGGGCCGCGGCCCACGCCCGCACGTTGTTCAGGATCCGCCGTACGACGTCCAGGGCATCGGCCGGCTCCAGCATCGCCGGCTCCAGCGGTACCCCCGCCGCCCCCACCACCAGCAGCTCCGCGTCCGCGCCGGTCAGCACCCGCCCGCCGTCGAACGGATCGGCCAGCACCTGCTCCTCGGCCGCCCCGAACCCGACCACGAAGTGGCCCGGCAGCGCGACCCCGTACACCGGCGCCCCGGCCCGCCGGGTGACCTCCAGCCACACCACGGACAGCAGGATCGGCAGCCCGCGCCGGCGCCGCAGCACCTCGTGCAGCAGCGAGGACTCCAGCCGCTGGTAGTCCGCGGCGGCGCCCCGGAAACCGAACCGTTCGCCAAGGACCCGGTGCGCCGCGGCGGCCCAGGCGTGCGGCCCGCCCGGCCGGTACGGCAGCTGCCCGGCCAGCCGGTCCAGTTCCATCTGCGCCGCGTCGATCCCGGCCTCGTCCAGCGAGCCGTCGGCCGCCGCGCCCAGCAGCAGGCACAGCGTCGCCAGATCGGGTCGCTCGGACCGCGCCTCCGCGGCGAACCGCCGCCGTACCTCGGCGGCCCGCTCCGGCGACGGCGGACGTGGTGGTGGCTGACCGGAAGCCATAGCTGTCTCGTGCCCCTTCGGAATGATCGGTACCGCCTCGGCTGCCGGATTCAGGAGCCGTCCGCCCCCGGCGCCCGGTAGTGGTGGTACGCGTGATGTGCGGCGAAGCCCAGCCGCCCGTACAGCGCCCGCGCCCCCGCGTTGTCCGTCTCCACCTGCAGCCAGGCCGCCGACGCGCCCTCCTCCAGCGCGCGGCGCGCCAGCGCGGCCATGACCTCGGTCGCCAGCCCCCGCCGCCGTAGCCCCGGATCCACCTCGACGGCGGCGAACCCGGCCCACCGGCCGTCCACCACCAGCCGCCCGATCGCCGCCGGGGCCTCTCCCTCGGCCCCCGGCACCGTCGCGAACCACACCGAAGGCCCTCCCCCCAGCACCTGCAGCGCGACCTCGCTCACGCCCTTGCGCTGGTACCGCGCCAGCCAGTCCTCGCCGGCCGCCCGCGAGAGCAGCACCCCGGCCCCCTCCGCCCGGTCCGCCACCGGAGCCGGCTCCCCGGTCCACAGCTCGGCGCTCACCTCACGCAGCCACCCGCGCCGCTCCAGCTCCGCGCAGAGCAGTTCCTGCGTGCCCTCGGCGCCGGTCGCGGTCTGCACGTACGCGGGCAGCCCCCGCTCCCCGTACCACCGCCGTACGGCCGTCAGCGCCGCGTCCAGCGGCAGCCCGGGATCACCGAGGGGCAGCACGCTGTTCGCCCGCCGTGTGAAGCCCGCCCGTCGCCCGACCACCGCCCCCCACGGACGCGCTTCGCGCGGCACCTTCTGGACTGCGGCCCGCAGCTCCCACTCGCCGAGCCGCTCGCTCTCCACCGGCCGCCAGCCGCGCGAGGCGACACGCGCGAGTTCCCGGTAGGTCGCCGCAGGCCCCCGGCGGCGCGCCGGAGCGGCGGGCACCACCTTCCCCGCCACCAGCGCGGACTCCGGTATCCGGACGCTCTCCCCGTCCCGCCGTGTGATCGTCAGCATGCCGTCGTCGTTCCATGATGTGAGAACACCCACCGTGTCGGTGAACTTCTCCCCGGTGGCCGCATTTCCGGCCAAACGGCGCACTGATACCCGTTTGCCCACGTCAGCAGCGGTGATACGGACCTCGAAGCGTCCTGCGGCAGAGATTTCCACTGGTCAGTTCACCCCTCCTGTTCGGATCATGCCCAGGAACGGAGATACTAGAGGCGGGCATCGACGACGCCGCGCTCCCGCGCGCCAGGCGGCGGAGCCTACGGAGGCCCGCCAGCGCCCAATCGAGGAGGAACGACAGCGTGACCTACGTCATCGCGCAGCCTTGTGTCGACGTGAAGGACAAGGCGTGCATCGAGGAGTGCCCGGTCGACTGCATCTACGAGGGCCAGCGGTCCTTGTACATCCACCCGGACGAATGCGTCGACTGCGGAGCCTGTGAGCCGGTCTGCCCGGTCGAGGCGATCTTCTACGAGGACGACACCCCGGAGGAGTGGAAGGACTACTACAAGGCCAACGTCGAGTTCTTCGACGACCTCGGCTCCCCGGGCGGCGCCAGCAAGCTGGGCCTGATCGAGCGCGATCACCCGTTCATCGCCGCGCTGCCCCCGCAGGCCGAGTAGTCCGCACCGGCGGCCCGCCGCAACACCGTGCCGCCTCGGTCCCGTACGGCCTGATCACGCCCGATCGGCGCCGTACGGGGCCGAGGCGTTTGCCGTACCGGCCCGTGTCGGCCGCACCGGTCGTACCGAAGAAAGTGAGCAAGGAACCGTGTCCGCAGTCTCCGACCGTCTGCCCACCTTCCCCTGGGACAAGCTGGAGCCGTACAAAGCGACGGCGGCGGCGCACCCGGACGGCATCGTCGACCTGTCGGTCGGCACCCCGGTGGACCCGGTCCCCGACCTGATCCAGAAGGCCCTGATCGACGCGGCCGACTCGCCCGGCTACCCCACGGTCTGGGGCACCCCGGCGCTGCGCGACGCGATCACGGGCTGGGTCACCCGCCGCCTCGGCGCCCGGGACGTCACCCACCGCCACGTCCTCCCGATCGTCGGCTCCAAGGAACTCGTCGCCTGGCTCCCCACCCAGCTCGGCCTCGGCCCCGGCGACAAGGTCGCCCACCCGCGCCTCGCGTACCCCACCTACGAGGTGGGCGCCCGCCTGGCCCGCGCCGACCACGAGGTCTACGACGACCCGCGCGACCTGGACCCGGCCGGTCTGAAGCTCCTCTGGCTGAACTCCCCGTCCAACCCGACGGGCAAGGTCCTGTCCCAGCAGGAACTGACGGAGATCGTCGCCTGGGCCCGCGCCCACGGCATCCTGCTCTTCTCCGACGAGTGCTACCTCGAACTGGGCTGGGAGGCCGACCCGGTCTCGGTGCTGCACCCGGACGTCAACGGCGGCTCGTACGACGGCATCGTGGCCGTCCACTCCCTGTCCAAGCGCTCCAACCTCGCCGGCTACCGCGCGGCCTTCCTCGCCGGCGACCCGGCGGTCCTCGGCCCTCTCCTGGAGATCCGCAAGCACGGCGGCATGATGACGTCGGCCCCGACGCAGGCGGCGGTGGTGGCGGCCCTCTCCGACGACACCCACGTCCACGAGCAGCGGGAGCGGTACGCGTCCCGCCGCACGGCCCTCCGCGAGGCGCTCCTCTCCCACGGCTTCCGCATCGAGCACAGCGAGGCCAGCCTCTACCTGTGGGCGACGCGGGACGAGTCCTGCTGGCAGACGGTGGCCCACCTGGCCGACCTGGGCATCCTCGTGGCACCGGGCGACTTCTACGGCGAGGCGGGCGAGAACTTCGTACGCGTGGCCCTGACGGCGACGGACGAACGAGTACGAGCGGCTGTGGAGCGGCTTTCCTGAGACGCACGCCGGCTGTGGCGCCCCTTCAGGGGCGCTGGGGGTAGAACTGCGCGACCAGCCCTCACCGGCCCGCACACGACACACAACGGAAAGGGGCCCGGGAAACTCCCGGGCCCCTTTCCGGCAAGCGGCTGGGCCACTCACCCGAGCGGCAGCCCCTTCACCGGCAGACCACCCGTCGGCAGCCCACCCTTCGTCGCGGTGGACGCCGCTTCACCCAGCAGCCCACCGGCGGAGCCGGCCGCGGAGCCCGCGGTGTGCTGCACCACCGGCGCCGCCTTCTTGACGGCCTTGCCGCCGGTCTGGCCCGCGGCCGGTACCGCCGACTCGACCGCCGCGCCGCCGGCGCGGCCGACGGTCCCGGTGACGGTCTGCGCCGCCGCGTCGGCGGTGTTGCCGACGCTCGCCCCGTCCAGAGCGGTCAGACCGCCGAGGTTCGGGGTGCCGGCCGGCAGACTCGGGGCCGCGCCGGCGGAGCCGGCCGCACCGACCCCGGCTGCCGCTCCCGCTGCGACGAGCAGCGCGGCACGGGCGATCCGGCGGGTCAGAGGGAGGGACATGATGCTCCATTCGACGGGAGGGAACGTGATCGCCGTGACTACCGCTCGAAGCCCGCGAAGGTTGCGGAGACCGCAGGTAAAGAATTGATAACGCATCGCATTATCGGGTGTGGGGAAAAACGGGCAAACGGCACCCTGTCGGTGTCTCCGCAGAATCCTTACGGCCCAGCGCTCCGAAGGGGTTTCACGCATGCGCGAGTGACCGTGCGAAAACGTGAGCACACCACGCGTGCGGCGCGTCCCGGCTGACCCGCCGGAGGGAATCCCCGAACTACTGCCCGGTCACGATCCGCACCGAGCCCGCGGACTTCTCCGCACCGCCCGCGCCCTGCGTGCCGGACGCCGGCTGCCACTGGCTCTCCGTGCTCCCGGCGGCCCACTCCCGGCCCGCGTACGACACCCGCTGGATGTGCAGCGCCGACGAGTTGGCCACCGCCCAGTGCGCCAGCTGCCAGCCGCGCTCGCTCTCGGTGCGCCCCGACTTGTCGGTCTTCTTCCCCTCCGGCACCGGCACGGTCACGATCCGCCCGTGCGCCGTTGCGGTCACGGTGGGGGCGGGGGTCGGCGTGGCCGACCGGCTCACCTCGGCGCCGGCCTCCTCGACCGCGTCCCGCCCGAAGTCCCGCACGAGCGCGGTCCGTACCGCGTCCGGACCCGTCGCGGTCGCCGCGGTGGTGGCCGCCGGGCGCCCGTCGCAGGTCAGGGTGGCCGCCGCCTGCCCGGTCAGGGCCGCCGCGAGCAGCGTGGCGTCGGTCTCGTGCTTGGCGTACGCCTCCGGGTAACCACTGCGCTGCACGCGCTGCGCGGCCACCGTGAGCGGCAGGGTCTCGTAGTCGCGCACCTTGGCCAGGTGGGCGTAGAACATGCCCGCCGCGTACGCCGGATCGAGGATCTGCTGCGGGGTGCCCCAGCCCTGCGAGGACCGCTGCTGGAACAGGCCGAGGGAGTCCCGGTCGCCGTGCCTGATGTTGAGCAGTCCCGACTCCTGGATCGCGGTCGCCAGGGCGATGGCCACCGCCCGCTCGGGCATGCCGCGGCCGGTGCCGACGGCGGCGATCGTCGCCGCGTTCACCGCCTGCTCGGGCGTGAACTGGTACGACTCGTCGTCGCTTCGGCCCGAGACGACCTTGCAGCCCTCGGCGCCACCGCCACCGGTGACGTACTGGACGACCAGATAGGCCGCGACGGCGCACAGGATGAGCAAGCCCAACACGAAACGCAGGACACGGCCGCGACGCTTGGGGCGGATGGGGGACGGCTCTGACACGCGTACAACATACTGGAGAGTACGAGCCGCTCACCCCTCGGTCCGAAAGCCTGTGAACCCGCCCGCGGGATCGCGCGCGCTAGGGTCGAGCTCATGGCCGACACCTCGCTTGACCTCACGCTGGACGCCGCCGCGCTCACCGCGCAGCTCGTCGACCTCCCGTCCGAGAGCGGCACCGAGAAGCCGCTCGCGGACGCGATCGAGAGCGCGCTGCGCGCCCTGCCGCACCTGACGGTCGACCGGTACGGCAACAACGTGATCGCGCGGACGAACCTCGGCCGCCCCGAACGCGTGATCCTGGCCGGTCACATCGACACCGTCCCGATCGCGGAGAACGTGCCCTCCCGCCTCGACGCGGACGGCGTGCTGTGGGGCTGCGGCACCTGCGACATGAAGGCGGGCGTCGCGGTCCAGCTGCGCATCGCGGCCACCGTCCCGGCCCCCAACCGGGACCTGACCTTCGTCTTCTACGACAACGAGGAGGTCGCCGCCGACCTCAACGGGCTCAAGCACGTCGCCGAGGCCCACCCCGAGTGGCTGGCCGGCGACTTCGCGGTGCTCCTGGAGCCCTCGGACGGCGAGGTCGAGGGCGGCTGCCAGGGCACCCTGCGCGTCCTGCTGAAGACCTCGGGCGAGCGGGCCCACTCGGCGCGCTCCTGGATGGGCTCCAACGCGATCCACGCGGCCGCCCCGATCCTGGCCCGCCTGGCCGCCTACGAGCCGCGCTACCCGGTCATCGACGGCCTGGAGTACCGCGAGGGCCTGAACGCGGTCGGCATCTCGGGCGGGGTGGCGGGCAACGTCATCCCCGACGCGTGCGTGGTCACCGTCAACTTCCGGTACGCCCCGGACCGTTCGGAGGCCGAGGCCATCGCCCACGTCCGCGAGGTCTTCGCCGACTGCGGGGTCGAGGAGTTCGTGGTCGACGACCACAGCCCCGGCGCGCTGCCCGGCCTCTCCCACCCGGCCGCGGCCGCCTTCATCGAGGCGGTCGGCGGTACGCCGATGCCCAAGTACGGCTGGACCGACGTCTCCCGCTTCTCGTCCCTCGGCGTCCCCGCGGTCAACTACGGCCCCGGCAACCCGCACTTGGCCCACAAGCGGGACGAAAGGGTGGAAACCGCCAAGATCTTGGCGGGTGAGGAGCGCCTGCGTACCTGGCTGACCAGCTGAGCCACACGACGGCGCTTCGGGCCCGACATGCCGACGTCCCGCGCCTGTAACCCACGCGGATCTACGCTGAACCAGATACACCTGCAAGCGGAGGGAGCGCACATATGCCTACCGGGAACCCCGAGGGGAAGAAGGTGCCGCCGGACGAGCAGCGCCTGGGACCGGTCCTCCGACGGCGCGGCCAGGTGACCGCGAGCACGACGGACCAGCGCCTGCTGGACGCGGGCGGTCCCTCCGACTGGGTCCACACGGACCCCTGGCGGGTGCTGCGCATCCAGTCGGAGTTCATCGAGGGCTTCGGCACGCTCGCCGAACTCCCGCCCGCGATCAGCGTGTTCGGCTCGGCGCGGACACCGGTCGACTCGATCGAGTACGACGCCGGCGTGAAGCTCGGCCGGGGCCTGGTCGAGGCCGGCTGGGCGGTCATCACGGGCGGTGGGCCCGGCGCCATGGAAGCGGCGAACAAGGGTGCCCTCGAAGCGGGCGGCGTCTCGGTCGGCCTCGGCATCGAGCTCCCCTTCGAGCAGGGCCTCAACCCGTACGTCGACATCGGCCTCAACTTCCGCTACTTCTTCGTGCGGAAGATGATGTTCGTCAAGTACGCACAGGGCTTCGTGGTCCTGCCCGGCGGCCTCGGCACCCTCGACGAACTCTTCGAGGCCCTCACCCTCGTCCAGACCCAGAAGGTCACCCGCTTCCCGATCGTCCTGTTCGGCAGCGCCTACTGGGGCGGCCTGGTGGACTGGCTCAAGAACACCCTGGTCGCCCAGGGCAAGGCGGCGGAAAAGGACCTCCTGCTCTTCCACGTCACGGACGACGTGGAGGAGGCGGTGGGCCTGGTCTCGAAGGAAGCGGCCCGCTGAGCCCACCGACAGTCTGCCCACCCACCCACCCGACTCGCTCCGCCGAGAAGCCGCGGTCGAGCGTTCTCCCCACCACGCCGAGTGACAGAGCCCCTTTCGTCCACTTCTCGAGCCACTGAGCCGGGTGGCGCGGGTGGCACATCTCTCGAGCTACTGAGTCGGGTGCGGTGGTGCACCTTGGCGACCTACCGGGTCGCTTCGTGCACGTTTCGCCCCACCCAGTCAGGTGGGGCACGGGTCGTGCCACCAAGTCGGGTGGCGCGCCCTTCGACTCACAGAGCCGGTTCGTGCACGTGTCGTGCCGCCGAGTCGGGTGGTGCGTCTTTCGATTCACGGAGTCGGGTGGTGCATGTGTCGTGCCGCCGAGTCGGGTGGTGCGTCTTTCGGCTCACGGAGTCGGGTGGTGCGCGTGTCGACCCACTGAGTCGATTCGGTCACCTCTCGGCTTACCGAGTCGGGTGGTGGGTGGGCGAGGGTTTCGGGGGTCTGGGGGCGGAGCCCCCAGGATGCGGCGCGAGTGTCGGACTGCTACGCCAGCCCTCGCCGGGCCACCGCCGGTGGCCGGTGGCCGGCGATCGACGCCACCATGTCCAGCACCTGACGCGTCTCCGCGACCTCGTGCACCCGGTACACCTGCGCCCCCAGCCACGCCGACACCGCCGTCGTCGCCAGCGTCCCGATCACCCGCTCCTTCAGCGGCCGGTCCAGGGTCTCGCCCACGAAGTCCTTGTTGGACAGGGAGACCAGCACCGGCCACCCCGTCTCCACCATCTCGCCCAGCCGCCGCGTCGCCTCCAGGCTGTGCCGGGTGTTCTTGCCGAAGTCGTGTCCGGGATCGATCAGCACCGACTCCCGCGGCACCCCCAGCGCGACGGCCCGCTCGGCCAGCCCCAGGGTCACCCGCAGAATGTCGGCCACGACGTCGTCGTACGTCACCCGGTGCGGCCGTGTCCGGGGCTCGGCCCCGCCCGCATGCGTGCACACCAGCCCCACCCGGTACCGCGCCGCCACCTCCGCCAGCCCCGGGTCCACCCCGCCCCACGCGTCGTTCAGCAGATCCGCGCCGGCCTCGCAGGCGGCCTCCCCGACCGACGCCCGCCAGGTGTCCACGCTGATCACGACGTCCGGGAAGCGCCTGCGTACCTCCGCGACGAATCCGACGATGCGCCGCGCCTCCTCCTCGGCGGTGACCTCCTCGCCCGGCCCGGCCTTCACCCCGCCGACGTCGATGATCGCGGCCCCCTCGGCGACCGCCTGCTCCACGCGCGCGAGGGCCGGCTCGTCTCGGAAGGTCGCCCCCTGGTCGTAGAAGGAGTCGGGCGTCCGGTTCACGATGGCCATGATCACGGGTTCGTGCAGCCCGAATTCCCGCCTGCCCAGCCTGAGCATCGCCTGTGACCTCCCGTAGTGATTCCCTCGGTACGACCGCCTGCGACCCTAACTGTCAGACTCGCATGGCACGATCGGACACAGACACATTCGACACCGAGCACACTGAGCACAACGAGTGCTGCTGCACCGAGCTTCACCGAGCCTGGGGGCCCACCGCGATGGTTATGTTCCTGTTCCTCGTCGTCGCGCTCGCGGTCGTGGTCGCCGCGGTCACCCTCTCCGTGGTGAGCGGCGGCGAGAGCGGCCCGCTGCCCGAGGTGGCGCCCGAGCGGCTGCAGGACCCGCTGCCCCCGGACCGTCCGGTGAACCGCGCGGACGTGGAGAGCATCCGCTTCCCGCTCGTCCCGCGCGGCTACCGCATGGCGGACGTCGACGACGCGCTGAGCCGCCTCGGCGCCGAGCTCGCGGAGCGCGACGCCCGGATCGCCGACCTGGAGGACGCGCTGGCCGGCGCCCAGGCCGCCCCGCGCACCTCGCCCGCCCGGCACACCTCGCACGCCCCGCACACTTCGCTGGACAAGCCCGAGCCGGAGGACCGGTCATGAGCGACATGACCGACATGATCGAAGGAGCGGCGGTTCCCGGGCCGGACGGCAGACTGCGCTGCCCCTGGGCCCTGTCCACCGAGGACTACGTGTCGTACCACGACGAGGAGTGGGGCCGCCCGGTCCACGGCGACGACGCCCTCTACGAACGCCTCAGCCTGGAGGCCTTCCAGTCCGGCCTCTCCTGGATCACGATCCTGCGCCGCCGCCCCGGCTTCCGGGCCGCCTTCGCCGACTTCCACATCGAGAAGGTGGCCGCGTTCACCGACGAGGACCGCGAGCGGCTGCTGGCCGACCCCGGCATCATCCGCAACAGAGCGAAGATCGACGCGACGATGGCCAACGCGAAGATCCTGGCGGAGTGGGCCCCGGGCGAACTGGACGAGCTGATCTGGTCGCACGCCCCGGAGCCGGGCACGTATCCCGCGCCCAGGACCATCGCCGACGTCCCGCCGGTGACACCGGAGTCGACGGCCCTGTCCAAGGCCCTGAAGAAGCGCGGCCTGCGCTTCATCGGCCCGACGACGGCGTACGCCCTGATGCAGGCCTGCGGGTTGGTCGACGACCACCTGGAAACATGCGTGAGCAGACGCCCCCGATAGGGGTGTGGGGAACTGCGCGCTCAGCCCCCCCGCACCCGCCGTTCCCCACGACCGTCACCGCCCCAGATACTTCGGCTTCTCCTTGTTCACGAACGCCTGCACGGCAATTCCGTGATCCTCGGAGGCCCCGGCCCGAGCCTGCAGCTCGTCCTCCTTGTCCAGCGTCTCGTCGAGGGAGTGCGTGAGCCCGTAGGCCACCGCCTCCTTCAGTGCCGCATAAGCCACCGTCGGTCCCTCCGCCAGCTTCCGCGCGATCTTCTCGCCCTCGGCCCGCAGATCGGCGGAGGGCACGACCTTGTTGGCGATGCCCAGCTCGTAGGCGTCCTGCGCACTGATGCTCCGAGGAAAGAGCAGCAGGTCGGCGGCGCGACCGGGCCCCACCACCCGCGGCAGCGTCCACGAGACGCCGGAGTCCGCGGTCAGCGCCACCCCCGCGAACGACGTGTTGAAAGCGGCCGTGTCGGCGACCACGCGGTAGTCCGCCGCGAGCGCGAACCCGAAACCGGCGCCGGCGGCCACCCCGTTCACGGCGGCGACGACCGGCTTGGGCGCCGACACCAACGCCCGCACGATCGGGTTGTAGTGCTCCCGTACCGTCGTCATCGTCTGTCCCGCCCCGGTCTCCCGGTCGGACGCGAGCAGCGTGATGTGCTCCTTGAGGTCCTGGCCCACGCAGAACGCCCGGTCCCCGGCGGCGTTCAGCAGGATCGCCCGGACGGTCGTGTCGGCCGCCGCTTCCTGCGCGGCCTCGCGAAGGGCCACCTTGGTCGCGATGTTCAGCGCGTTCATCGCCTCGGGGCGGTTCAGCGTGATCGTCGCGAGCCCGTCGCCCACCTCGTAGAGCACGGTGTCGGTCATGGTGCGTCCCCTCCGTCGTCTTCGTTCGTCTGGGTCCTCGCGGCTGACGTACCGCTCAGTACGTCAGTGTCCGAAGGCCAGCATGGCGGAGATCGTCGCCGGGGGACCGGAGCGAGCGTGTGACCTGCGTCAAAGAAATCCGGAGCCGACCCGGGCGGCGTAAGGACACGAGGTGGCGAAGTATCGCAGTCACATCGCCGAATTGAGTGGTTTTGCTCGCGTGCGTTGCCCAAGCGATGCCGACTGATGTTGGTCATCGGGTCCTGAGATGCGGGATAATGGCTTGGAAGCAATGTGTTCGATGCCGGAGTCGCGTGTCCCGCCAGAGACCGCGCGTGCCCTCGGGGGCCGTCGGCAGACGATGAGCTGTTTTCAGGAAGGGGAACCAGCATGGCGGCCATGAAGCCGCGGACGGGTGATGGCCCGCTCGAGGTGACCAAGGAGGGGCGGGGCATCGTCATGCGCGTTCCGCTCGAAGGCGGCGGTCGGCTCGTCGTCGAGCTGACCCCTGACGAGGCCGCGGCGCTTGCCGACGCCCTCAAGAACGTCGTCGTCTGAGGCGTCAGCGACCATACCCTTTCGGCCGCCCCGGCATCCTAAGCGGTGCCGGGGCGTCGCCGTCTTCCCGGAGCCCGTCCGCTTGTGCGGACCCTGCCCGCGAGGACCTCATCCCTGCCCGGGACGGCTCGGTGCCCGCCCGCGAGGACCGACCCGGTTCCTGCCCGCGAGGGCTACCGCTTGACCGCGCACAGCAGCCCGTCGCCCACCGGCAGCAGCGACGGCACCAGTTCCGGGCTCTCCCGGACCGTGCGCAGCAGCTCGCGCAGCCGCAGTACCTCGGTCGGCTGCGGTCCCGAGTCGACGGTGCGGCCGTTGGCGAAGACGCCCTCGAAGACCACCAGGCCACCCGGACGCAGCAGGCGCAACGATTCAGCGAGATAGTCGGAGTACTCCTGGCGGTCCCCGTCGCAGAAGACGAGGTCGTAGCCGGCGTCCGCGAGGCGGGGCAGCACGTCGAGGGCCCGGCCGGGGATGAAGCGGGCCCGGTTGCTGGCGAAGCCGCAGGCGCGGAAGGCCTGCCGGGCGAACTGCTGGTGCTCCGGCTCCGGATCCACGGTGGTCAGCACGCCGTCCGGCCGCATGCCGTGCAGCAGATACATCCCGGAGACCCCGCACCCCGTGCCGATCTCGGCGACCGCTTTGGCGTCCACGGAGGCGGCGAGCATGCGCAGCGCGGCGCCCGTGCCGGGCGACACCGAGCGCAGCCCTGCCTCGCGGGCCCGGTCACGGGCCCACCGCAGTGCTTCGTCCTCGGCGACAAAGGCGTCGGCGAACGCCCAGCTCGTCTGCCGGTTGCCGGTAATGACCCTCTCCTGTCCCCGTGGTTGCCTGGGCGTGACTGTATCCGTTGGCGTCGGGAACCCGCAGATGGGACCGGGCGTTTAGAGGGGTGGAAGACGAGGCGGGGGGACACGAATGAATCACGGCGACGAGACGGCGGTCGGCCACCTGCTGTTGCAGCTGGATGAGCCGTACCAGCACAGATCAAATTCTTGTAAAACCGCTTATCCGGTGCTAACGGGCGAGGTGGCTATGGTAGGGGCTCCACTGGACACCACCAGAGCCGACAGGGGAGGTGCGGCTGCGCCTGGGGATCGGGGAGGAGTGCTGCGGCGCTTCCTCGGATCGGCAGGCAGGCCGAAATCCGTGAACGACACCGCTGCTGACCCCAGCCACGCCGCTGCGCTCGCCATGGGCGAGGACCGGACCGCGACCTTCTCCACCGACGCGGACGGGCAGGCATGGACTCCGCCCACGTGGGAGGAGATCGTCAGCACGCACAGCGGCCGCGTCTACCGCCTGGCCTACCGCCTGACCGGTAACCAGCACGACGCCGAGGACCTCACCCAGGAGGTCTTCGTCCGCGTCTTCCGCTCCCTGTCGACCTACTCCCCGGGCACCTTCGAGGGCTGGCTGCACCGCATCACCACCAACCTCTTCCTCGACATGGTCCGCCGCAAGCAGCGCATCCGCTTCGACGCCCTCGGGGAGGACGCGGCCGAGCGGCTGCCCAGCCGCGAGCCCACCCCCTCGCAGGCCTTCAACGACGCGCACTTCGACGCCGACGTCCAGCAGGCCCTGGACACCCTCGCGCCCGAGTTCCGCGCCGCCGTCGTGCTCTGTGACATCGAGGGCCTGTCGTACGAGGAGATCGCCGCGACCCTCGGCGTCAAGCTCGGCACGGTCCGCTCCCGTATCCACCGCGGCCGCTCCCAGCTGCGCAAGGCCCTCGCGCACCGGTCCCCGGAGGCCCGCAAGGCCGAGCGCCGCTCCTTCGTGCCCCGTGTTCCCGCACTGGGAGGAGGGGGCGCGACCGCGTGAGTGGATCACGACCGAAGCCGGCCGAGCGACAGCTGGCCGAACAGCACCTGGGAGACCGACTCTCCGCCCTGGTGGACGGAGAGCTCGGTCATGAGACGCGTGAGCGCGTCCTGGCCCACCTGGCGACCTGCGCCCGGTGCAAGGCGGAGGCGGACGCGCAGCGCGCGCTGAAGAACGTCTTCGCGGCGGCCGCTCCGCCCCCGCCCTCCGAGAGTTTCCTGGCCCGGCTCCAGGGGCTGCCCGGAGGTGGCGACCCGGACGGCGGTTCGCCGTTCGGCGGGGGAGACCCCTCGGGACGCGGATCCGACAGCGGGGTCTTCGGCATGAGCCGGGACGACCGCTTCGAGTTCGGCTACGTGCCGGCCCACCCGCACGACCCGGCCGCGGTCGCCGGCCGGGGCTTCCGCATCCACCCCGTCGGCCGCCCGGACGGCGACCGATCCGCCTCGCGCGGCATGCGGTTCGCGTTCGTCGCCGCCGGCGCGGTCTCGCTCGCCGCCGTCGCGCTCGGCGGGGTCACCGCAGGCCTCCCCGGCACCCCGGCCGCCGACGCCCGCAGCGGCGGCGGCAGCGTCGCGCCGGCCGGCACGGGGGGCTCGGGCACGACCGGGGCCGCCGACACCCAGCGCCGCCGCCTGCTCACCCCCCTGCTGTCGTCCGGCACGCTGCTCGGCTCCACCCCCGCCATGCCCACCGCGGTGTCCGCGCCGCTGCTGCCCGGAGTCCCCTCCCCGGCCGCCGCACAGCAGACGCTGCGGGAACTGACCGCACCGGTGATGGCCGGCGCGGCCGCGGTCTCCCCGTTGATACGACCGCTGAGCACCAACCCGCCGTTGGCCCTCACCTCGTGGACCACCGCCCCGGAGGCGAACGGCACCGGCCTGCTCGCCGCGACCGTCCCCGACACCACCTCCGCACCCTCCCCGTCCCCGTCCCGCTCCTCCCGCGCTCCCCACTGACCGGGCGCTGCCCACCTGCTGAACGGCCCTGCGCCGCGACTCGCGAACCTGGTTGAATCCTGTGAACCAGCCATGCCCGTGGCACCGCTGCGGGCATGGAGCCGACCTTCCGCGAGCCCGCCCGCGCACGGGGTCGCGGTGAGCCCGCGAGGAGAACATGGACGAGGGGATACCGACGTCACCGGCGACACCCGGCGACGCGGTGCCCGCCACGGGGGAGCGGGCCAAGGAGGCGACACCGACACCGCCGAGCCGACCGGCCGGCGACACCGCCGCCGACACCGCCGACACCGCACATGCGGCCGACGGTGATGTCGCGCCCGCGTCATCCGCCGAGGCCCCCTCGGGGACCGTTCAGGAAGGCTCCGAGGCCGAGGCGCACTCCGAGCCCAGGCCGCCCGTCGCGGACGTCGGCCGTCCGCAGCAGCCCCGGCCCGCCCCCGACGCCTCCAGCACCCCGCTGTGCGGCCGTCCGGGCCCCTGGGCGGCCGCACCGCCCGCCGGGCACCCGGTGGCGGCCGTGCTCGCCGCGCAGGAGGGCCGGACGGGTCCGGCAGCCTTCGTGCCGTCCCTCCCGCCGGGCGACGCGGCACAGCGGCGGCGGTGGCGGAGCCGGCGGACGCTCGTCGTGGGGGCGCTGGTGGTCTCCGTGCTCTCCGGTGCGGTCGGCGGGCTGATCGGTGCCTCCGTGGAACGCACCGGCGGCCTGGAGGCCGTACAGCTGCCCCAGCCGGGCCCGCCGCCCGGCCCTCCGCCGCCCGGGCGGCCGCCCGGCAGTGTCGCCGGGACCGCCGCGCGGGCACTGCCCAGCGTCGTCACCCTGCATGTCACCGCAACCGGCACCGGCACCGGAACCGGCGAACAGGTCACGGGCACCGGCTTCGTGCTCGACACCGCCGGGCACATCCTCACCAACAACCACGTCGTCGAGCCCGCGGTCGCCGCGGGCGGCCGGATATCCGTGACGTTCAGCAGCGGAGCCGTCGCCCGGGCGACCGTCGTCGGCCGGGACACCGGCCACGACCTCGCCGTCGTCCAGGTGCACGGCGTGCACGGCCTCACCCCGCTGCCGCTCGGCGACTCCGACGACGTCCGCCA
This sequence comes from Streptomyces sp. NPDC001714, assembly GCF_042892755.1. Taxonomy (NCBI): domain Bacteria; kingdom Bacillati; phylum Actinomycetota; class Actinomycetes; order Kitasatosporales; family Streptomycetaceae; genus Streptomyces; species Streptomyces sp. NPDC001714. The sequence goes on from NZ_JBIAUL010000001.1 coordinate 869,952, forward strand.
CGGCGACCGGGTCGCCGCCTCGGACAGGAACTGACATAAACCTCACAGGCGAGGCCCCACTCGTGCCCCGACTAGGCAAACAACCTGGAAAACCGGTCGTACACACGTAGCCGGACACCTCGGGGCAGTACCGGTCGGACAGGTCCGCCGGGTACCGTGGACCCGGCCCGGACCACGGAACACCCGCAACAGCGACCGGAGGGCCGAGGACCGAGGACATCGCAAGGAGCTTCAGGTGTTCAATGACATAGGACCACTCGAGCTGGTGACGATCATTGTGCTCGCCGTGCTCGTCTTCGGTCCGGACAAGCTCCCGAAGGTCATCCAGGACGTCATGCGGACCATCCGCAAGATCCGGGAGTTCTCGGAGAGCGCCAAAGAGGACATCAGGCAGGAACTCGGCCCGGAGTTCAAGGACTTCGAGCTGGAGGACCTCAACCCGAAGACCTTCATCCGCAAGCACCTGGACAGCGACGAGCTGGGGTTGAAGGAGATCCGCAACGGCTTCGACCTGAAGAAGGAGATGGCCGAGGTCACGGACGCGGTGCACAGCCGTGACACCGACGCCTCGCCTTCGTCCTCCGGGAGCGGCTCTTCGGGGAGCGGCCGGCTCGACATGACCAAGAAGCCGGAGGATCCGGGCACGGACGACCGTCCGCCGTACGACGCGGACGCCACCTGAGTCCGGATCACCGACCCGCGCATGAGCGGCGCACGTGACGCGTTTCATACCGCGTGTGCGCCGCTCATACGTCTCTTACGGCCCGAACCAGCCGCCCGCGCGACCCACGCACCGGGCGGTTTCGCGGCTGGTCCCGACGGTGTCGATATGCTGCCGAGTTGTTGTGCGGACCGGACGAGTGCGCCCGAAGGGGGGCGGGCCGCCCCGGACCGACGAGAGCAAGGAGGCGTCCGGGCAGATGGAGACGACAAGTCAGGTGGACGGACAGGCGCCGGTCGCGGAGGGCGAACAACAGGTCTCCTCCGCCCGCCGCACGGTCGACGGCTACCTGGAGGCGCCCTTCCCCTGGTACGGCCTCGACGAGGCGTTCACGGGGCCGCGCTGGCTGATGCAGGTGGGTGCGGCGGCCGACGGTGCGGTGGAGCACGGGTCGATCGGGCACGGCGACGAGCCGTCGGTGCGGAACGAGCATCTCGCCGCGTCCGTCGGTGAGCCGCGGGAGAAGTTCGCGGTCGTCGTGACCGTCGCGGCGAGTCCGTCCCGGCGGAGCGCCGACGGGACGGGGCTGCTGGAGGCCACGTCGGTGTCTTCCGCCGCCTGGCTGGCCGGGGTCGGGCTGCTGTCCTTCACCTGGCCGGGGCAGATGGACCACAGCCTGCGCGACGACTGGCTCGAGCAGCAGACCGAGACGGCGTGGGAGCTGGCCGACGAGCTCAGCGGGCCGGAGTGGTCGACCCTCTCGCTGCCGGTGGACGGGGTGGCGACGCCGTTCCACTACCGGGAGTCGGAGTTCGGGTGGGTGCTCGCCGGGTCCACGGAGGAGGGCGTGCATCTGGGGGCGTACGGGCGGGGGATGAGCGCGTACGGGCTGGGGTTCGCGATGATCAAGGACATCACGACGTACGTCTAGGAGAGCGGGCCCGACGCGAGTGGTGCCGGGCCCGGCCGCAGGATGTCTCAGCCGCGGGCGAGTTGGTGCCAGATCCCTGCGGCTGCGGCCAGCTGAGTGACCAGCCAGGCGATCTGTGTGGAGAAACCGCGCACCTGGTAGATCGACAGCAGCAGGGCGAAACGGCTCGGCCAGAGCTCCTGCTCGCGCCTGAAGGTCGCCAGGTCCATCCAGATGCTGGTCAGTGTCAGGACGCTGAGCATCAGCAGGGAATAGAGGAACACCTGACCGAAGCCCGCGTCGGTGAGCTTGATGATCAACACCGCGATGCAGATGGGCAGGGCATAGGCGACGGTCAGGCTCCACGCCCGGGCGGGGCTGCGATGTCCCGGCAGTAGACGCCACAGCGCGCCCAGGACGAATCCCGCACCGGCCCATGCCATCTGGTAGGTGAAGAAACTGGCTACGGCATCCGGAATCCCGGTAGGTTCATAGCGAAGCTCCAGCCAGTGATAGGTGTCTCTCAAATCGAGAAAAACAAGGGCTGCGCTGGCCGGGGCTCCGAAGCAGAATGCCAAACGGGCGGCGCGCATGGCGTTGGACCACCAGTGCCCCTGTGGTCCCCAAGCCAGGGCGACGTCCAGCACGGAAAGATGGTCGGGTGGGCGTTCCCCGTGGCATTCGGCAATCAGCCACTGATGCAGCCCGTGTAGTTCGTCCGCCAATTGCTGACGTGTGACGCTGCCGCCACGGCCCTGGTCCAGCAAGTAAAGCTCGTGGTTCAGGCTGCGATAAAGCCGGGCTTTGGCCAGCAACTCGCGGCGACTCTTCTTGCTGCCCAGAAGTTTTTCGTAGAAGCAACCTCCCAACCGCCCGAGTACTGACCATCGTCGTCCCAGGGTGACGATCGTGTACAGCGAGAAAATATTCAGCGGGATCCAGAGTCCGTACAGCGCGGTTTCATTCGCGAATTTTCTGCCCTGCAGACCCACGAGAAAGGCGAACAGTGCTGCGATCAGCAGCAGATCGGGTGTGCCCGGACGAAAAGAAAGCTCCTCTTTTCTGCCTTCGGGCTCGATCCGCTGAGCCCGGACGCGAAAGTACAGGAGTGCGGCGAGGGCGATGACCGTCAAAATCCAGCTGTAGGAGAAAGTCCACAGCAGGTCACTGAAGGAGAAAGTCGCCATGAACTTATTGAAGGACGGTGCGGCAGTAAAGGAATCATTGCTGAAGGTGAGCCAGTTCGTGCGGGTCCACTGACGTTCGGCCGCCGCCCAGGCACAGGCGAGCAAGGCCCCGGCAGCCACCCCCAGCAGGGTTCCGGTCACTGCGGTGCAGCGGCCGATGGAGGTGTCCCACTTGTGCGTCCAGGAGGTGGGGGCCAGGCCTCCTTCTCGCGCGAAGCGCCATGCCCAGGCGACCATTGCGGCGAGCCAGAGCCACACGGTCGCCAGCCCCATCAGCATGAGCCCGATGAGACCGGAGACCGTCGGAGCCTTACTCGATACCAAGTTGTCCGGCAGGCCGAAGAGCGCGGGGGCCACGACCACCAGCAGGCCGGCAGCGGCCACTCCGGAGGCGGTCGCGATGACGATGCGAGCCCGGCGGCGCTGGACGGCCTCGGGATGGGCGGGCCCGTCGGCCGCGGTGCCGGGCGCGGCGGGCGGCAGTCCGCCCCGCCAAGGACGCGCCACGAGGAGCAGGGCCAGTCCGGTGGGAATGCAGAGGAAGCTGCGCCAGTTCAGCGGAATGGAACCCTGCGGAATGATCAGAAGAAGGGTCAGCGCGACCGCCGTACTGAGCAGGCCCCACTGCAGCATCGTTCCTACGGGGCTTTCGCCGCGGGTGTCGCCGACGCGCTGTCCTGATTGCGTGGCCGTACCAGTGGACGGAAGCAGTCGCTGAGCACGGAGCGCGGCCAGCATGATCACGCACGAAGCACACACCCACCATGCCGCAACGCCCGCTGTGTTCCATGACTGGCCGAAGACCAATGCCAAGGAATGCTGCCACGGAAGATCGACATCGAACGCGACCTGTTTGGGCATCTCGCGGTTCCACACCAGGTTGTTGGCGTCGGCGTACGACGCCCCCGGGTTGGACTGATCGTCGAAATTCAGCCCGTCCAGCCTCGCTGTGACATGCCAGGGGACCTGGTCGAGGCTCTGTGGCCTGAGCGCAACCTGCCAGTTCTTGTGCGCGTCGCCGGAAACCGTCCAGGGTCCGATCCGAATGGTTCCGTAATTCTGGATCCAGAGGAACGCGTCGTACTGCACCGTGACCCAATTGCCCTTGGCGACTACCTTCGGATCGTGGGGACGCACCTCGCTGCTGCCGCTGCTGCCTTTCGGGCCGAGGAGTAGGCAGCGCATCGCTCTGCGATATTCCTCGGATTTCTCGCTGTATGTGAGATCTTTGGCGAGGTCCCATTTCCTGGGCACTCTGACCGTCATGTCGGAATACACCTTGATGTAGGTCTGACGGTGCTGGAAGAACTTGAGCTCGGCCTGCACGGTGCTGGAGCGAAGTTGATCCATCAAGCAGTCTTGGCGAGATCTATCCCGGGCCACCGCAGGTGAGCATCCCCACCATGCCACCGCCGCCACCAGCGGCAGCAGCAACCACCACCTGATCTTCCGCATCGCTCCGGCACCTCCTCACCGGAGAATTTAGACATGCGTTCCACGGGTCACGCTCAGGCGCACGGCGCAGCCCCGGCAACCCACTCCTTCGTCCCAGTCTCCCGAATTGCAGGAAAGCAGTCAGTGGCTGATAATGGAATCCGATCACCGTCAGCTATTTGACGGAGGGGTTATGGCCGACATAAACGTTTCCGCGCCGAGAATTTCGCTTCCCGGTTTCGAGGAGGCCGAGGCGCTGGGCCCTCAGGACGCCGAGTTCGTGCGGGATCTGGCGGCGGTACTGGCCAAGCACGGCAATCTGAACCGCTTCGGTCTGTGCCTGCTGCACGATCATTTCCCGATCGCTGCCGACGAGGTGCTGGTGGAGACCAACGATCCCCGTACCCGCACCCTCCACGCCCACGTGGAGAAGGCGGACGGGACCCGGCACACCAAGGCCTCGCAGTGGCGGTTCCTGCCGCATACCGAGGCGGCTGAAGGCGGCCGCTATCAGGTGATCCAGCTGTGCACCCCGCTCGACCTGTGCCCGGGACGGGCGGCGGAGTAGCGCGAAGGGGGCGCCGTCCGTGACGGACGGCGCCCCCTTCGTCGAAGCGGCTCTAGAACTTGTTCTTCGGGGTGATCCCCAGTGAGAGGCCCGACAGGCCCCGCTGGCGGCCCCCCAGCTTTCCCGCGATGCCGCGCAGGGCCGCGCCCGCCGGGCTGTCCGGGTCGGTCAGGACGACCGGCTTGCCCTCGTCGCCGCCCTCGCGCAGGCGGACGTCGATGGGGATGGAGCCGAGGACGGGGACCGTCGCACCCGTCGTACGCGTCAGGCCGTCGGCGACCGTCTGGCCGCCGCCCGTGCCGAAGACGTCGACCATCTCGCCGCAGTGCGGGCAGGGCAGGCCGGACATGTTCTCGACGACGCCGACGATCTTCTGGTGGGTCTGGACCGCGATGGAGCCGGCCCGCTCCGCGACCTCCGCCGCCGCCTGCTGGGGCGTCGTCACGACCAGGATCTCGGCGTTCGGGACCAGCTGGGCGACCGAGATGGCGATGTCGCCGGTGCCGGGCGGGAGGTCGAGGAGGAGGACGTCCAGGTCGCCCCAGTAGACGTCCGCGAGGAACTGCTGGAGGGCGCGGTGCAGCATCGGGCCGCGCCAGACGACCGGGGCGTTGCCCGGGGTGAACATGCCGATGGAGATGACCTTCACGCCGTTCGCCGACGGCGGCATGATCATGTTCTCGACCTGGGTCGGGCGGCCGTCCGCACCGAGCATGCGCGGGACCGAGTGGCCGTAGATGTCCGCGTCGACCACGCCCACCTTGAGCCCGTCGGCGGCCATCGCGGCGGCCAGGTTGACCGTGACCGACGACTTGCCGACGCCGCCCTTGCCGGAGGCGACCGCGTAGACCCGGGTGAGGCTGCCGGGCTTGGCGAAGGGGACCTCGCGCTCGGCCTGGCCGCCGCGCAGGGCGGTGGCCAGCTCCTTGCGCTGCTCGTCGCTCATCACGTCCAGCGTGACGTCGACGCGGGTGACACCCCCGACCCGGGAGACCGCCTCGGTGACGCGCTGGGTGATCGTGTCCCGCATGGGGCAGCCGGAGACCGTCAGGTACACGGTGACCGCGACCGCGCCGTCCTCCCCGATGGCCACCGATTTGACCATCCCCAGTTCGGTGATGGGTCGGTTGATCTCGGGGTCGTTCACCGTCGCCAGTGCCTCGCGCACCGCGTCTTCGCTAGCCATACCCCCGATGGTACGGCGCGGCACAGGGCCCCTATAACGCTCCTCAGCGGTCGTCTACGTCACGCCTGGCCGACCGTTCTGCCGGGAATACGGCATGTTCGTGGTGCCCGTCCCGCCGCTCGTCCATCTCCTTCAGCAGGTCCTGGAGCTCGGAGCGGATCCAGTCCCGGGTCGCCACCTCGCCCAGACCCATGCGCAGGGCGGCGATCTCCCGGGTGAGGTACTCGGTGTCGGCGATGGACCGCTCGTTCTGCTTGCGGTCCTGTTCGAGGTTGACCCGGTCGCGGTCGTCCTGCCTGTTCTGCGCGAGCAGGATCAGCGGGGCCGCGTAGGAGGCCTGCAGGGACAGGGCCAGGGTCAGGAAGATGAACGGGTACTCGTCGAACCGGAGCTCGCCGGGTGCCGAGATGTTCCACAGCACCCAGAGGATGATCACGAACGTCATCCAGACGATGAACCGCCCGGTGCCCAGGAAGCGGGCGATGCGCTCGGACAGCCGCCCGAAGGCCTCCGGGTCCCACTCGGGCAGCAGCCTGCGCCGCGGCGCGCGCGGCTGGTCCAGGCGGTGGCCGCGCGACCGGCCGGCGGCGGTGGCGCCGGACGGCGTCCGCTCCCGGGTGCTCTCACGCTCAGGTGCCATGGATCCCCGCCCCCTTCTCCGCCGTCCGCTCCTTCTGCTCCTCCTCGTCCAGGTGGAACTCGGTCTCCCGCCAGTCCTCCGGCAGCATGTGGTCGAGGACGTCGTCCACGGTCACCACGCCGAGCAGCGACCCCGCCTCGTCCACCACGGGCGCGGCGACCATGTCGTACGTGGCGAAGAACCCGGCGATCACCGGGAGCGTGGCGTCGGGGTCGAGGGGTTGCAGGTCGTCGTCCGTGACCATGGAACTGACCAGGGTGTACGGGGGATCACGCAGCAGCCGCTGGAAGTGCACCGTGCCCAGGTACTTCCCGGTCGGCGTCTCGTCGGGCGGCCGGCAGACGTAGACCTGGGCGGCGAGGGCCGGGGAGAGGTCGGGGTTGCGGACCCGGGCGAGGGCGTCGGCGACGGTCGCGTCGGGCCGCAGGACGATCGGCTCGGTCGTCATCAGACCGCCCGCCGTGTGCTCCTCGTACGACATCAGGCGCCGCATCTCGGCCGCGTCCGCCGGCTGCATCAGGCTCAGCAGCCGTTCCTTGTCCGGTTCGGGGAGTTCGGCGAGCAGGTCGGCCGCGTCGTCCGGGTCCATGGCCTCCAGGACGTCCGCCGCCCGCTCCTCCTTCAGCTTGCCGAGGATCTCGATCTGGTCGTCCTCGGGGAGCTCCTCGAGGACGTCGGCCAGGCGGTCGTCGTCGAGGGCCGCGGCCACCTCGGCACGGCGCTTGGGGGAGAGGTGGTGCAGCACGTTGGCGAGGTCGGCGGGGCGCAGCTGCTCGAAGGTGGCGAGCAGGCTCTCGGCGCCCTGGCCGTGCTCCTCCAGGGAGAACCCGGTGACCTGCGACCACTCGACGGTGAGCGTCTCGCCTCTGGCCCGCCGGAAGGCCCCCTTCTTCCCCTTGCGGACGAAGACCCGGTCGATCTCCCAGTCCCGGCGGGCCGGCAGCTGCTGTACGGCCAGGTCGAGGACGGTGACCTCCTCGCCGGTCTCGACCAGCCGGACGCGGCGGTCGAGGAGCTCGCCGAAGACCAGGCGTTCGGTGGGGCGCTGCTCGAAGCGGCGGACGTTCAGCACGCCGGTGGTGATGACCTGGCCGGACTCGACGCCGGTCACCCGGGTCATGGGCAGGAAGATGCGGCGCCGGGTGGACAGTTCGACGACCAGGCCGAGCAGCCTGGGCGGGCGGCGGCCGACGCGCAGCATGACGACGAGGTCCCGGACCCGGCCCACCTGGTCGCCGGTGGGGTCGAAGGCGGGGACACCGGCGAGGTGCGAGACGAAGATGCGGGGAGCGCCGGCTGCCATGGGGTTGCTTCCTTTACCTACCGAAGTACTGCTTGCGTGGTTTTCGGTCCCTTCTGCCCGCTCGGTGGGCTTCAGGCTAGCCCGTACCGATCGGATACGCCCTGGTGGGCGGTCCGGACGGACCGGCTCCGCCGGGCGGGTGGCGCACCGGTACGCTGCGGTACGCCCTGCCGGACCCCTCAGAAAGGTGGCCCTGTCTGTGATCACGATCGCTCCGGGCCGTACTCGCCACGCCGCACTGGTCACCGCCGTGTGCGCACTGGCCGTCCTCACCGGATGCGGCGGGGACCCGGACGCGGGCACGAACGGGGTCGGCAAGCTGTCGCCGGACGCCATCCAGTCGAAGACGCGGGCGGCGGCCTCGTCGGTGGCGGCGGTGCGGATGGCGGGGACGGTGGTCACGAGCGGGCGCACGTACGAACTGGACATGCGCCTGAACAAGGAGGGCGGGACCGGGTCGGTCACGTCGAAGGGCGCGACGTTCCAGCTCCTCAGGGTCGGCGGCACGCTGTATCTGCAGGCCGACGCGGGGTTCTGGAACCACGCCGACGGCAGCGACACGACCGCCGCGACCAAGCTCGACGGCAAGTACGTCAAGGTGCCGCGGACGGACCCCGCGTACAAGAAGTTCAGCGGCTTCACGGACAAGGACGTCCTCCTCTCGGGCCTCCTGACCCTGCACGGCTCGCTCTCGACGGCCGGTCACCACGAGCAGTCGGGTACCCGCACGATCCGCATCACCGGCGACGGCGGCTCCGGCGGCACCCTCGACGTCTCCCTGGAGGGCAAGCCCTACCCCCTCCGCCTGGAACGCGGCGGCGGCGCCGGCACCCTCACCTTCTCCGACTGGGGTAAGGACTTCAGCGTGGTCGAACCGGAGAAGGGTGAGACGGTCGACTACGGGAAGCAGCTGCCTGCGTCGTAGGGGTGGTGCCGAACTCGGCTCAGGTGACGGCTACTTGGCCTTCCGGCGCCGGGAAAGCAACCGCGGCAGGGCGGCCGGGGCCGGGCGTCGGGTCGTTGCGGGGGAGGAGAGCGGGGGCGCCGCCAAGTTCCCCTCCGGCAGGGGCGATGTCGTCCCCGTCGGCGTCAGGCGCAGCACCCTGCACTCCCTCGCCCAGCGGTCGGTCATCGCCTCGCCGTCGGGGGCGTTGAGGCGCTTGCCCTTCAGCTCCGCCACCGCCGCGTCCCACTCCGGGGTGCCGGCGGGCAGCTCCGTGACCGTCGCCGTCCAGGTGACCAGCCGGCCGCCCTTGTCCTTGCTGCGGACGGTCACCTCCGCCGACCCCCCGTCGGCCAGCTCACCCAGCGGCTGCTCGGCTCCGTCACCGACCAGGCACACGCCCCCGTCGGCCCACGCATGCCACACCGCACGCGCGGCCGCCGCTCCGGCGCCCCGCACCCAGATGAGGCCGGACTTCTTCGTGGCCTCCTCGACGAGGGCCTGGTCGAGCAGCTCGCTTGTCATGGCGCCCAGCCTAGAGCCAGCCGTTGCGCTTCAGCGTGCGGTGGATGCCGAGGCAGATCACCCCGGTGATGGCCATGATCACCGGGTAGCCGTACCGCCAGTGCAGTTCCGGCATGTACTTGAAGTTCATGCCGTACACACCGCACACCATCGTCGGCACGGCGACGATCGCGGCCCAGGACGTGATCTTGCGCATGTCCTCGTTCTGCGCGACGGACGCCTGCGCGAGGTTGGCCTGGAGGATCGAGTTGAGAAGCTCGTCGAAGCCGACGACCTGCTCCTGGACGCGGGCGAGGTGGTCGGCGACGTCCCGGAAGTACTTCTGGATGTCCGGGTCGACCAGCCGCATCGGCCGCTCGCTCAGCAGCTGCATGGGGCGCAGCAGGGGCGAGACCGCGCGCTTGAACTCCAGGACCTCACGCTTGAGTTGGTAGATCCGCGCCGAGTCGACACCGCGGGAGACGCCGCCCTTGCGGCCCGGCGTGAAGACCTCGGTCTCCACCTCGTCGATGTCGTCCTGCACCGCGTCGGCGACGGCGACGTAACCGTCCACGACGTGGTCGGCGATGGCGTGCAGCACGGCCGAGGGGCCCTTGACGAGCAGCTCGGGGTCGTCCTGGAGCCGGTGCCGCAGCGCCCGCAGCGAGCCCTGCCCGCCGTGCCGGACGGTGATGAAGAAGTCCCGGCCGGTGAAGCACATGACCTCGCCGGTCTCCACGACCTCGCTGTTCGCGGTGAGCTGGTCGTGCTCGACGTAGTGGATGGTCTTGAAGACGGTGAAGAGGGAGTCGTCGTACCGCTCCAGCTTGGGGCGCTGGTGGGCCTGCACGGCGTCCTCCACCGCCAGCGGGTGCAGCCCGAACTCGCCGGCGATACCGGCGAATTCGGCCTCGGTCGGCTCGTGCAGGCCGATCCACACGAACCCGCCGTCGCGGCGCACCAGCCGCATCGCCTCGTGCGGGGTCAGCGGCTTGCCGGTCTCGACGCGGGCGCCGTCACGGTAGACGGCACAGTCGACGACGGCCGACGGCGTACCGGGGTCGCGGGTGGTGTCGTACGCGCCGTTGTCCGGCCGCAGGCTCTTGCGCAGCGAGGGGCGGGAAGGGCGGACCACGGCACGGAGGTCGCGGATCATCGACATGGGCAGGCTCCTTCGCGACAGGCAGCGGAAGACCGCCGAGGAACGGGTGGAACTACCCGGAATGAGGACGTCCTGGCTTCGGATGTTTGGCACGTCCACAAAGCGGGGAGCACCGCACCGTTGCGGTGGCGACTTCGCTACTGATTCAGATCAGACGAACGGATCCAGACAGATCCGGAACGGACCGGTCAGAGGGATCAGGCAAGCGAAACGAAGTGCTCTTCCGAACGACAACGCGCACGAGAAGGCGGCAGCCAGCCAGAGAAGAAATCAGAGGCCGGAAGAGCGAGTGGTACTGCACGGGTGACTTCGATCCATGACAGCCCCACCTCCTCCAGCCGGTCCCTCGTAAGGGAGTCCTGTCGGCGTCGGGTCCGGCCGCGACGCGCTGCGTGCTGCCCCGAACCGCCGCGGCCAGAGTAGCAGCAGCCCTCAGTGTCAAGGCGCCGCTTTGCCCGCTGCTGACGAGTTCTATGCTCGCGACATGGCTGAAGTTCTTCCTCTGGTCGAGGCCCGGTTGACCACCGCACTGGGCGAACCGGACGCGCGCGCGGCGGTCACCTTCCTCGGTACGGACCGCATCGAGGTGCTCCGTTTCCACGAGGACCTCCAGGGCGAGAACGTCGTCCGCTACGCCACGCTCGGCATGTCCGCGCACCCCATGACCGACCCCACCGCGATGGTCGCGGACCCCGTCAAGGGACCGCGCGCCGAGCTGGTCCTGTCGGTCCGCGCCGGGCTCGCCGAGACCGACAAGGTGCTCCGCGCGCTCGCCGTACTCGCCGCGTCCCCCCAGGTGGAGGGCCTGGTCGTGACGCCGGGCGCGTCGCTGGACGTCGGCGACCCGCTGTGGCCGGGCGCGCCCTTCACCTCCGTCCTGGTCGGCGAGCCGGGCGGTCTCGTCGAGGATCTGGAGCTGGACGAGCCCCTCGACCCCGTACGGTTCCTGCCGCTGCTGCCGATGACACCGAACGAGGCCGCCTGGAAGCGCGTGCACGGCGCCGGTGCCCTTCAGGAGCGCTGGCTCGCGAACGGGGCGGATCTCCGGGACCCGCACCGGAAATCCGTCCCACTGGACTGACACGGGGGTGAGCAAGCTCACCAAGCGGCATTCACCGTCGGTCAGTTGGCAAGGAGGGTGACGCTGCCGCCGGCGGTGTGCCGCACGGCGGGATCCGTTCGTCCACACGGTCGCGTGCGCTGGACGGGTGATCGTCCTTGACGTGGGGGATCCGGGGTAGGACCGTGGGGCTCTATGAGGGGCGAACCCAGTTGCCCGAAGTGTGGTGGCCGGGTCAGGGCTCCCGGACTCTTCGCCGACACCTGGCAGTGCGATGTCCACGGGACCGTGCATCCGGTACAGCCCGTGATCCCGCCCAGCGTCGAGGCCCTCGGCGTGGTGGTGCACCGCACCCAGGTTCCGGTGTGGATGCCCTGGCCGTTGCCGGTCGGCTGGCTGTTCACGGGTGTGGCGTGTGCCGGTGACGATCGCAGCGGGGGGCGCGCGACCGCCGTCGCCTGCTCCGGACCCGCGCCGCTCGGCGGCATAGGGGAGATGATCCTGGTCTGCGAGGAGCTGGGGGTCGGTCTCGGCGCCCGGTACGCGGGGATCGACGGGCCGGACCCGGGGTCGTACATGAACGTGGAGAAGCCGCCGCAGGCGAAGGTGCTGGCGGCGGGGCGGCCGACGCCGTTGTGGCACGTCTCCGGCGCGCCGGACGACCGGGCCGTCTTCGCGGGCGAGGCCCGGGGGCTGTGGCTGTGGGCCGTGGTGTGGCCCGAGCAGACGGGTCTGCTGATGTACGACGAGCTGGTGCTGACCGATCTGCGGGACGCGGGGGCCGAGGTGGACCTGGTGCCGTGCGGGGCGTTGTCGCCGCGGTTGCTGGAGCCGTAGAGCCGTAGAGCCGTGGAGCCGTGGAGCCGTGGAGCCGGGGTGATCGGTTGTCCCGCAGGCCGGTGGGGGCTGGTCGCGCAGTTCCTCCCGCAGCCTTCGGCCGGGGGTTCCCCCAGCGCCCCTTTGGGGGTGCGCTGTCCTGTGCGTCGGCTGTATGGGGTGCTCCCCCCTTTCGGGTGTGACAGGGCAGCCCCCGAAGGCCGCTATCCTTGACGCGTTCCTTCCGTACCGTCCCGCTGGAGTCTGTGTCGTGCGCATCGATCTGCACTGCCACTCCACCGCCTCCGACGGTACGGACACCCCGGCCGAGCTGGTGCGCAACGCCGCCGCTGCCGGTCTTGACGTCGTCGCGCTGACCGATCACGACACCACCCGCGGCTACGGCGAGGCCGTCGCCGCGCTGCCCGAGGGGCTCACCCTGGTCACCGGGGCCGAGCTGTCCTGCCGTATCGACGGCGTCTCCATGCACTTGCTGGCCTACCTCTTCGACCCCGAGGAGCCCGCCCTGCTCGCCGAGCGCGAGCTGGTCCGGGACGACCGGGTGCCGCGCGCCCAGGGCATGGTCGCCAAGCTGAACGCGCTGGGCGTCCCGGTCACCTGGGAGCAGGTACGGCGGATCGCCGGGGACGGTTCGGTCGGGCGGCCGCATGTCGCCTCCGCGCTCGTCGAACTCGGTGTCGTACCGACCGTGAGCGACGCCTTCACGCAGGAGTGGCTGGCCGACGGCGGCCGGGCCTTCGTGGAGAAGCACGAGACCGACCCCTTCGAGGCGATCCGGCTGGTCAAGGGCGCCGGGGGAGTATGCGTGTTCGCGCACCCCGCCGCCGCCAAGCGCGGACGTACGGTCCCCGAGTCGGCGATCGCGGAGATGGCCGCGGCCGGTCTCGACGGCATCGAGGTCGACCACATGGACCACGACGAGGACACCCGCGCACGGCTGCGGGGGCTCGCCGAGGAGCTGGGGCTGCTGGTCACGGGCTCGTCCGACTACCACGGCAGCCGCAAGACGGTGACGCTGGGCGAGTACACCACCGACCCCGAGGTCTACGGCGAGATCACGCGCCGGGCGACCGGTGCGTTTCCGGTGCCGGGGACCGGCGGAGCCTGAGGCACAGCCCTCGCCCGCCCAAGACCCTCCTCCCGCAAGGCCTGTAACACCCCCATGTTCGATCTCGCCGTCTTCGGTTCCCTCTTCCTGACCCTCTTCGTCATCATGGATCCCCCCGGGATCACCCCGATCTTCCTCGCCCTCACCGCCGGCCGGCCCGGCAAGGTGCAGAAGCGGATGGCCTTCCAGGCCGTGTGCGTGGCGGGCGGTGTGATCACGGTCTTCGGGCTGCTGGGGCACCAGATCCTGGACTACCTGCACGTCTCCGTGCCCGCGCTGATGATCGCGGGCGGACTGCTGCTCCTGCTCATCGCCCTGGACCTGCTCACCGGCAAGAACGACGAGCCGAAGCAGACCAAGGACGTCAACGTGGCGCTGGTGCCGCTGGGCATGCCGCTGCTGGCAGGACCCGGTGCGATCGTGTCGGTCATCCTCGCCGTGCAGAAGGCCGACAGCGTGGCCATGCAGGTGTCCGTGTGGGCCGCGATCCTCGCCATCCACGTCGTGCTGTGGCTGGTGATGCGCTACTCGCTGCTGATCATCCGGGTCATCAAGGACGGCGGTGTGGTCCTGGTGACGCGGCTCGCGGGCATGATGCTCTCCGCGATCGCCGTCCAGCAGATCATCAACGGCGTCACCCAGGTGATCAAGGGCGTGTAGCGCGGCGCAGGGGGCCTGCGAACGCAGAGCCCCCGCACGGCGTCGGTGCCGTACGGGGGCTCTGAAGACTGTGCGGTGTTCCGCGCGTCGTCGGTGTCGCTGCTCTCGTCTGTCGTTGTCGCGTCGTCTTGCGTCGTCTTGTTACGAAACCTGGGTCTCGGCCGGTCGGATCCACAGGCGCTGCCCCACGGCGGCGGCCTGCTGCACGATCCTGCTGACGGAGGCGGCGTCCACGACAGTGCTGTCCACGGTGGTGCCGTCGACCTCGTCGAGTCGCATGATTTCGAAGCGCATGGCCTCTCCCTTCGTCGTCCTGTTCAGTAGGAGTCAACGGCTTGCGTGTTACAAACATTCCCTACGCTAAAGAAATTTTTCGAACGTCTAATTACTGACCGGTAAGAGTGTGCGGGAGACTGACCGGGACCGGTTGTGTTCGCAGCGTGACCGCCGGGACAATGGAGGCGATGAACGACGACCTCGCCGCCCTCCAGGCCCGTATCGACCGCACGAACGAGCTGCTCACCCGCATGCTCGCCGAAGTGGCCAAGACGCCCTCGACGCACGCCATCTTCGTGGACGCGGGCTACCTCTACGCGGCCACGGGCAGGCTCGTCGCCGGGACGGAGGACCGCCGCGCCTTCGACCTCGACGCCGAAGGGCTGATCGAAGCGCTCATCGACAAGGCGCGCCAGATCTTCGCCGACAGCCGGCTGCTGCGCGTCTACTGGTACGACGGCGCCCGCCGCCGCATCCACACCGCCGAACAGCAGGCCATCGCCGAACTCCCCGACGTCAAGGTCCGCCTCGGCAACCTCAACGCCAACAACCAGCAGAAGGGCGTCGACTCCCTGATCCGCACGGACCTGGAATCACTCGCCCGGCACCGCGCCATCAGCGACGCGGCCCTGCTCGGCGGCGACGAGGACCTGGTCTCCGCGGTCGAGGCCGCCCAGGGCTACGGCGCCCGCGTCCACCTGTGGGGCATCGAGGCCCCCGAGGGCCGCAACCAGGCCGAGCCGCTGCTCTGGGAGGTCGACAGCCAGCGCACCCTCGACCTGGAGTTCTTCAAGCCGTACGTCTCCAGACGTACCGCCTCCTACGAGGCCGGCGCCACCAGACCCACCCGCGAGGACGTCCGTTTCATCGGCGCGCAGATCGCCGCGAAGTGGCTGTCCTCACGGGGCCGCGACGCACTCGTCGAACTGCTGCCGGGCCACCCCTACCTGCCGGGCCCCGTCGACCAGGACCTCCTCGTCGAGGCCGAGGGGATGCTCCAGTACTCCCTGCGCGGCCAGGCCGACCTGCGCCGCGCTCTGCGGGACGGATTCTGGGAGCACCTCCGGACGCAGTACTAGCCCCGGTCCCGGCCCGCAGGGCCGGTGCTGTCCCAGAAGTCCGCGATCGCCTCGGCGGTGGCGGTGGGCCGGTCGGTGTTGGGCGAGTGCTCCGCCCCCTCGATGACCGTCCGGCGCGCCCGCAGCCGCAGCGCCATGTCGTCCAGCAGCGGCACCGGCCAGGTGTCGTCCCGCGCGCCCGACAGGACGTGGAACGGCAGCGGTACGGCGGCGAGCTCCGCGACGCGGTCCGGCTCGATGCACAACTGGCGCCCGGTGGCGAGGAGTTGGGCCGGTTTGTTGCCCAGCCAGCGGCGCCGCAGATCCTCGCCGTCCTCCAGGCCCTCCGCAGGCGCGTCCGGTTCCTCCAGCTCCTCCGGCGCCTCCATGGCATCCCACACCTCGCCCATCGACATCACGGCGAGCGCGTCCCGCAGCAGCTTCACGCGCTGCTGCTGGGAGCTGGAGATCTGCGCCGGGCCCGAGGCCATCAGGGTCAGTGAGCGGAACGGCGTGCGGTCGAGGAGCACGGCCGCGCGGGCGATCTGACCGCCGAGGGAGTGTCCCAGCAGATGCACCGGCCGGCCCGCGCCGACCGCGGCCGCCTGCGCGAGCACGTCCCGCGCCAGCTCCTCCTGGGCATACGCCGATTCGTCGTGCTCCGGCCCGTCCGACTCGAACTGCCCGCGCCCGTCCACGGCGACCGTCCGGTACCCGCGCCGGCCCAGTGCCTCGTGCAGCCGGTTGAAGTCCTCCTTGCTCCCGGTGAACCCGGGAAGCAACACCGCGACCCCCCTGGGCTCGACCCCGGCGGCCACGGGCGCGTCGACGACGGCGAACTCCCCCCGGTCGGTGCCGAGCGCGTACGCACGGGCACCTGCGGGCGGGACGAAGGTACGAGGCCTGCTCATGGGGGAGAGGGTATCCGGAGCGGGGTGACCGTCCGGGAGCCGGTGGGTGAATCCCGGCACCGGGGGACCGCCGAGCGCCGCGGGGGTGGTGCCCCGGCGGCCGGGACGGGGGGCGGTGGGGCGAGCGTTGCGGAGACGCCGACGGCCCGGACCACACGGGGTGGTCCGGGCCGTCGGCACGTGCGTGCTCAGGCCTCCGGGGCCGCGGCGGTCGCCTTCCGGGTCCGGCGGGCCTTCGGCTTCGCCTCCGCGTCGGCCGCCTCGACGGATCCGGTGGACTCGGCGGACCCGACGGTCTCGGCCGCCTTGCGGGTGGTGCGTCGCCTCGGCTTCGCCTCCGGCTCCTCGGTGGCCTGCGCCGGGATCTCCGCGGTGGCGGCGGGTGCCGTCGCCTTGCGGGTGCGGCGGGGCTTGGCCTCGGTGCCTTCGGCGGTGTCGACGGCGGCCTCGGCCGCCTTCCGGGTCCGGCGCGGCTTG
The DNA here is from genome assembly GCF_042892755.1 of Streptomyces sp. NPDC001714. Lineage (NCBI taxonomy): Bacteria > Bacillati > Actinomycetota > Actinomycetes > Kitasatosporales > Streptomycetaceae > Streptomyces > Streptomyces sp. NPDC001714. Next base: position 886,837 of record NZ_JBIAUL010000001.1, read on the forward strand.
GCCGCGACCTCGGCCTCGGCGGTCTCCGGAGCGGCGGCCGCCGTCTTCCGGGTGCGACGGGGCTTGGTCTCCTCGACGGCCTCGGTCGCCTCCGCCTCGGCTGCCGGTGCCGTCGCCTTGCGGGTGCGGCGGGGCTTGGCTTCCGTGCCCTCGGCGGTGTCCACCGCGGCTTCGGCGGCGGCCGCCGTCTTCCGGGTGCGGCGCGGCTTGGTCTCCGCGACCGCCTCGATCGCCTCCGCCTCGGCTGCCGGTGCCGTCGCCTTGCGGGTGCGGCGGGGCTTGGCCTCGGTGCCTTCAGCGGTGTCGACGGCGGCCTCGGCCGCCTTCCGGGTCCGGCGCGGCTTGGCCGCGACCTCGGCCTCGGCAGCCGTCGGCTGCGGCGCGGTCGCCGCGGGCTCGACCGGCTCCACGGCCTTGCGGGTGCGGCGACGGGCCGGGGCCACCGGGGCCTCGACGACCTCCGCCGGAACCTCCACGACCTCCGTCACGGGCTCGGCGGCCTTACGGACACGGCGGCGCGGCTTGGCCTCGACGGCCTCGGCGGTGTCCACCGCGGCCTCGGCGGCGGCGGCCGCGGTCTTCCGCGTGCGGCGCGGCTTCGGCTCCGTCACGGCCTCGACCGCCTCGACGGCTGCCGCGGGGGCGGCCGTCTCGGGAGCCTCGGCGGCCTTGCGGGTACGGCGGCGTGCGGGGGCCGCCGGTGCCTCTTCGGCCTCCGGAGCCTCGGTCGCCACCGGCGTCGCCGCCTCCGCCACCGGCGTGGCCTCCACGGACCTGCGGGTGCGACGGCGGCGCGGCTTCTCCGCGGCGTCCGGTTCCACGACGGCCTCGACCGTCTCGATGACGGCCTCCGGCGTCACGGCCTCCGCTGTCACGGTCACCGGGGCGGCGGCCGCGACCTGCTCCTGCGAAGCCCCGTTGCGCGTACGGCGACGGCGGCGCGGGGTCCGCGTGGCCGTCGGCTCCGACGCCGCGACGGCGTCGTCGGCGGAGACGGGCGCCGCGGACTCGGCGGCAGGCGCCGTGGACGTCGTACCGGACGTCTGGTCCAGGGCCGTACCGTTGCGCGTGCGACGGCGGCGGCGCGGGGTGCGGGCCGGGCGCTCGCGCTCCTCGGTACGAGCCTCGCTGCGCGCCTCGCCCCGACCGCCCCGGCCACCGCGACCGCGGCCACCGCGACCGCCGGTCTCGCCCAGGTCCTCCAGCTCCTCCGCGTCGAGCCCGGCGCGGGTGCGCTCCGAGCGCGGCAGGACACCCTTGGTGCCCGCGGGGATCTTCAGTTCCTCGAAGAAGTGCGGGGAGGTGGAGTACGTCTCCACCGGGTCGTTGAAGCCCAGCTCCAGCGCCTTGTTGATGAGCTGCCAGCGCGGGATGTCGTCCCAGTCGACGAACGTGATCGCCGTACCCGACGCGCCCGCGCGGCCGGTGCGGCCCACACGGTGCAGGTACGTCTTCTCGTCCTCGGGGGACTGGTAGTTGATGACGTGGGTGACGCCCTCGACGTCGATGCCGCGGGCGGCGACGTCGGTGCAGACGAGGACGTCCACCTTGCCGTTGCGGAACGCGCGCAGCGCCTGCTCGCGGGCGCCCTGGCCGAGGTCGCCGTGGACGGCGCCGGAGGCGAAGCCGCGGCGCTGGAGCTGCTCGGCGATGTCCGCGGCGGTGCGCTTGGTGCGGCAGAAGATCATCGCGAGCCCGCGGCCCTCGGCCTGCAGTATGCGCGCGATCATCTCCGGCTTGTCCATGGAGTGCGCGCGGTAGACGAACTGCGCGATGTTCGCGACGGTCGCGCCCTCGTCGTCCGGCGCGGTGGCGCGGATGTGGGTGGGCTGGCTCATGTACCGGCGCGCGAGGCCGATGACCGCGCCCGGCATGGTGGCCGAGAACAGCATGGTCTGGCGCTTGGCCGGAAGCATGTCGATGATCTTCTCGACGTCGGGCAGGAAGCCCAGGTCGAGCATCTCGTCGGCCTCGTCCAGGACGAGCGACTTGATGTGCTTGAGGTTGAGCTTCTTCTGACCCGCGAGGTCGAGCAGGCGGCCCGGGGTGCCGACGACCACGTCGACGCCCTTCTTCAGGGCCTCGACCTGGGGCTCGTAGGCGCGGCCGCCGTAGATGGCGAGAACGCGTACGTTACGGACCTTGCCGGCCGTCAGCAGGTCGTTGGTGACCTGGGTGCAGAGCTCGCGCGTGGGGACGACGACGAGCGCCTGGGGGGCCTCGGTGAGGGCCTCGGGGGCGGCGCGGCCGGCCTCCACGTCGGCGGGGACGGTGACGCGCTCCAGGAGCGGCAGACCGAAGCCGAGGGTCTTGCCGGTGCCGGTCTTGGCCTGGCCGATGACGTCGGTGCCGGACAGGGCGACCGGGAGTGTCATCTCCTGGATGGGGAAGGGGTTGATGATGCCGACGGCTTCCAGGGCCTCGGCGGTCTCGGGAAGGATTCCGAGTTCACGAAACGTCGTAGTCAGGGTGCTGCCTCTTCTGTGTGGCGCGGCGCGAGGCGAGCGCGGGGGTCTTTGACGGACCGTGCCGGGGGACGTCGGCTGCCTTACGGGCGGGCCGTGGGGGGCACGCCGTAGTGCACGGGACCTCTGCCGACGCTCTAGCGCTCGTACCGCTGAGGGTGTGTCCCTCCGGTCGTCGTACGCACAGTGCCGTACGAGCCGGGAGGGCTGTCGGGTCGGAGCCGATCGGGCCACCGACCGGGCATCCTCATACGTGCGGCCTGTCGAGGTACGTCGGAATTCGACGGCGTACCAGCAGGCGCATTACCACCATACCCCGGAATCCTGCACATGCGATGGCCGATTTGGTCACGTCGTGGTAGTCACAGTGGTTGACCAGGGGCTTCCCCGGGACTTCTCCGGGGCCTCAGGGGACTTTCCGGGGCCGACCCGGAGCTTCCCCAGGGCTCCCCCGAGGTGGCGGGCGGGCTATTGTGCGCTTCATGACGAGCTCTGACAAGCCTGAGACCGCCTCCGCCGTACCGACCGGTGTCGCCGCCCAGGACTGGGCGCAGGCGGCAGCCGACCCGCACTACCGTGCCGCGGTCGTGGACCTGCTCGGCGCCCTCGCGTACGGCGAGCTCGCGGCGTTCGAGCGGCTCGCCGAGGACGCCAAGCTGGCGCCCTCGCTGGCGGACAAGGCCGAGCTGGCGAAGATGGCGTCGGCCGAGTTCCACCACTTCGAGCGGCTGCGGGACCGGCTGACGGAGATCGGCGAGGACGCCACGCAGGCGATGGAGCCGTTCGTCGCGGCCCTCGACGGCTTCCACCGGCAGACGGCGCCGTCCGACTGGCTGGAGGGCCTGGTCAAGGCGTACGTCGGCGACTCCATCGCCAGTGACTTCTACCGGGAGGTCGCGGCCCGCCTCGACTCCGACACCCGCGAACTGGTGCTGGCCGTCCTGGACGACACCGGGCACGCCGGGTTCGCGGTGGAGAAGGTGCGCGCGGCGATCGACGCCGACCCGCGCGTGGGGGGCCGACTGGCCTTGTGGGCGCGGCGGTTGATGGGAGAGGCGCTCTCGCAGTCCCAGCGGGTGGTCGCCGACCGGGACGCGCTGTCGACCATGCTGGTCGGAGGAGTGGCCGACGGGTTCGATCTCGCCGAGGTGGGGCGGATGTTCTCGCGGATCACCGAGGCGCACACGAAGCGGATGGCTGCGCTGGGGCTGGCGGCGTAGCGCTCTGTGAGGATGGTTCCGGGGGTTGCGCGGCCCGAGGCCCGGTGGGGCTGGTCGCGCAGTTCCTCCCCCAGCCTTCGGCCGGGGGCACCCCCAGCGCCCCTTACGGGGCGCTCCAGCCGGGACGCTGGAAAATCCGACGGAGCCTGAGGCTACGCCGGGATCGATCGTCGGCGCAGGTGGCGGCCCGCCGGGCGGAGCAGCAAGGACAGGGACGCCGCCGAGACGATCGCCGCACCCAGAAGAGTGACCAGGACCGAGCCGGGGCCGAGCGCGCTGTGGGTGACGAAGTCACCGAAGAGGGCTCCCGCGACACCCGTGCAGAACACCAGGGGACGAGCCGGAAGCCGGTGGGACAGGCGGCTGGTCGCGGCCCACGACAGGGCCAGGCCGAGCAGGGCGGATCCAAGGACTTCCAGGAGCATCACGCGGGGTCCCTCCCACGGCCGGCCGGTGCTTGACGGTCGTAGCCCGTCATACCCGTGACCTGCGGAATGCAATCCTCCTCTGTGGGCGACTTGTGGGCCACATGTGGAGGGGCGGCCGGGCGCAGGCCCGACCTGGCGCAGGCCCGACACGACGGAGGGGCCGGGCGGACACACGTCCGCCCGGCCCCTCCGCCCTGCTGCGGTCAGACCGCGCTGAAGCCGACCTTGCGAACCGTCGGCTCGCCGAGCTCGATGTACGCCAGGCGGTCCGTCGGGACCAGGACCTTGCGGCCGCGCTCGTCCTCCAGGGACAGCACCTGCGACTTGCCGGCCAGCGCGTCGGCGACGAGGCGTTCGACCTCCTCGGCGTTCAGACCGCTCTCCAGAACGATCTCGCGGGGCGCGTGCTGCACGCCGATCTTGACCTCCACGGCTATGTCCCTCCGACGGTCAGTGAAGTGCGCGACCTTCCGCGCCGTACGCTGCACACATTAGCCCGGTGAGGGGACGTACAGGCTGCGCACGTGCACGCCAGGAGCGAACAGCGAACGGGAATTCCTTCCGGCGGTGCCGTCGGCAGTGCTGCCGACGGCGGTGTCAGTGGTGCGCGTCGATGCCGTGCAGCGGGAAGCCCGCGATGCCCCGCCAGGCCAGCGAGGTCAGCAGCTGGACCGCCTGGTCGCGCGGGACGGTGCGGTCGCTGTGCAGCCAGGAACGGGCCACCACCTGGGCGAGACCGCCGAGGCCGGAGGCCAGCAGCATCGACTCGGCACGCGGCAGGCCGGTGTCCTCGGCGATGACCTCGCAGATCGCCTCGGCGCACTCGGTGGTGACCTTGTCGACGCGCTCGCGCACCGCGGGCTCGTTCGTCAGGTCGGACTCGAAGACCAGGCGGAAGGCGCCGCCGTCGTCCTCGACGTACGCGAAGTACGCGTCCATGGTCGCCCGGACCCGCTGCTTGTTGTCGGTCGTCGACGCGAGCGCGCTGCGGACCGCCTGGATCAGGGCCTCGCAGTGCTGGTCCAGCAGGGCCAGGTACAGGTCGAGCTTGCCCGGGAAATGCTGGTAGAGCACCGGCTTGCTGACGCCGGCGCGTTCGGCGATGTCGTCCATCGCGGCCGCGTGGTACCCCTGTGCGACGAACACTTCCTGGGCGGCGCCCAGCAGCTGGTTCCGTCGGGCACGGCGCGGAAGGCGAGTGCCCCGCGGGCGTGCCGCCTCTGTCTGCTCGATGGCTGTCACGCCGCCTCCCAATGTCGTCCACATGCGGATCGCTCCGCGCGGCCATCGTACTTTTCGGTAACCGTGCTGTGCGCGGTGCGAGCGCAGAATTTCACGTACCGGACGACGGCGAAAGCCGCACCGGGAAATACCGGGAAATGCGGACACGCCAAATGGCCCGCCGGAGCCGGTCGCGGTCAGCGGTAGTCGTCCTCGTCGAGGGAGACCACCCGCGCCTGTTCGATCAGATCGGCCTCGTTCGCGCGGTCCGCGTCCTCACCGGTGAGCGGGTCGTCGTGGGACGGCGTGACGTCCGTGTGCTGCTCGGCTGCGTCGCCCTCAGGGGCCTCGACATCGATCTCCGGGGCCTCCTCCGCCTCCAGATCGTCGAGTACGTCGGGGTCGGTGGGGTCATGGGCCATGGTGGGCTCCCTTCCTTGGAAGATCCCTGGCGGAAGCAGGGGGCCACAAACGGGTGCCCTGTTTACGAGCGTAGGAGACACCGGATGTGGACGCTATGCCATGCACGGCCGTTCGCTCCGGATGACGGCCGGCCCCTCACCCCGGGTCGTACGCGGCTCCTGGGCGGCTCGCCCCAGGTGGTTCTGTGACGGCGAACACATGAACCACTGTGTGATCGTCTCGTAACATTGGCCCATGTCTTCGACCGAACTGCCCTCCGTGCCGCCCACCAGCGTGCTCCCCGAGGCGGCGGCAGTCAGAGTTGCGGAGGGCGAGCGGCTGCGGTCGGTGGGACTGCCCGGCGTCACCCTCTCGATCCGCTCACGGCCGCCCGCGCGCGAGGGCCTGCCGCCCGCGCTCTACATCCACGGGCTCGGCGGCTCCTCGCAGAACTGGTCGGAGCTGATGGAACAGCTCGAGGGCGTCGTGGACGGCGAGGCGGTCGACCTGCCGGGCTTCGGTGACTCGCCGCCGCCGGACGACGGCAACTACTCCGTCACCGGGCACGCGCGCGCGGTCATCCGCTATCTCGACGCGGTCGGCCGCGGTCCTGTCCATCTCTTCGGCAACTCCCTCGGCGGCGCGGTCGCCACCCGAATCGCCGCCGTCCGCCCGGACCTCGTCCGCACCCTCACGCTCGTCTCGCCGGCCCTGCCCGAGCTGCGCGTGCAGCGCACCGCCATGCCGACGGTCCTGCTCGGCCTTCCCGGCGTCGCCGGGCTCCTCACCCGTACGACCGGCAAGTGGACCGCCGAACAGCGGGTACGGGGTGTGCTCGCCCTCTGCTACGGCGATCCCAGCCAGGTCACGCCCGAGGCGTTCGAGCACGCGGTGGAGGAGCTGGAACGGCGGCTGCGGCTGCCGTACTTCTGGGACGCGATGGCGCGGTCCGCGCGCGGCATCGTCAACGCGTACACGCTGGGCGGCCAGCACGGGCTCTGGCGCCAGGCCGAGCGCGTCCTCGCCCCGACCCTGCTGATCTACGGTGGCCGCGACCAGCTCGTCGGCTACCGCATGGCGCAGAAGGCCGCGCGCAGCTTCCGCTACTCCCGGCTGCTCTCCATGCCGGACGCCGGGCACGTGGCGATGATGGAGTACCCGGCGGTGGTGGCCGGGGCGTTCCGTGAACTCCTCGCTTCCGCCGACAGGTTGGGGGACGCGTCGGCTGCCGGGAACCTCGGCGGCGGTCCGGTCGCGCCGGGCGCGGGGAGCTGAGGGGCGGGTGGGACGCCACAGCCGCCGCGGGCCGGTACCCAAGGGCGACGCGGCGGACATAGGGAACGTGCGAGCGGCCCGGAAGCAGGGCCCCGGGGACGGCGGGCGCGGCCCTGCGGGGGCTACGGTGCCGCGTCCGGCCGACGGGACACCCGCGCCGCGTCCGGCCGGCGGAACACCCGCGGGCGGTGCGCCGCGGTTCGCGGCCGGAACGCCCGCCCAGGGCGTCCCGCGGTCGGCCGACGGCACGCCTGCCCGGGGGGTGCCGCGGTTCGCCGACGGTACGCCGGCCGGCGGTGTGCCTCGCTTTGCCGACGGGGCCCCGGCTCACGGCGTCCCGCGTTTCCCGGACGGAACTCCCGCGCGCGGCGTCCCGCGAGTCCGTGGCGGTCACCCGCAGCAGCGTGAAGCGGGCGGTGGCTGGGGCGAGTTGGGCGGGGCGGCCGGTGCTTCCGGCAGGCCCGCCGGTACCGCTTCCGGGCCCGCCGGTGCTGCCTTCGGGGCGACCGGTGTGTCGATACCGCGGCAGCGGCAGAGCGGACCCGGTGGTCCGCGGCAGGACTACGTCGACGCCTTCGGTGAGGACGACGACGTCTTCGCGCCCCGCCCCGGCATCGGCGCCCAGCGCGCGGAAACGTATCCGCCCGGTTCCGGTCCGCACACGTCCGCGCTCCCGTCCGGCATCGACGGCGGTGCGGGCGATGCCGACGACGCGCCGCCCACCGGCGAGCCCGCGCGGCCCAAGGGCGGCAAGGGCCGGGCCTTCGCGGGCGTCGCGGCCGCCGCCGTCACCACCGTGCTCGCGGTGATCGTCGCCGGGCAGGTGATCGACGGCCGGGACGGCGACGCCGCACGGTCGCAGTCGGCCGCGGGCGGGACGCGGGCCACCGACGGCGCCGCCTCGCGCGGGGACAGCCGTACGACTCCCTCCGCGTCGGCCTCCGCCTCGGCGGGCGTGGTGACGCTGTCGTACGCGCAGGCGATGGGCGAGAAGTACCCGCTCAGCGCCAAGCTGACCGGGTCCGGGAAGTTCAGCACCGTGCCCGGGAGCGCGAAGGCGCCGGGCAAGGGGCGGAAGTACACCTACCGCGTCGACGTGGAGCAGGGCCTGGGCCTGGACGGGAAGCTGTTCGCCGAGGCCGTGCAGAAGACGCTCAACGACGACCGGAGCTGGGCCCACGACGGCGCCCGTACCTTCGCGCGCGTGTCCACCGGCAAGCCCGACTTCGTGATCACGCTCGCCAGCCCCGGCACCACCGCCAAGTGGTGCGCCAAGTCCGGCCTCGACACGACCGAGGACAACGTGTCCTGCGACTCGGCGTCCACCGAACGCGTCATGATCAACGCGTACAGGTGGGCCCAGGGCAGCAAGACGTACGGCGACAAGATCCACGCCTACCGGCAGATGCTGATCAACCACGAGGTCGGCCACCGGCTCGGCTACGGCCATGTGACCTGCGACAAGGACGGCGAGCTGGCGCCGGTCATGCAGCAGCAGACGAAGTTCCTCGACCACGACGGAATCCACTGCCTGCCCAACCCCTGGCCCTACCCCAAGAGTTGACAGGTGGCTCATACATCACATTGACATGCGCAGAAAGTTCGTACATATTTCTGGGCATGTCGACCCCCCACGCCCCCACGCGCGCCGCCATCGAGCTGGCGCTCATCGGCGTGACCGCGCTCTGCGTGGCCGACATCGACTGTCGCTGACGCCCGCCTTCAGGCGTTCGCGTCGCGACTTTGCTCTGATGCCGTGACCTGGGTCACGGCTCTTTCGACGACCTGGCGCCCGGGCAGACGTCTGTTCACTTTCGTCTCACTCCTCGTCAATCTGTCTCGTCCATCGAGACACGCCTTCCGAGAGGTCGTCATTCCGATGCGTCATCCGTCCCAAACCAGCGCCCGCGCGGCGTACGTGTCGCTTGCCCTGGTCGTGGCAGCGGGCGCCGCCGCCTGCGGGCCTAAGGACAACGATGCCAACGGCTCCGGTGGCGACTCCACGCCGCACAAGGGCGGCACGCTCACCGTCCTGAACTCCGACCCGCAGTCGGACTTCGACCCGGCCCGCCTCTACACCTCCGGCGGCGGCAACGTGCCCTCCCTGGTCTTCCGCACGCTCACCACCCGCAACCGCGCGAGCGGCGCGGCCGGCACCAAGGTCGTCCCCGACCTGGCCACCGACACCGGGCGCCCCAGCAAGAACGCGACCGTGTGGACGTACACGCTGAAGAAGGGCCTCAAGTACGAGGACGGCACCGCGATCACGTCCGCCGACATCAAGTACGGCATCGAGCGCTCCTTTGCGCCCGAGCTCTCCGGCGGCGCGCCCTACCTGCGGGACTGGCTGGTCGGCGCGGCCGACTACCAGGGGCCGTACAAGGACAAGAAGGGGCTCTCGGCGATCGAGACGCCGGACAGCCGGACGATCGTCTTCCATCTGAACAAGCCCGAGGGCGAGTTCCCGTTCCTGGCCACGCAGACGCAGTTCACGCCGGTCCCGCAGGCCAAGGACACGGGCACCAAGTACGAGGAGCACCCGATCTCGTCCGGCCCCTACCAGGTCGTGAAGAACGAGAACGACGGCGAGCACCTGGTGCTCGAGCGGAACAAATACTGGTCCGCGGCCGTCGACGACCAGCGCAAGGCCTACCCGGACAAGATCGACGTGCAGTCCGGGCTCGACTCGTCCGTGATCAACCAGCGGCTGTCGGCGTCCCAGGGGGCGGACGCGGCCGCGGTCACCACGGACACCAACCTCGGCCCGGCCGAGCTCGCCAAGGTGACCGGTGACAAGGAACTCGCCGCGCGCGTCGGCACCGGGCACTTCGGCTACACGAACTACATAGCGTTCAACCCGAAGGTCAAGCCGTTCGACAACCCCAAGGTGCGGCAGGCGATCTCGTACGCCGTCGACCGGTCGTCCGTGATCAACGCGGCCGGCGGCAGCGCCCTCGCCGAGCCCGCGACCACCTTCCTGCCCAACCAGAAGTCCTTCGGCTACACGCCGTACGACCTCTTCCCGGCGGGCGACACCGGCAACGCGGCCAAGGCGAAGGAGCTGCTGAAGGAAGCCGGTTACCCGAACGGGCTCACCGTCACGCTGACCCACGACAACGCCGACAACTTCAAGACGAGCCCCGAGATCGCGACCGCGATCCAGGACGCCCTCAAGAAGGCCGGCATCACGGTCAAGCTCCAGGGCCTGGAGGACAACAACTACTCCGACACGGTCCACAGTGTGAAGACCGAGCCGGGCTTCTTCCTCGCCGCGTGGGGTGCCGACTGGCCCTCCGGCGGTCCCTTCCTCGCCCCGATCTTCGACGGCCGGCAGATCGTCAAGGACGGCGCGAACTTCAACGCTTCCCAGCTCAACGATGCTTCGGTCAACGCCGAGATTGACGCGATCAACAAGTTGACCGATCTTGACGCGGCCGCGAAGCGGTGGGGTGCACTGGACAAGAAGATCGGCGCGCAGGCGGTGACCGTTCCGCTGTTCCACCCCGTCTACAAGCGGCTGGTCGGCAAGGACATCAAGAACGTCGTGATCAGCGACTGGACCGGTGTCCTGGACATCTCCCAGGTCGCGGTGAAGTAGCACCGTGAGCGAGGCACTTGTCGCCACCCAGGCCCCCGAGGCGCTCGCCTCGGGGGCTTCGGGGGCTCGTCAGTTCTGGCGGCGGCTGCGTACGCAGCGGGCCGCCACGGTCGCGGCGGGCGTCGTCGCGCTGCTCGTCCTGGTCGCGCTCGCCGCGCCGCTGCTCACCGCGCTGGAGGGCCAGGACCCGTTCACGTACCACCCCGCCCTCATCGACTCCGCGCGCGGCGGCGTGCCGACCGGCTCCCTCGGCGGCATCTCCGCCGACCACTGGCTGGGCGTGGAGCCGCAGACCGGCCGCGATCTGTTCGCACGGCTGGTGTACGGCGCGCGGGTCTCCCTGGGCGTCGCGTTCGCGGCCACCGTGATCCAGGTCTTCCTCGGGCTCGTCGTCGGCGTGGCGGCCGCGCTCGGCGGTGGATGGGTTGATCAACTGTTGAGCCGGATCACGGACATCTTCGTCGCGCTGCCCCTGATGATCATGTCGCTGGCGCTGCTCGCGATCGTGCCGCAGAGCTTTCCCCGGCCCGTCCTGGTCACCCTCGTCATCGGGTTCATCTCCTGGGGCACCATCGCGAAGATCGTGCGCGCCCAGACACTCACCCTGAAGGGGCTCGACTACGTCGCCGCCGCGCGGCTCAGCGGCTGGGGCGCCTGGCGCATCGCCCGCCGAGAGCTGCTGCCCGGCCTGGCCGCGCCGGTCATCACGTACGCCTCGATCCTCATCCCGGTCAACATCAGCGTCGAGGCGGCGCTTTCCTTCCTCGGCGTCGGGGTGAAGCCACCGACGCCCTCCTGGGGCCAGATGCTCACCGCCGCCGACGTCTGGTACCAGGCGGCCCCGCAGTACCTGCTCCTGCCGGCCGGCGCGCTGTTCGTGACCGTCCTCGCGATGACCGTCCTCGGCGACGGCGTCCGCACCGCCCTGGACCCGCGCGCCGCCTCCCGGCTCGGCGTCGGCACCGGCCGCGGGCGCGAGGCCGTGACGACGGCGAAGGAGGAATCCGCGTGAACGGCTTCGGCGGCTTCCTGCTCCGCCGCACCATCGGCACCGTGGCGACCCTGCTCGCCATCTCGGTGATCGTCTACGTCGTCTTCTACGTCACCCCGGGCAACGTCGCCCAGATCACCTGCGGCCCGCGCTGCTCCCCGGAGCAGGTGCACCAGGTGGCCCAGCAACTGCACCTCGACGACCCCCTGTACGTGCGCTACTGGCACTTCCTGGAGGGCCTGGTCGTCGGCCAGGACTACTCCACCGGCACCTCCGTGGAGCACTGCTCCGCGCCCTGCCTCGGCCTGTCCTACCGGACCGACCAGCAGGTCCTGAGCATCATCCTGACCAGGCTTCCGGTCAGCCTCTCGCTGGTGACCGGCGCCATGGTGCTGTGGCTGATCCTGGGCGTCGGCACGGGCGTGCTCTCCGTCTGGCGGCGCGGCCGGCTCACCGAGCGGGTGCTGACCGGCCTCACGCTGGCGGGCTGGGCCACTCCCGTCTTCGTCATCGGCCTGGTCCTGATGATCGTCGTCTGCGGCGAACTGGAACTGCTGCCCTTCCCGCAGTACGTGAAGTTCACCGACGACCCCGAACAGTGGGCGTGGAACCTGCTGCTGCCCTGGCTCTCCCTCGCCCTCATCGAGTCCGCCGCGTTCGCCCGGATGACCCGGGCGTCGATGCTGGAGACCCTGGCCGAGGACCACATCCGCACCTTCCGTGCCTACGGCGTCGGCGAGCGGTCGATCGTCGGACGGCACGCCCTGCGCGGCGCGCTCGCGCCGGTCATCGCGCTGAACGCCAACAACTTCGGCTCGGCCGTCGGCGGCGCGGTGCTCACCGAGACGCTGTTCGGACTTCCCGGCCTCGGCCAGGAACTCGTCCACGCCGTCAGCGTGGTCGACCTGCCCGTCGTCGTCGGCATGGTCCTCGTCGTCGGCTTCTTCGTGGTGCTCGCCAACGCCGTCGCGGACGTGCTGTACGCGGTGGCCGACCGACGGGTGGTACTGACGTGAGTCTCGTCCAAGTCACTGATCTGACCGTCGAGTTCGGCGACCTGCGGGCCGTGGACGGGCTGTCGTTCACCCTGGAGCGCGGCGCCGCCCTCGCCCTGGTCGGCGAGTCCGGCTCCGGCAAGTCCACGGTCGCCTCGGCCCTGCTGGGCCTGCACCACGGCACGGGAGCGCGGCTCGGCGGCTCGGTCGAGGTCGCGGGCATCGACGTACAGGCCGCCTCCGACGGCGAACTGCGGCGGCTGCGCGGCGCGAAGGCGGCGATGGTCTTCCAGGATCCGCTGTCGTCCCTCGACCCGTACTACGCGATCGGCGACCAGATCGCCGAGGTGTACCGCGTGCACACGCGCGCGTCACGGCGAGCCGCACGCGCGCGTGCCGTGGAGGTGCTCGACCGGGTCGGCATCCCGGACGCCTCGCGCCGGTCCCGGTCCCGTCCGCACGAGTTCAGCGGCGGCATGCGGCAGCGCGCGCTGATCGCCATGGCGCTCGCCTGCGAGCCCGAACTGCTCATCGCCGACGAGCCCACCACCGCCCTCGACGTGACCGTCCAGGCCCAGATCCTCGACCTGCTGCACACCCTGCGCGAGGAGACCGGCATGGGCCTGCTGCTCGTCACCCACGACGTGGGCGTCGCCGCCGAGAGCGTCGACCAGGTGCTCGTCATGCGGCACGGGCGCGTGGTCGAACAGGGGCCGGTCGCCGGCGTGCTCGGCGCACCCGCCGAGCCGTACACCCGGGAACTGCTCTCCGCCGTCCCGCGCGTGGACGCGGTGCGCGCGCCCTCGCAGGCCTCCGAGGAGGTGGTGCTGGAGGCGTCCGGCCTGCGCCGCGAGTTCGGGCGCGGGAAGCGGGCGTTCGCGGCCGTGGACGACGTGTCGCTGACCGTGCACCGGGGCGAGACGCTCGGCGTCGTCGGCGAGAGCGGCAGCGGCAAGACCACCCTCGGCCGGATGCTGGTCGGGCTGCTGGAGCCGACGGCGGGCGAGGTCCGTGACGACGGCCACGTGCGCGTGGGCGTGAACCCGGCCGTCCAGATGGTCTTCCAGGACCCGGTGTCCTCCCTCAACCCGCGGCGCAGCGTCGGCGAGTCGATCGCCGACCCGCTGCGCGCGCGGGGCGAACGGGACGAGGGGCGCATCCGGGGGCGCGTGATCGAACTGCTGGAGCGCGTGGGGCTCGAAGGGGCGCACTATCAGCGCTATCCGCACGAGTTCAGCGGTGGCCAGCGCCAGCGCGTGGGCATCGCGCGGGCGCTCGCGGCCGACCCGCGCGTCATCGTCTGCGACGAGCCGGTCTCCGCCCTGGACGTCACCACCCAGGCCCAGGTCGTCGCCCTGCTCGGCGGAATCCAGCGTGAACTCGGGCTCGCGCTCGTCTTCGTCGCCCACGACCTCGCCGTGGTGCGCCAGGTCAGCGACCGGGTCGCGGTCATGCGGCGCGGCCGGATCGTCGAGACCGGGCCCGCCGACGAGGTCTACGACAACCCCCGGGACCCGTACACCAGGCAGCTCCTGGCCGCCGTACCCGCCCTTGACCCCGAGGCCGCGGCCCGGCGGCGGGCGGCGCGCCGGCAACTGGCGTCGGCGTGACGTTTCCGCAGATCCGGACGCGGACCCGAACGTGACGTTCCGCCGTCATTCGGTCGCCTAGCGCGACAGAACGCGACCCGCACGGGAAAGTTACGACCGTTCACCCCTTTTGGTGGCGCGATGGACAACCGTCCGTCGCGCCACCGTCTTGTCCGCATACCTTCGTCCCGCTGCGAGCCACCGAGCCACGGTGGCTCCCCATACGGGAGATCGATCGGGGGTGCACACGTGCGCATCGGACTGCTTACGGAGGGTGGTTATCCGTATGTGAGCGGTGACGCCAGACTCTGGTGCGACCGGCTCGTGCGCGGGCTTGGGCAGCACGAGTTCGACCTCTACGCCCTCAGCCGCACCCGGCGTCAGGAGGACGAGGGCTGGCTGCCGCTGCCGCCGCACGTCAGCCGGGTCCGGACGGCTCCTCTGTGGACGGCCGAGGAGGACGGCGTCAGGTACGGGCGGCGCGCGCGCCGGCGCTTCGCCGAGAGCTACGGCGAGTTCGTGGGGGTGCTGTGTGCCGGTCCGGCCGCGGACGCCACGGATGGCTCGCGCGGCACGGATGGCTCGCGCGGCACGGGCGGCTCGAACGGGCCAGGCGATGCGGGCGGCTCCGGTGCCGTGCCCGACTCTCTGGCGGACCGTTTCGGCAACGCGCTCCACGGACTCGCCGAACTCGCCCGTGACGAGGGCGGCCTGGTCGCCGCGCTCCGCTCCGACACCGCCCTGCACGCACTGGAGCGCACCTGTCGCGCACCTGGCGCACTCGGTGCGGCGCGCGAGGCGCGCGTGCCCGATCTGCTCGCCGTCGCCGCCCACCTCGAACGCGCCCTGCGCCCGCTCTCCCTGGACTGGTACGGGGACGACGGCCTCGGCGCGGCCGATCTCTGCCACGCCACCGCCGGCGGCCCGGCCGCCCTGGCCGGACTGCTCGCCGGGCACTTCTCCGGCGTGCCGCTGCTGGTCACCGAGTACGGCGTGCAGCTGCGCTCGCACTACCTCGCCGCCGGCCCCGACGCGGCCACGCCCGCCGTACGCGCGCTGCTCGCCGCCTTCCACGGCCGGCTCGCCGCCGAGGTCTACCGCCGCGCCGCGATCATCACACCGGGCAACGCGCACGCCCGACGCTGGCAGGAGCGCTGCGGTGCCGACCGCTCCCGCATCCGTACCGTGCATCCCGGCATGGAGGCCGCCCGCTTCACCGAGGTGGGCGAGGCACCGGACCGCGCGGAACCGGACACGCTCGTGTGGGTCGGCCGTATCGAGCCGGCCAAGGACCTGGTGTCACTGCTGCACGCCTTCGCCGAGATCCGCAAGGAGGAACCCAAGGCGCGACTGCGGTTCGTGGGCGCCCCGGCGGGGCCGGAGGGCGAGGCCTATCTGGGGCACTGCAGGGCGCTCGCCGCACAGCTCTTCCCCGACGAGGCAGAGGGCGTGCACGCCGTCGGCGACAATCCCGTCTCCTTCGACGAGATAGGCGGCCCGGAAGCACCGACCCTCGCCGACGCGTACGCGTCCGGCGCGGTCGTCGTCCTCTCCAGCGTCGTCGAGGGCTTTCCGGTGGGGCTCGTCGAGGCGATGCTCTGCGGCCGGGCGACCGTCTCCACGGACGTCGGCGCCGTGGTGGAGGCCATCGGCGGCACCGGTCTCGTCGTACCCCCACGCAATCCCCGGGCGCTCGCGGAGGCGTGCGTGGCGCTGCTGCGTGACCCCGAGCGCCGCGAGCGCCTCGGAGCCGCCGCACGCGCCCGGGCGCTCGAACTGTTCACCGTCGAGCAGAACATCGCGGCATTTCACAGCATTTACCTGGAGATCGTCTCGCACTGCCCGGTACGCCGGGTCGTTCTCGACCAGGCGGGCGAGCCCCTGCCGTTCGCCGTCCCGGCCGAGGCCCACGTACCGGGCCGCTGGACCGGCCCCACGGCCCGCGTGGCGCATCGCGCCGGGCCCGGCTGGGCCCCGGGTACCGCCATGCGGCCCACCCCGGTACGGGCCACCCCGCGCACGGCCGCCGAGGGGGCGCTGTGAACGGCGACGAAGGCGGCACGGTGAACGGCGGTCCGGCAGAACTGGACCGGCCGGAGCGGCCCGGCGCGGCCGACGCCTGGGACGCGCGCTCGGAGGGGTGGCTCCTGGGGGTGGACGAGGGCGGCCCGGGAGACGCCTTTCCCGGGGGCGGGACACCGGTCCCCGGCGGGTTCTCTCCGGGCGGCCGGGCTGCCGCCAAGGACACCGCCGGCAGCCGGGGTGCCACGCTCCGCCGCGGCCCCGCCGCCGACCCCGTGAAAGCGCTGATGCACCGTCACCGCACACTCTGCGAGCGGGCCGTGGACCCTCTGGAGATCGCGGCCGGCCTCGAGGCGCACGGCGTCACCGACCGCACCGCCGCCCGCTTCCGGCACCGTGACGTCTTCTCGCTCGCAGAAGAGCTCTACGCGCGCGTGCCCCGCGACGACGACCCGCGCCCGGACCCCGAACCGGCGCCCGCGCCCCGCGTGCGCGCCGACCGGGCGCTCCTCACGCTCCTCCCGGGCGCCGTGTGCGCGGCGGCCGTGACCGGCGTACGGCTCACCGAGGGCCGCCCCCGCCTCCTGGTGGCGGCCGTCGGCGTGCTCGCCGTCGCCCTGGCCGTACGTCCGGTCCTGCGCCGCGGCCCCCTGGCCGCACCGGCCCGGACCCCGGCCTGGCGCACCGCCACCGGCACGCGCGCGTGGACCTGCTGGCTGCTCGCCTACGCCCTGCTCGGCGACGGCCTGCTGCGGGCCGCCGTGGACGGCGGCCCCGACGGCCTCCCGACCGGCGTAACCGACGGCCCCTGGCCGGTGGCCACGGCCCCCGTCCTCGCCCTCACCCTGGCCTGCGCCCCCGCGGCCTGGAGCGCCCACCTCTTCACGGCGGGCGCCCGGCGCAGGCTCGCGGCCAGCCGGGGCCTCGAGGAGTTCACCGGGTCCGTACAGCCGCTGCTGCTCGGTACGTTCGCCCTCTTCCTCGGCGCCCTCACCGCTCTGCTCGCCCTGTGCGGCGCTGCCCTCGGCGAGCCCGTCGGCCATCCGGGGGCCCTCGCCCTCGGCGCCCTCCTCCTGCTCGCCCGCCTCCTCGCCGTCCACAACGTCCCGCAGGGGCCCACCCTCGCCGCCGCGGCCACCACGGAAGCGGCGGCCGTGGCCCTCGTCCTGGCCGGCCGGCTGCCCGGCTGCGCCTTCCTGGCCGCCCCCGTCGACACCCTGGTCGACGCCTGGGGCGCGGGCAGCGTCCCCGCCCTCGTCTGCGGCGCCGCCGCGCTGACGCTGCTGTTCCGGGCGACCCGCACCCTCACCCGGGCCTCGGCCCACGCGCCGACAGGAGACCCGGAGTGAGCAGAGCCCCCGTTCTCTTCGCAGGCCTCGCCGCGCCGTCCCGGCGGCCGGCGCCCGGCATCCCGCCGGAGGCAACCGCACCACCTCTTGAAGGAGACCACCAGATGACCACCTCCCGACCCGGACCCGGAGCGTCCGGAACCACCGGAAACGCCGGAACCACCGGAGTCGCCGGAGCACACACCCCGGGAGCGGCGCGATGAGGGTTCTGCTGATCGGAGCCAACGGATACCTCGGCCGCTTCGTCGCCGACCGGCTGCTCGCCGACCCGGCCGTCCAGCTCACCGCGCTCGGCCGCGGCGACGACGCCGATGTCCGCTTCGACCTCGCCACCGGCAGCCCGGGCGCGCTCACCCGGTTCCTCGACGCGGTCCACCCGGGCGTCATCGTGAACTGCGCCGGCGCCACCCGCGGCGGCGCCCGGGAACTCACCCGGCACAACACCGTCGCCGTCGCCACCGTCTGCGAGGCCCTGCGCCGCAGCGGCTGCGGCGCCCGCCTGGTGCAGGTCGGCTGCAGCTCCGAGTACGGCCCGAGCCAGCCCGGCTCCTCCACCGCCGAGGACGCCGTGCCACGCCCCGGCGGCCCGTACGGCGTCAGCAAGCTCGCCGCCACCGAGCTCGTCCTCGGCTCCGGCCTCGACGCCGTCGTCCTGCGCGTCTTCTCGCCCGCCGGTCCTGGCACCCCGGCCGGCTCACCGCTCGGCCGCCTGGCCGAGGCGATGCGCCGGGCCATGCAGTCCGGCGACGGCGAGCTCAAACTCGGCGGCCTCGGCGCCCAGCGCGACTTCGTCGACGTCCGCGACGTCGCCCGTGCCGTCCACGCGGCCTCGCTCTCCGCCGCCCAGGGCGTCATCAACATCGGCTCCGGCCGCGCCGTCCGGCTCCGCGACGCCGCCGCCGTTCTCGCCCGGGTCGCCGGATACGGCGGCGCCCTGCACGAACTGGACGGGCCGCCCGGCCCGCTGCGCGGCGCCATCGGCCACCCCCGGATGGACGGCGAGCACACGGGCCCGGTCGCGTACCCGTACCCGGACGGCTGCGGCAGCTGGCAGCAGGCCGACGTGCGCTGCGCCCGCGACCGGCTCGGCTGGCGTCCCCGTATCAACCTCGAGGAGTCCCTCGCGGACATCTGGATGGAGGCGGCGTGCCGCATCTGACCAGCACCAGGGCGGGCGCCGCGACCACCGGCGTCCGCACCGCCGTCGGCATCCCCGGCTACGCCCACCCCCTCCTCGCCCCCGCCCAGTGGGCCGAACTCACCCGCCCGGGCACACCCCTGCACTGGGTGGTCCTCAACGTGGCGAACGGACCCGGCAGCCTCCCCGACCCGCATTGCCTGGAGGCGGCCGGCCGGCTCCGCAACGCGGGCGTCCGCGTCCTCGGCCACCTGGACACCACCTACGGCGCCCGCTCCCACGGTGACCTGCTCACCGACGCCCGCCACTTCCACGACTGGTACCGCGTCGACGGCTTCCTGCTGGACCGCTGCCCCACCGAGCGCACGGCGCTCCCCGAGATCCGCCGCGCGGTCGCCGCGCTCCGCGCCATCGGTGACGGCACCCACATAGTCCTCGGTCACGGCACCCACCCCCACCCGGGCTACGCCGAGAACGCCGACCAGCTGGTGACCTTCGCCGGGCCCTGGAGCGACTACCGCTGGTCCCAGGTCGCCGAGTGGACCGCCGACTACCCGCCCGACCGCTTCTGCCACTTCGTGCACGGCGTGCCCCTCGGCCACCTCGACGAGGCGCTGCGCATAGCCCGCTGGCAGGGCGCCGCCACGATCTACTTCACGGACCGGACCGATCGCTGGGGGAGGGCCGATCCCTGGGAGGCGATGCCCGGCTACTGGGACGAATTCGTCTCGCGGATCGGAACAGGTGTCTCGGAATGAAGAAGCCCGTGGCAGTGTTACAGGGAGAACAACTGTAGTGATTGACCGATCAACGGAGTCCCCGTGTCGCTGCCACCCCTGGTCGAGCCAGCCTCTGAGCTCACCGTAGACGAGGTCCGCAGGTACTCCCGCCACCTGATCATCCCCGACGTCGGGATGGACGGGCAGAAGCGGCTGAAGAACGCCAAGGTGCTCTGTGTGGGCGCCGGCGGCCTGGGCTCGCCGGCGCTGATGTACCTGGCCGCCGCGGGCGTCGGCACTCTGGGCATCGTGGAGTTCGACGAGGTCGACGAGTCGAACCTGCAGCGCCAGATCATCCACAGCCAGGCCGACATCGGCCGCTCCAAGGCCGAGTCCGCCCGTGACACGGTCAAGGGCATCAACCCGTACGTGGACGTGATCCTTCACGAAGAGCGGCTCGAGGCCGAGAACGTGATGGACATCTTCAGCCAGTACGACCTGATCGTCGACGGCACCGACAACTTCGCCACCCGCTACCTGGTGAACGACGCCTGCGTGCTGCTGAACAAGCCGTACGTCTGGGGCTCCATCTACCGCTTCGACGGCCAGGCCTCGGTCTTCTGGTCCGAGTACGGCCCCTGCTACCGCTGCCTCTACTCGGAGCCCCCGCCGCCGGGCATGGTCCCCTCCTGCGCTGAGGGCGGCGTCCTGGGCGTGCTCTGCGCGTCCATCGGCTCCATCCAGGTCACCGAGGCCATCAAGGTCCTCACCGGCACCGGTGAGCCCCTCGTCGGCCGTCTGATGATCTACGACGCCCTGGAGATGCAGTACCGCCAGGTCAAGGTCCGCAAGGACCCGAACTGCGCGGTCTGCGGCGAGAACCCGACCGTCACCGAGCTCATCGACTACGAGGCCTTCTGCGGCGTCGTGTCCGAGGAGGCCCAGCAGGCGGCCGCCGGTTCGACGATCACTCCCAAGCAGCTCAAGGAGTGGATCGACGACGGCGAGAACATCGAGATCATCGACGTCCGCGAGCCGAACGAGTACGAGATCGTCTCCATCCCGGGCGCCAAGCTGATCCCCAAGAACGAGTTCCTCCTCGGCACCGCCCTGGAGGGCCTGCCCCAGGACAAGAAGATCGTCCTGCACTGCAAGACGGGTGTCCGCAGTGCGGAGGTCCTCGCCGTCCTGAAGTCCGCGGGCTTCGCGGACGCCGTCCACGTCGGCGGCGGCGTGATCGGCTGGGTCAACCAGATCGAGCCGTCGAAGCCGGTCTACTGAGCACAGGCTCCGCGACGGGCGGGGGCCTCGGGCACGACGGGTGCCCGGAGCCCCCGCCTTCGTCATGAGCAGACCGTGCCGTCCTTCGGGACCGTGCCGCTGAGCAGATAGGTGTTCACCGCCGAGTCCACGCAGTCGCTGCCGCTGCCGTACGCGCCGTGGCCCTCGCCCTTCCAGGTCAGCTCGACGCCGACCCCCTTGCCCAGTTCGTCGGCCATCCTCCGGGCGCCCTCGTACGGGGTCGCCGGGTCGCCGGTGTTGCCGACCAGCAGGATCGGCGCCGCGCCCGGTGCGCTCACCTCCGGCGTGTCCCACTGCCCGGCCACCGGCCAGTCGTGGCACCAGCCGGCCGAGTCCCAGCCCAGGAAGTCCCCGAAGACGGGCGAGACCTTCTCGAACCCCGCCAGCCGTTTCCTCGTCTCGGCGAGCGTCGGCCGCTCCTTGTCGTCCAGGCACGATATGACCCGCTGGGAGTGGGTGGTCGTGCCGTAGTGCCCCGACGAATCCCGCTCGTTGTACTGGTCCGCGAGCGACAGCAGCTCCGAGCCGTCGCCCTCCTCGGCCGCCTTGAGCGCGCTGGTCAGCGACGGCCAGCTGTCCTGGCTGTACAGCGGCAGCACGATGCCGGTGACCGCGAGGCTCTGGGTCAGCTTCCGCCCGGAGGACGTGGGCAGCGGCGTGGCGTCCAGCCTGTCCAGCAGATCGACGATCTTCTGGGAGCCCTGGTCCGGGTCCTGGCCGGTGGACTTGAGGTAGTCGTCCAGGGCCCGCTGGAAGCCGGCGGCCTGGTTCTTCTCCTGGCCGACCGAGTCGGCCGTCGGGTCCACCACCGCGTCCAGGATCAGCCGTCCCACCTTCTTCGGGAACAGGTGGGCGTACACACCGCCCAGTTCGGTGCCGTAGGAGATGCCGAAGTAGTGCATCTTCGTGTCGCCGAGGACCTGGCGCATCAGGTCCATGTCGCGGGCCGTGTCGGTCGTCGAGACATGCGCGATCAGCTTGCCGGCGGCCTTCTCGCAGCCCTTGCCGAAGTCGGCGGCGTCCTGGAAGTACGCCGTCTCCTCCGCCGCGGTGTCCGGCGTCGAGTCGATCGACTCGGCGCGCTGGATGTCCTTGTCGCTGCGGCAGCGGATCCCCTCGCTGGCGCCCACCCCGCGCGGGTCCCAGCTCACCAGGTCGTACCGCTCGCGCAGCGCGGAGACGGTGGAGGCGTAGTACGGCATCGTCGAGAGGCCGGAGCCGCCCGGCCCGCCGAAGTTGAACAGCAGCGAGCCGATCCGCTTCCCCGAACCCCCGCTCGCCTGCTCCCGGATCAGCGCCAGCCCGATCGTCTCCCCGTCCGGCTTCGCCCAGTCCAACGGCACCTTGAGCGTCGCGCACCGCCACTCGTCCCCGGGCGCGGCCGAGTCCGAAGTGGCCTTGCAGCGGCCCCAGTCGAGCTTCTGGGAGGTGAGGGAGGCGGGCAGGCCCGCCGAGCCCGTGGCGGTGGACGTGGCGGCCGACGGCTGCCGGGACGCGGCCTTCCCCTCGTCCCCGCCCCCACCTGACGACCCGCTGCTGCACCCGGCCACGAGCAGACCCGCGGCAACAGCGGCCGCCCACCGTACATATCGCGACATGCGCGCACACCCCCCACACAGGCTCTCCGCGCATTCGTTGCGGGAGAGCGGTCAGGCCATAGTAGGCGGCGCAGGCGAAGGCCGTTGAAGCCTGTGGATAACCCTCTGACCTGCGAATCTGCTACGTGCAGACCGTTCCGGCCTTCGGCACCGTCCCCTCCAGCAGATAGCCGTTCACGGCCCCCTGCACGCACTTGTCCTTGCTGTCGTACGCCCCGTGCCCCTGCCCCTTGTACGTCAGCTCGACCCCGACGCCCTTTCCGAGCGCGTCCACCATCTTCTTCGCGCCCTCGTACGGCGTCGCCGGATCCCCGGTGTTGCCCACGACCAGGATCGGCGCCGACCCGGGCGCGCTGACGTCGGAGTGGTCGGCGGCCCCCGGCACCGCCCAGTTCGTGCAGCTGACCATGCCCCAGGCCAGGTAGTCGCCGAACAGCGGGGAGGCGGTGCGGAACTCGGGCAGTTTCTGCTGGACGTAGTCGGCGGTGTACCGGGGCTTCTGGTCGGCGCAGTTGATGGCGATGTTCGCCGCCGTGATGTTGCTGTACTCGCCGTTCTCGCTGCGGCCGTTCATCGAGTCGGACAGCAGCATCAGGATCTTCCCGTCGCCGTCGTACGCCTCTTCGAGCCCCTCGGTGAGGTACTCCCAGAAGTCCTTGGAGTACAGGGACTGCGCGATGCCGTTGGTGGCGGCGGTCTCGGTGAGCTGCCGGGGGAGGATGCCGGGGATCGGCTTCTTGTCGAGGTCCGCGAGGAGCTTGGCGATACGGTCCTTCACGTCCTGCGGTGTGTCTCCGATCGGGCACTCCGTCTTCTTCGACGTGCAGTCCTCGGCGAAGTTGTCGAGCGCGAGCTGGAAGCCCTTGGCCTGCCCGAGCGAGCTCTGCTCCGGGTCCTGGGTGGGGTCGACGACGGCGTCGAAGACGGCCCGGCCCACGTTCTTCGGGAACAGGTGGGCGTAGACACCGCCGAGCTCGGTGCCGTAGGAGATGCCGAAGTAGTGCATCTTCGTGTCGCCGAGGACCTGGCGCATCAGGTCCATGTCGCGGGCCGCGTCGGTGGTGCGGACGTGCGGCAGGATCGCCCGGGAGTTCTTCTCGCAGGCGGCGTTGAACTGCTTGGTGCGGTTGATCAGCTGGGTGCGCTCGGCGCCGGTGTCGGGCGTCGCGTCCTGCTGGAAGTAGTTGTCGAGCTGGGCGTCGTTCTCGCACTCGACGGGGTCGCTGCGGCCGACTCCGCGCGGGTCGAAGCTGACGAGGTCGTAGCGGGTACGCAGGGCCGCGTAGTCCGCGCCGAACGCGGGGAGCGTGGTGACGCCGCTGCCGCCGGGCCCGCCGAAGTTGAAGATCAGGGAGCCGATCCGCTTGCTCGCCTCGCCGCTGGCCCTGGCCCGGATCAGTGCGAGGCCGATGGTGGCGCCCTTCGGTTTCGACCAGTCCAGGGGCGCCTTCATGGTGGCGCACTGCCAGGTGCCGCCGCCGGGCAGCGGTGACGGCGCCTCGCCGCCGCCCTCGGCCTCGTCGGGCGCCGGGCAGTTCTTCCAGTCCAGCTTCTGCGCCGCCGGATCCCCGCCCTCGGAACCGTCGCTGCACCCGGTCGGCAGCAAGGCCAGCACCAGGGCGGTGGTCAGGGCGGCGACAGGGATCCGGAAGGGGTTCGGCATGCTCCCATCCTGGGGTCGCGCAGGGCCACGCGCGCGGGGCGCGAGCCGTCCGAGGTACGACCCTAGAGCGCGCCCTTGCGGGAGAGGTGGTTGAAGGCCAGCCAGCCCGGCAGGACCGGCAGCCACAGGGTCAGCAGCCGGTACAGCAGGACGGCGGGCGCCGCGACCTCCTTGGGGAGACCGACGGCGATCAGGCCGACGGTCAGGGTCGCCTCGACCGCGCCGACACCGCCCGGGGTCGGCGCCGCGGAGCCGAGCGCGTTGCCGGCGAGGAAGACGACGGCGACGCTGGCGATGCTCAGCGAGGTCGACTGGTCGCCGAACGCGCGGATGGAGGCGTCCAGGCACATCACGAAGCAGGCGGTCAGCAGCAACATGCCGCCGATGCCGGTGACGAGCTTCTGCGGCCGCTGGAGCACGTCCAGCATGCGCGGTACGACACCCGCGAAGAGCGACCGTACGCGCGTGCTGACGAATTTCCGCAGGAGCGGCACCGAGGTCACCACGAGGACCAGTACCGCGACGGTCAGCAGGCCCGCGATGACGGTGCGGGACGGCGACAGCGACGGGGTCTTCTCGGTGCCGGTCAGATAGCCGAAGGACAGCAGCATCAGGATGTGACAGCCGAGCCCGAACAGCTGCGAGGCGCCGACGCTCGCCACCGCGCCCCCGGGGCGCACGCCCGCGCGCTGCAGGAAGCGCGTGTTGAGGGCGACGCCGCCGACGGCGGCGGGCGCCACGATCTTCACGAAGGACCCGGCGACCTGCGCGGCCACGGTCCGCAGGAACGGCACCCGCTCCGGCACGAACCCGAGCAGCGACATCGCGGCGGCCACATAGCTGAGCGCCGAGAACAGCACCGCGGCGATCACCCAGCCCCACTGGGCGTTCGCGACCAGGGGGCCGAACTCGATGTGGGTGAGCTGGGTCAGCAGGTAGTACCCGCCGATCGCGCCGGCGATGACGCTGATCAGCGTGCGCGGCCGTACCCGCTCCAGGCGGGCCGGCTCGACGGGTGCCTGCGGCCTGATCTTCAGCACCTGGTGCCGGATCTGGGTGAGCAGGTCCTCCTCGCGGGCCTCCTCCAGCGCGTCGCCCAGAGCCCGTTTCTCCGCCCGCTGCTCGGCGCGCACGGTCTTCTTGTCGGGCTTCTCGGCCTCCTGCGCGCGCGCCTGCTTGGCCTGCCGGGACGCCTCCAGGACCGCGTCCCGCTCGCGCTGGGCGCGCTCCCTGGCCAGTCTGCGCAGCGTCGCGCGCGTGGAGCGCGTCAGCGCGATCGGCTGGAGCATCGGCAGACAGTCGGCGACGGCGTCGGGGCCGAGCACGCCGACCGCCGAGGCCACCGCCCGCTCGGCACCCACCCGCAGCCCGAGCGTGGTGACCAGCTGGGCGACGTCCATGCGCAGCAGCAGTTCACCGGCCGCGATCTCGCCGCCGCGCAGGTCGGTGAGGATCACCGTGCCGGAACGATCCACCAGGATGGCGTCGCCCGCGAGCCTGCGGTGCGCGATCCGGCGCGACTGCAGGGCCTGCACCTGGTGCCAGGTGTGGCGCAGCAGTTCGTCGGTGATCTCCTCGTCGGCCAGCGAGTCGAGGGTGCGGCCGCCGGTGTGCTCGTAGACGAGCATCACGGCGTCGGGGCCCAGCTCGGAGGTGGCGATCAGCTTGGGCGCGTTGGCGCCGGCGGCGATCGCCGCGTACGCCAGCAGGGCCTCCTGCTCCAGGGCCTGGCGCAGGGACTGGAGGCTGGAGCGGGTGGCGAAGCCGCGCAGGGTCAGGTTGCGCCAGGCGCGGTAGAAGAAGCCCTGGGCCTGCTGTTCCCGGTCGACGACCGTGACGTCCAGCGGCGGGCCGTCCTCCAGGGTGACGAAGTAGCGCCGGCCCCGGTCGCCGTTCTCGGTGTCCAGGGCCTCCTCGCGAGCCGCGCCGACCGGGTGGAAGCCGACGTGCCTGAGGCCCGCCAGCAGGGTCCGTCCGGTGGGGCGGACGTTGGGGGAGCCGACGGCGTACAGCGTGCCGTAGGCGACGGTCCAGCCGATCAGCACCGTGAGGATGATCGAGAACGGTGTGGTGTAGCCGGTGACGAGCATGGAGAACGCGTCGAGCAGCAGCACGATCCACAGCACCGCGCGCCATCTCGGCCGCCGGGACATGCCGACGGCCGTCATGTAGGCGATGACGGGTGCGAGATAGCCGTGCACCGGGTCGGTGAGGGCGTGGATGTCGCCGGGGGAGGGCTGGGTGAGCGCCTCCTGGATCGAGCCCGGGGCGGCCCGCGCGACCCACAGGTCGGTGGCGAGGGTCACGCCGTGCGCGAGGACGGCCGCGAGCACACCGTCGGCGATGCGCAGCCCGTCCCGCTTGATCAGCCGCTCGATCGCGAACGCGACCGGCACCAGCAGGATCGCGATGCTGGAGGCCAGCCCCGCGAACCTGATCAGCAGGTCGGGGGCCTGTCCGGTGCCCTTGTTGATGTCCTGTTCGAGCCCGGAGGTGGTGCCGTGCGCGAACGCGGCGATGCCGAGCAGCACGGCGATGGCGAGCACGCCGACCAGGAGCCGCATGAGGTCGGAGGGGCGGTGCACGCGCGCGGGGAGCAGCGGTTCGTCGCCCTCCACCTCGTCGGCGTGCGCCTCGTCGCACCCGTGTTCCGCCTCGGCGGCGTCGGGGTCCGCGGCGTCCGACGGCGTGGTGTCCGGGTGCGCGGGCTCGGATCCGGGCGCGTCCGGGCGTGCGTCGGTGTCAGAGGTGCCCGCCCCGCCCTCGGGGTGCACGCCCTGCTGCTCGGTCGTCTCTTCTTGATCTCGTATCACCAGTCACCGCCCGCACGATGGTGGCATGCTCCGCCGACACCCGGGGGCATCAGGGTGCAGATGCGGGGGCGCACAGTCTGCCGCAAGCGCCGCGAGAGGGCGAGGCGGAGGCCCGCCGCGGACCGCGCCGGTTGTCGGTGGGGTGCGGCAGGATGGGGCGAATGAGCGAGCAGAGCCTTCCCGAGGACACCCGAGAGGGGTACGCGGACGAGCTGCCCGAGTACGCCGAGCGGGTCCTGGAGGTCGCCGAGCGGATCCCGCCCGGGCGCGTGATGACGTACGGCGACGTCGCGGAGTGGCTGGACGAGGGTGGGCCGCGCCAGGTCGGGCGGGTGATGTCCCTCTACGGCGGTGCCGTTCCGTGGTGGCGGGTGGTGCGCGCCGACGGGGTCCTGCTCCCGGGGCACGAGCTGGGGGCACTGGACCACTACCGAGCCGAGGGCACCCCGCTGAAGGAGGCGAGCAAGGCCGCGGAGGGCCATGTGCCGCGGCTCGACATGAAGCGGGCGCGGTGGGACGGCGGCGCGGACGCGGGGGCTCACACCTGACAGCTTCCGCCATCGGAGGCCCTCGGGGGGAACCTGCGGCCCGAACGAGGGACACCGGGGACGTCCGTGGCATGGCGTACGTTCGTGAGATGTGCGGCGCACGTGCCGCGAGCGCCGCACGAGGCGGACGGGAAGAAGCGGAAGCCCTGCTTCCGTCCGGTTCGTCGGCGTAGCGTCGGCTGCGCGTGACCCGCTCACCCCGCGGCCACCCCTGCGCACCCGCGACCGCGCACCGACCAGCACACCCACCAGGACCGGCGAACCACGTGAGCTCCTCTTCCTCCACCAGGCGCCTGCCGCACCTCCAGGTGCGGCAGGGGAACCGTGGCGCTTACCGACTGGTCCGTACCCCGCCGGCCGACGTGGATCCCCCTCGTCTGGACGCCGCACAGCGCGCCGTGGTTGACCACGGGTCCGGCCCGCTCCTCGTCCTCGCGGGTCCCGGCACCGGCAAGACCACCACCCTGGTGGAGTCCGTGGCCGCGCGGATCGCCCGCGGCGCGGACCCCGAGCGGATCCTGGTGCTGACGTTCAGCCGCAAGGCCGCCGTCGAGCTGCGCGACCGCATGGCCCTGCGGGTCGGCGCGGCCCGTGCGCCCCGGGCGACCACCTTCCACTCGTACTGCTACGCGCTGGTCCGCGCCCACCAGGACAGCGGCCTGTTCGTGGACCCGCTGCGGCTGCTGTCGGGCCCAGAGCAGGACGTCGCCGTCCGCGAGCTGCTGGCCGGGCAGCCCGACCTGGAGCGGCTCGGGCTGGACCATGTGCGCTGGCCCGACGAGCTGCGCGCCTGCCTCACCACCCGGGGCTTCGCCGACGAGGTCCGCGCGGTTCTCGCCCGCAGCCGCGAACTGGGCCTGGACCCGGCCGCCCTGGACGCCTTCGCCCGCCGTATCGGCCGCCCCGACTGGCGGGCCGCGGCCGCCTTCCTCGCCGAGTACCTCGACGTCCTCGACCTCCAGGGCGTCCTCGACTACGCCGAACTCGTCCACCGCGCGGTGCTGCTCGCCCACCGCCCCGAGGTCGCCCTGGACCTCGCCGGCCAGCACGACGCCGTGTACGTCGACGAGTACCAGGACACCGACCCGGCCCAGGTGCGCCTGCTGCACGCCCTGGCCGGCGGCGGCCGCACCCTGGTCGCGTTCGGCGACCCGGACCAGTCGATCTACACGTTCCGCGGCGCCGACGTGAACGGCATCCTGGACTTCCCGTCGGCCTTCGCGCGCGCGGACGGCCGTCCCGCCCCGGTGCAGGTGCTGCGCACGTCCCGCCGCTCCGGGGCCGGCCTGCTGGCCGCGACCCGGCTGCTGACCCGGCGGATGCCGCTGACCCGGCTGCCCGCCGACAAGGTGCGCGCGCACCGCGAGCTGACCGCCGCGCGGGACGGCGGCCGCGTCGAGGTCTACACGTACCCGACGTCCGGCACCGAGCTGGACAACATCGCCGACATCCTGCGCCGGGCGCACCTGGAGGACGGCGTCCGCTGGAGCGACATGGCCGTCCTGGTGCGCGCCGGGTCCCACACCATCCCGACGATCCGCCGCGCCCTCACCGCGGCCGGCGTGCCCCTGGACATCGACGGCGACGACGTGCCGCTGCGCCACGAACCGGCGGTGGCGCCCCTGCTGGCGGCGCTGCGGGCGGTGGCGATGGCGGAGGCGACGGGATCCCGGGCGCAAGCCCCTGCGGACAGCCCCGTGGACGCCCGCAGGGAAGCCCCCGGGGAAGCCTCGGGGGGAGCGGCCGGCTGCTGGCTGGACACCGAGACCGCGCTCACCCTGCTCACCTCCCCCCTCGCCGGCATGGACGCGGCCGACCTGCGGCGCCTCGGCCGTGCCCTGCGCGACGAGGAGCGGGCGGCCGGCAACGCTTTCCCGCCGCCGTCGGACGAACTGCTCGCGCGGGCGCTCGCCGAGCCCGAGCGCCTGGCCGTGCACGACCCCGGGTACGCGCGCGGGGCCCAGCGGCTCGGCGCGCTGCTCGGCCGGGCCCGGGAGCGGCTGACGGAGGGCGGTACGGCCGAGGAGGCGTTGTGGGTCCTGTGGAACGGCACGCCCTGGCCCTCCCGCCTGGAGCGCTCCGCCCGGCGCGGCGGCGCCGCCGGCCGCAATGCCGACCGTGACCTGGACGCCGTGTGCGCCCTGTTCGCCACCGCCGCCCGCGCGGAGGAGCGCAGCGGCGGCCGGGGTGCGCTGAACTTCCTCGCGGAGATCGAGGCCGAGGACATCGCCGCCGACACCCTCGCCGGCCGCGCGGTACGCCCCGACGCCGTACGCCTGATGACCGCGCACCGCGCCAAGGGTCTGGAGTGGCGCCTGGTCGTCGTGGCCGGCGTCCAGGAGGGCCTGTGGCCGGACCTGCGCCGTCGCGGCTCGCTCCTGGAAGCGGACCGCATCGGCCGCGACGGACTCGCCGAACCGCTCACCCCGGGCGCGCTGCTCGCCGAGGAGCGCCGGCTGTTCTACGTCGCGGCCACGCGCGCGCGTGAACGCCTCGTCGTCACCGCCGTGAAGGCCCCCGCGGACGACGGCGACCAGCCCTCCCGGTTCCTCACCGAACTGGGCGTCGAACCCCAGGACGTCACCGGCCGGCCCCGCCGCCCGCTCGCGGTGGCCGCCCTGGTCGCCGAGCTGCGCGCGACCACCGTCGACCCGCGTGCGTCCGACGCGCTGCGGGAGGCCGCCGCCCGCCGCCTGGCCCGGCTGGCCGCGCTCGCCGACGAGGACGGCCGCCCCCTGGTGCCGTCCGCCCACCCCTACCGCTGGTGGGGCATGTTCGAGCCGACCGAGAGCAAGGTGCCGCTGCGCGACCGCGACCAGCCCGTCGTGCTCTCCGGCAGCGCCCTCGACCAGCTCGCCAACACCTGCTCCCTCCAGTGGTTCCTGGGCCGCGAGGTGAAGGCCGACGCGCCCGCCACCACCGCGCAGGGCTTCGGGAACGTCGTGCACGTCCTCGCCGACGAGGTCGCCTCCGGACGCACGCCCGCCGACCTCGCCGTCCTCATGGAGCGGCTGGACTCGGTGTGGAACGCGCTCGCCTTCGACGCGCCCTGGAAGTCGGCGCAGGAGAAGGACAACGCGCGGGTGGCGCTCGAACGCTTCCTGAAGTGGCACGTCCTGGACCGCACCGCACGCACCCCGGTCGCCAGTGAGCAGGACTTCGACGTCACCCTCGAAGCGGGCGACTACGAGGTACGGATCCGCGGCCAGATGGACCGCGTGGAGGCGGACGGCGAGGGCCGCGCGTACGTCGTCGACTTCAAGACCGGCAAACAGGCACCCAGCTCGGCCGAGGTGGCCCGGCACCCGCAGCTCGCCGTCTACCAGCTCGCGGTTCGCGAGGGCGCCGTCGACGACGCCTTCGACGGCGTACGGCCCGAGCCCGGCGGCGCCGAACTGGTCCACCTCAGGCAGGGCGCCGCCCAGCGCGACGGCGGCGAGACCCTGCCCAAGGTGCAGGCACAGGAGCCGCTGGAGGGGGAGTGGGTCGGAGAACTGCTGGCCTCCGCCGCCGGCAAGGTCCTCGACGAGCGGTTCGCGCCGACCACCGGCCAGCACTGCACCCACTGCGCGTTCCGCGCCTCGTGCAGCGCGCGGCCGGAGGGGCGGCACGTGGTGGAGTGAGCGCGTGGAGTGACCGCGTGTTGTGAGTGCTGTGTCCGTGTTGTGAGCGCTGTGTCATCGGTTGCGCTGTTTCACCGAGTGCCAGTGGTTTTATCGATTGTCAGTGCCCGCCGCTAGCCTCTTTCCTCATGTCCGCCCGTATCACCGACCCCGAGCAGCTCAAGGAGCTCCTGGGCATCCCGTTCACCCCGGAGCAGACGGCCTGCATCACCGCGCCGCCCGCCCCGCAGGTGATCGTGGCCGGGGCCGGCTCGGGGAAGACGACGGTGATGGCGGCCCGCGTGGTCTGGCTGGTCGGCACCGGGCAGGTGGCCCCGGAGCAGGTCCTCGGCCTGACCTTCACCAACAAGGCGGCCGGCGAACTCGCCGAACGCGTCCGCAAGGCACTCGTCAGGGCCGGCGTCACCGACCCCGACGTCATCGACCCCGACCACCCGCCCGGCGAGCCGGTCATCTCCACCTATCACGCCTTCGCGGGCCGGCTGCTGACCGACCACGGCCTGCGCATCGGCCTGGAGCCGACCTCCCGGCTGCTCGCCGACGCCACCCGCTACCAGCTGGCCGCGCGCGTGCTGCGCGAGGCCCCCGGCCCCTACCCGGCCCTCACCCGCTCCTTCGCCGACCTGGTCAGCGACCTGCTCACCCTCGACTCCGAGCTCGCCGAACACCTGGTACGCCCCGAGGACCTGCGGGCCTGGGACGCCGGACTGCTGAACACCCTGGCAGGCGTGAAGCTCGGCAACGCCGACCTGCGCAAGGTCCCCGAGGCGGCCGCCGCGCGCCGCGAACTGGCCGAGCTGGTCGTCCGCTACCGGGCCGCCAAGCGGGAGCGGGACCTGCTCGACTTCGGCGACCAGATCGCGCTGTCCGCGGCGCTGGCCGGCATCGCCGAGGTGGGCAGACAGTTGCGCGACGAGTTCCGGGTCGTCCTCCTCGACGAGTACCAGGACACCTCTGTCGCCCAACGCGTGCTCCTGGCGGGCCTGTTCGGCGCCGGCACCGGCCACCCCGTGACCGCGGTCGGCGATCCCTGCCAGGCCATCTACGGCTGGCGCGGCGCCTCCGTCGCCAACCTGGACGACTTCCCCGAGCACTTCGCGCACGCCGACGGCCGCCCCGCCACCCGCCGGGCGCTCAGCGAGAACCGCCGCAGCGGCGGCCGCCTCCTCGACCTCGCCAACGGCCTCGCCGAGCCGCTGCGCGCCCTGCACGCGGGCGTGGAGGCCCTCCGCCCCGCCCCGGGCGCCGAGCGGGACGGCACGGTCCGCTGCGCCCTGCTGCGCACCCACGCCGAGGAGATGGACTGGATCGCCGACTCGGTCGCCCACCTCGTCCGCACCGGCACGGCGCCCGGCGAGATCGCGGTCCTGTGCCGTACGGCGACCGACTTCGCGGAGATCCAGGGCGCCCTCGTCGCCCGTGACGTCCCCGTCGAGGTCGTCGGCCTCTCCGGGCTGCTGCACCTGCCCGAGGTCGCCGACCTCGTCGCCGTCTGCGAGGTGCTCCAGGATCCCGGCGCCAACGCCTCCCTGGTCCGGCTGCTGACCGGCCCGCGCTGGCGCATCGGCCCCCGCGACCTCGCCCTCCTCGGCCGCCGCGCCCGGCGGCTGGTGGCCCACGCGCGCGTGGGCGACGCCGACGACCCGGACCGCAGGCTCGCCGAGGCCGTCGAAGGGGTCGACCCCGCCGAGGTGATATCCCTCGCGGACGCCCTGGACACGTTCCTGGAGCTGCCGTTCGACGGGGACCGGCCCGGACAGGGGGACGACGGGCTGCCGTTCTCGCCGGACGCGCGCGTGCGCTTCGCCCGCCTCGCCACCGAACTGCGCGAGCTGCGCCGCTCCCTGTCCGACCCGCTGATGGACGTCCTGCACCGCGTCCTCGCCGTCACGGGCCTGGAGGTGGAGCTGTCCGCATCCCCGCACGCGCTGGCCGCCCGCCGCCGCGAGACGCTCTCCAACTTCCTGGACGTCGCCGCCTCCTTCGCGGCCGGCGACCAGGAGGCGACCCTGCTCGCCTTCCTCGGCTTCCTGCGCACCGCCGCCCAGTACGAGAAGGGCCTCGACAACGCCCTGCCCGGCGGCGAGAACACCGTCAAGGTGCTCACCGCGCACAAGTCCAAGGGCCTGGAGTGGGACGTCGTCGCCGTCCCCGGACTGGTCAAGGGCACCTTCCCGAGCAGCCAGGGCCGCGAGAAGTGGACCGCCCAGGCGAAGGTGCTCCCGCACGCCCTGCG
The DNA here is from genome assembly GCF_042892755.1 of Streptomyces sp. NPDC001714. Taxonomy (NCBI): domain Bacteria; kingdom Bacillati; phylum Actinomycetota; class Actinomycetes; order Kitasatosporales; family Streptomycetaceae; genus Streptomyces; species Streptomyces sp. NPDC001714. The sequence continues at coordinate 920,032 of NZ_JBIAUL010000001.1, forward strand.
CGGCGACACCGCCACCCTGCCCGACGTCGAGGCCTGGGACTCGCGGGGTATGAAGGCCTTCCACGAGGCCATGAAGGACCATCAGCACACCGAGGAGCTCCGCCTCGGCTACGTCACCTTCACCCGCCCCCGCTCCCTGCTCCTCGGCTCCGGCCACTGGTGGGGGCCCAGCCAGAAGAAGCCGCGCGGCCCCTCCGACTTCCTGCAGGCCCTCCACGACCACTGCGCCACCGGGCACGGCGAGATCGAGGCCTGGGCCGACGAACCCGGGGAGGACGAGGAGAACCCGGCCCTGCACACGGCGAGCGCCGACCAGGTCTGGCCGCTGCCCCTGGACACGGCCGCCCTGGCCCGCCGCCGCGCGGCCGCCGAGATCGTCCTCGCTCACCTGGACGCCCTCACCTCCGAAACCGACGGAGGCGCTCCCGCCGACCACGATGCCATCGCCGTCGACGACCCGGACTGGCCACCGCCGCCCGAGGACGAGGAACCCGACCCCTACGGAGACGCCTTCCCGGACGCGGACTCCGCCGACTGGGACTCCTGGAGCACCGACCGCCCCACCGTCCCGCACCAGGCCGCGCCCGCCGACCCCACGCCCCCGCGCACGCCGGCGCACGAGCGCGCCCCGGAACCTGAGCACATCCTCCCGGCCCCCGAGGAAGTCCCCCTCACCGCCGAGGAAGCCCGCCTGACCCCCGAGGAAGCCCGCGCCATCGCCTCCTGGGACCGTGACCTCGACGCGCTCACCGGCGAGTTGCTGCGCGCCCGGCGGAACGTCACCGACGTCCCCCTCCCCGCCACACTCTCCGCGACCCAGCTGATGAGGCTGGCCGAGGACCCGGACGGGCTGGCACAGGAACTCGCGCGCCCCATGCCACGCCCCCCGCAGCCGGCCGCACGCCGTGGGACCCGGTTCCACGCCTGGGTCGAGGCGCGCTTCGAGGAGCTCACGCTGCCCATGCTGGAGCCCGACGAGCTGCCCGGCAGCGACGCCGAGATCGCCGACGAACGCGACCTCGAAGCCCTCAAGGAGGCCTTCGAGCGCACCGAGTACGCGCACCGCACGCCCTACCGCGTCGAGGCCCCCTTCCAGCTCGCCCTCGCGGGCCGGGTCGTCAGAGGCCGTATCGACGCCGTCTACCGGACGGACCACGGTGACGGGGCGACGTACGGGACGACCTACGAGATCGTCGACTGGAAGACCAGCCGCACCCGCCCCGCCGACCCGCTCCAGCTGGCGATCTACCGGATCGGCTGGGCCGAGCAGCAGGGCGTGCCGCCCGAGTCGGTCACGGCCGCGTTCGTGCACGTACGCACGGGCGAGGTCGAACGACCGGACGGCCTGCCGGACCGGGCCGCCCTGGAAAGGCTGATCGTCGGACAAGCTGAGTGTGACGAACAGCCCGCCGAGGATGTCGGTCCGGGCCGATAGGCTCGTGACCATGAGCCAGACCCCGGACAGCGCCGTCCGTACGTACATCGAGCAGCACCGCGCCGCTTTCCTCGCCGACCTCGCCGAATGGCTGCGCATCCCCTCCGTGTCGGCCCAGCCCGACCACGCTCCCGATGTACGCCGCAGCGCCGACTGGCTCGCCGCCAGACTGACGGAGACCGGCTTCCCGACCGCCGAGGTCTGGGAGACACCGGGCGCCCCGGCCGTCTTCGCCGAGTGGCCCGCGGGCGACCCGGACGCGCCCACGGTCCTCGTCTACGGCCATCACGACGTGCAGCCCGCCGCCCGCGAGGACGGCTGGGACAGCGAGCCCTTCGAGCCGGTCGTCCGGGACAACCGGCTCTACGCCCGCGGGGCGGCCGACGACAAGGGCCAGGTGTTCTTCCACACGCTCGGCGTCCGCGCCCACCTCGCCGCCACCGGCCGCACCGCACCCGCCGTGCACCTCAAGCTGCTGATCGAGGGCGAGGAGGAGTCCGGCTCGCCGCACTTCCGGGCCCTGGTCGAGCAGCACGCCGAGCGGCTCGCCGCAGACGCCGTGATCGTCTCCGACACCGGCATGTGGTCCGAGGACACCCCCACGGTGTGCACGGGCATGCGCGGGCTCGCCGAGTGCCAGATCGTCCTGCACGGCCCCGACCAGGACATCCACTCCGGTGCCTTCGGCGGTGCCGTCCCCAACCCCGCCACCGTCGCCGCCCGCCTGGTCGCCGCCCTGCACGACGAGCACGCGCGCGTGGCGATCCCCGGCTTCTACGACGGCATCGTCGAGCCCAGCGACCGTGAGCGGCAGCTGTGGGCCGAGCTGCCGTTCGACGAGGAGAGCTGGCTGCGCGAAGCGCATTCGTACGCCACCGAGGGCGAGGCCGGGCACACCACCCTGGAGCGCGTCTGGGCCCGTCCCACCGCCGAGGTCAACGGCATCGGCGGCGGCTACCAGGGCCCCGGCAGCAAGACGATCATCCCGTCCTCGGCCCTGCTGAAGCTGTCGTTCCGGCTGGTCGCCGGGCAGGAACCCGAGCACATCGAGAAGGTCGTCCGGGCCTGGGCCACCGAGCGGATCCCCGCCGGGATCCGCGCCGAGATCACCTTCCTGCCCGCCACGCGCCCGTGCCTGACCCCCCTCGACCACCCCGGCCTCCAGTCGCTCGCCCGCGCCATGGGCCGGGCCTTCGAGGGACCGATCCGGTTCACACGTTCAGGTGGCTCGGGGCCCGCCGCGGACCTCCAGGACGTCCTCGGCGCACCCGTCCTCTTCCTCGGCATCTCCGTCCCCTCCGACGGCTGGCACGCCCCGAACGAGAAGGTCGAGGTGGACCTCCTCCTCAAGGGTGTCGAGACCAGCGCCTACCTGTGGGGCGACCTCGCCGAGAACTGGCGCCGTGCCCCCTGACCCACCGACGCCGGAGCGGCACCGCCGGCGGGGCACACTGGAAGGGCCGCCCCGCCCGCCCCGCCCCCGCCCCACCCGTTCTCCTCCCGCCCTTCGTCCCGCTGAACCGCCCGCTGAAACATCCGTTGCACTGGGGGAGTTGGAAGCACCCGTGACCACCTGGACCGACCACACCGCCGACCGACCCATCTCGCTCACCGCCCCGAGCGGCATCGACCGCGCCGCCCACCACCGGCTCGACGAAGCCTGGCTCGCGGCGGCGTGGAGCCACCCCGACACCCGTTGCTTCGTGGTCTCCGGCGGCCAGGTCCTCATCGACGAGACGCCCGACGGCCGCACCGAACTCGTCATGACGCCCTCCTTCGAGGCCCCCCTCACCGAGGCGCACCGCTACTTCCTGGGCACCGACGAGGACGGCGTCAGCTACTTCGCCCTCCAGAAGGACGCTCTGCCCGGCCGCATCGACCAGTCCGCACGCGCCGCCGGCCTGCGCGAGGCCGGACTCCTGCTGTCCCCCCGGGACACCGGCCTGATGGTGCACGCGGTCGGTCTGGAGAACTGGCAGCGCACCCACCGCTTCTGCTCCCGTTGCGGCGAGCGCACGGTCATCGCCGCCGCCGGTCACATCCGCCGCTGCCCCGCCTGCGGCGCGGAGCACTACCCGCGCACCGACCCCGCCGTGATCATGGCCGTCACCGACGAGGACGACCGCATCCTGCTCGGCCGCCAGGTCCACTGGCCCGAGGGCCGCTTCTCCACGCTCGCCGGCTTCGTGGAGCCCGGCGAGTCCATCGAGCAGGCGGTGCGCCGTGAGGTCTTCGAGGAGGTCGGCGTCACCGTCGGCCCGGTCGAGTACGTCGCCAGCCAGCCCTGGCCGTTCCCGTCCAGCCTCATGCTCGGCTTCATGGCCCGCGCGACCTCGACCGAGATCAACGTCGACGGCGACGAGATCCACGAGGCCCGCTGGTTCTCCCGCGACGAACTGGGCGCCGCCTTCGACTCCGGCGACGTCCTGCCGCCGTACGGCATCTCGATCGCCGCCCGCCTGATCGAGATGTGGTACGGCAAGCCGCTGCCGACGAGGAGCTTCGTCTGAGACGGCCGTCATGACCGCAGAGGGGTACTGGAACCACAACGTCCACTACCACCCCGTGGTAGTGGACGCGGTGCCGGACGGCTGCCGCACCGCCCTGGACGTCGGCTGCGGCGACGGCCTGCTCGCCGCCAAGCTCGCGACCAGGGCGGAGTCGGTGACCGGCGTGGACCGGTCGGCGGAGATGATCAGGCAGGCGCAGAAGCGGGACGCGGAAAACGTCACCTTCCTCGAAGGTGACTACCTCGACGGTGCCCTCCTTGACGAGGGGGCTTACGACTTCGTGAGCGCGGTCGCCGTCATCCACCACGCCCCCTTCGACGACGCGATCGAACGGCTGGTGGGGCTGCTCGCGCCCGGCGGCCGGCTGGTCGTCGTCGGCATGGCCTACAACCGCACCCTCCTGGACTGGGTGATCAGCGGCTGCGGAGTCCCGGCGAGCCTGGTGACCGCGCGCCTGCGCGGCGGCAAGCGGGCCCCGTCCGGGATGCCCGTCGAGGACTCGATCATGAACTGGGGAGAGGTCCGGCAAGCCACCGCACACCTGCTCCCCGGCCGCCGCTACCGGCGGCGGCTGCTGTGGCGCTACACACTGGTATGGGACAAGCCGGTCTGAACATGCGAAAGCGGCCCCTAAAACGAGTCAGGGGCCGCCGCGTGCCGGGAGACCTACGCGCTGATCTTCTGCTTGACCTGGGCCAGCGACGGGTTCGTCAGCGTCGAGCCGTCGGCGAAGAGCACCGTGGGGACCGTCTGGTTTCCGCCATTCGCCTTCTCCACGAATGCGGCCGAATCCGGGTCCTGCTCGATGTTGATCTCGGTGTACGCGATGCCCTCGCGGTCCAGCTGGCTCTTCAGCCGGCGGCAGTAGCCGCACCACGTGGTGCTGTACATCGTCACAGTGCCCTGCATCTCGCTCGCACTCCTTCGGCAGGTCGGGGAAGGTCGTCCAGGAGGGGAACGTACGCGACCCGCTCGCCATTCCCGCGGCACGGGCCCCGAGCGACGCCTGCCGCATTAGTACGACTGCACGGGGCCGCCTGTGGACAACCGGCACAGCCGTCTCCGGCGACCTGGCAGCATGGCCATGTGACAGCAGCAACGCACTCCTCCCTCTTCCCGCCGGTACCGGACTCTGCCGACGCGGTGCTCGAAGGGCTCGACCCCGAGCAGCGCGCGGTGGCGACCGCCCTGCACGGGCCGGTGTGCGTGCTGGCCGGAGCCGGTACCGGCAAGACCCGGGCGATCACCCACCGGATCGCCTACGGGGTGCGGGCCGGGATCCTCCAGCCCTCCAGCGTGCTCGCCGTCACCTTCACCAACCGGGCCGCCGGGGAGATGCGCGGCCGGCTGCGGCAGCTCGGCGCCCAGGGGGTGCAGGCCCGCACCTTCCACTCGGCGGCCCTGCGCCAGCTCCAGTTCTTCTGGCCGAAAGCGATCGGTGGCTCCCTGCCCCGGCTCGTCGACCGCAAGATCCAGCTCGTTGCCGACGCGGCCGCCGCCTGCCGCATCCGCCTCGACCGGGGCGAGTTGCGGGACGTCACCGCCGAGATCGAGTGGTCCAAGGTCACCCAGACCGTTCCCGCCGACTACCCGCTGGCAGCCGTGAAGGCCGGCCGCGAGGCCCCCCGCGACCCCGCCGAGATCGCCCAGCTCTACTCGGTATACGAGGACCTCAAACGCGACCGCACGGTCATCGACTTCGAGGACGTCCTGCTGCTGACCGTCGGCATCCTGCAGGACCGGCACGACATCGCCGACCAGGTCCGCGCCCAGTACCAGCACTTCGTCGTCGACGAGTACCAGGACGTCAGCCCGCTCCAGCAGCGGCTGCTGGAACTGTGGCTCGGCGACCGCGAGAGCCTGTGCGTCGTCGGCGACGCCAGCCAGACCATCTACTCGTTCACAGGAGCAACCCCCGACCATCTGCTCGACTTCCGCACCCGCCACCCCGGGGCGACCGTGGTCAAGCTGGTCCGCGACTACCGTTCCACACCCCAGGTCGTCCACCTCGCCAACGGCCTGCTGGCCCAGGCCCGCGGCCGGGCCGCCGACCACCGCCTGGAGCTGATCTCCCAGCGCCCTGCCGGGCCCGAGCCCGTCTACACCGAGTACACCGACGAGCCCGCCGAGGCCGAGGGCGCCGCCCGCCGCATCCGGGAGCTGGTCGACGCCGGGGTTCCGGCGGCCGAGATCGCCATCCTCTTCCGGACGAACTCCCAGTCCGAGACCTACGAACAGGCTCTCGCCGACGCCGGGGTGCCCTACCAGTTGCGTGGTGCAGAGCGGTTCTTCGACCGGCCCGAGGTGCGCAAGGCGGGTGTGGCCCTGCGCGCGGCAGCCCGCTTCGGTGGCAACGACGCGCTGCTCGACGACACCGTGGACCTGCCCTCACAGGTGCGCGCGGTCCTCTCCGGAGAGGGCTGGACCACCGAGCCGCCGGCCGGCTCCGGTGCGGTCCGGGAGCGCTGGGAGTCACTGGCTGCCCTGGTCAACCTCGCCCACGACGTCGCCGCCGCCCGGCCCGCCGCCACCCTCGCCGACTTCGTCGCCGAACTCGACGAGCGCGCGGGCGCCCAGCACGCCCCGACCGTCCAGGGCGTCACCCTCGCCTCCCTGCACGCGGCGAAGGGCCTGGAGTGGGACGTCGTCTTCCTGGTCGGCGTCGCCGAGGGCATGGTGCCGATCACCTATGCGAAGACCGACGAACAGATCGAGGAGGAACGCCGTCTCCTCTACGTCGGCGTGACCCGCGCCAGGGAACGGCTCCATCTCTCCTGGTCCCTCTCCCGTACCCCCGGCGGCAGACCCGGCCGCAGGCCCAGCCATTTCCTGGACGGTCTGCGCCCGGGCTCCACCGGCACCGTCGGCCGTGGCGGCGCCGGTGGCGGCGGTGTCGAACGCGGCTTCACCGGCGCCCCCGTGGCCGCACCCCGGCGCACACAGCGCACCCCCGCCCGCTGCCGGGTCTGCGGACGCACGCTGACCGACGCCGGCGAGATGAAGCTGATGCGCTGCGACGGCTGCCCGTCCGACATGGACGAGGGCCTCTACGAGCGGCTGCGCGAATGGCGCGCCGACCAGGCCCGGCTCAGCGGCCAGCCCGCCTTCTGCGTCTTCACCGACAGGACGTTGATGGCCATCGCCGAGAGCGCTCCGGACGACGACCGCGAGCTGGCCCGCATCCCCGGTGTCGGCATGCGCAAGCTCAACCGTTACGGCGCCGATGTTCTGGCCATCTGCGCAGGCCAGGAGCCCGAGGGAGAAGAAGCGCGGGACTGATGCGAACTCGTCGAAAAAATAGTTTGCGCATGCCCCAGCAATCCCCATAGGTTCTAGGCACGGAAGCGGCGGCCTTCTCGAAGGCCGCGTTCCGTGTTGTACTTGCATATCCGAGTGGATCGGCTCAACACCGGTCCCCTAGACGCCGAGAGGAGGCGAGTCCAGTGATCAGCATCAAGACCAGCATCATCAGCGCGGCCAAAATGACCGATCTCTCGGCCGTCTCCGTGTGCATGCTCGGCGTCTCGAACCTGGGCACCGGTCTGTCCGGCATTCCTGCCGTGCGTCCGGCGTCCTCCGTTTCTCTCGCGGGTCTTCCCGTCCGTGAGCGCAATGAGCGACCGACGAAGGCACTGGAAGCAGTAGCGGCACGGGCCCAGGCCTATGCCTTTACGGCAGCCGGTGCCGGAAGCCGGAAGCAGACGACGCAGCACCACCTGATGTGGGCCTTCCGTGGGCCAGAACCCTGGAGTGATCCAGCCTGATCTATCAGGCCGGCGCCTTCAGGGCCGCGGAACCCCATCCGGGATCCGCGGCCCTTCTGTTTTCCCCGAACGGGGAGAGCGGACCGAAGGGGCCTCGGGACAAGAGCAGAACCCGGTACCAGCCGCCAACCGGTCCAACCCGACCGGCACGACCAGACGAGGAAGAACAGCCGTGCAACTCGAAGCGCACGCCCCGTCCGTACCGCCTTCCGAAACGATCCCCCCGCCCGGCCTCACGGAGGACTCCACCTTGATCCCGCTCACCGCGCTCACCGCGCTCGACGACGCCATCGAGAACCTCGGTGTACCCGTCCCCTGCCGCTCCTACGACCCGGAGGTCTTCTTCGCCGAGTCGCCGGCGGACGTCGAGTACGCCAAGTCCCTCTGCCGTACCTGCCCGCTGATCGAGGCCTGCCTCGCCGGGGCCAAGGAGCGGCGTGAGCCCTGGGGCGTCTGGGGTGGCGAGCTGTTCGTCCAGGGCGTCGTCGTCGCCCGGAAGCGGCCGCGTGGCCGCCCGCGCAAGAACCCGGTCACGGCATGAACATCCACGGAACGATCGACCGCCCCCTCACGCACGATCCCAAGAAGCAGGCCCCGATGAAGCCGTCCACCAGCGAGCCCGCAGGCTCCGCGATTCCAGACTTCACCACCGCCGGTACCGCCACCGGCTCGCGTCAGAACAGGACCCGAGAGATGCAACTCATCCCAGAAGCCCTGGCTCGTGCGCATATGCACGAGCGACTGCACGAGGCCGAGCAGGAACGCCGGGCCGTGCGCCTGGCGACCGCTCGCCGGATGCAGCGCCGGGCCGAGCGCGCCTCGATGCGTGCCCGCCGTGCGCTCGCCATCGCCGTGATGCAGTAACCCAGTACACCTGAAGCGGTGGTCTCCCGGCCTCGGGAGGCGAAAGCTCCCCGCGGGGGCCGGTCCGGCCGAACGGACCGGCCCCCGCGGTGCGTTGCGCCCGCTGATCCACCCGCGGCGGAGTTATCGTCACCAGGTGACGAGTCTTCCCGGAGGCAGTGATCACGGCGGCTCCGCCACGGAGCCCCGGCCGCTCGTGTGCGCCCGCTGCGGCACCCCGGCCGACGGCCCCCCGCCCGTCACCTGGACCTGCTCCGTGGAGAACGGCGTCCGCCAGTTCTTCTGCGATGCCTGCTCCAGGGACAACCTCAGAGCGATCGAGGGCCGGCTCGACTCGTCCTGGTGGTGAACACCGCCCCTACTGCGCCTCCACGGCCGCCTCGGCCGCTTCCACTTCCCCGGGTTCTTCGCCCGCCACGGCCTTTTCGACGTCGGCGACCTCGGCGAGCTCATCGAGTTCTTCGAGCTCATCGAGCTCCTCGGTTACGAACCCGGGCAGCCATGCCTCGAGTTCCTCCCGCAACCGTACCGTCGCGCCCAGCTGGCACAGCACGCCGATGGTGCTCAGGGTCACCCGGTGTATCAGGAGGTAGGCCGGCGGCAGGTTGAGCTGCTTGCCCAGCTGGTGGGCGGGGTTGCGGGGGTCTGCGATGCGGGCCGCCTGGCTGCGCATCCAGTTGCGGGTGAAGGTGAACTCGTCGACCTGGGCCGGTTCGATGATCGGCAGCAGGTAGTCCAGGACGGCGTCGGGGTCCAGCTCTATGGACTCCTTGACGAACCCCTCCGCGCACAGCAGCTCGTAGACCGCTTCGGCGTCACCGTCCAGCGTCATCCGCAGGGAGTCGCCGATCGGGCTGGGCAGGCCGCCGGAGAGACGGTCGACGGTGCCGAAGTCCAGCACACCGAGGCGCCACTCCTCCTCGTCCTCCGGCTCACCTGGCAGCAGGCGGAAATTGCCGGGGTGCGGGTCGGCGTGCAGCAGACCGGTGCGGGCCGGGCCCGAGAACAGGAAGCGGGCCAGGAGCTGACCGGCCCGGTCGCGCTGCTCCTGCGTACCCCCCGAGATGATCTCGGAGAGCGGTATCCCGTCGATCCACTCCGTGACCAGCACCTGGTCGCACTGGTGCACCACCGCCGGCACCACCACGTCGGGGTCGCCCTCGAACTCCTCCGCGTGCGCCGCCTGGGCCTGCGCCTCCAGGGAGTAGTCCAGTTCCTCGGAGACCCGGTCGCGCAGCTCCGCGATCAGCGGCTTGATGTCCATACCGGGGATCAGCGGCCCCAACAGGCGGGCGAAGCGACTCAGTTGGCTCAGGTCGGACAGCAGGGCCTCGCCGGCTCCCGGGTACTGCACCTTGACCGCCACCGCCCGGCCGTCCTGCCACACGGCCCGGTGCACCTGACCGATCGAGGCCGCCGCCGCGGGCTTGTCCTCGAACTCCAGGAACAGCTCCCGCCAGTCCTCCCCGAGACGCTCGGTGAGTACCGCGTGCACGGTCCGGGTCGGCATCGGCGGCGCGGCGTCCTGGAGTTTGGTGAGGGCCGCCCGGTAGGGGCCGGCGATCTCCTCCGGGAGAGCCGACTCGAAGACGGACAGCGCCTGCCCGAACTTCATCGCCCCTCCCTTCAACTCGCCCAGGACCTTGAACAGTTGCTCCGCCGTGCGCTGTTGGAGCTCCCGGCTGACGATCTCCGCGGACTCGCCCACGATGCGCTTGCCCAGACCCCAGGTCGCCCGGCCGGCGAAGCCGAGCGGGAGCGCGGCGAGCTTGGCGGTCCGGGTGACCGCCTTCCGGGGAAGATCAGACATGCGCCCTCCAAGTCCCAGTCGGCCGTGCCGCGTCCGCGTGCTCTCGTCGCTCCGCCGACGGCCGTTGCACCACCATTGTCGCGTGTGGATCCCCGTTGGTTGAGGAGTGTTCCCCCTTAGCTTTCTCCGCCGCTCCGCACGGGCATGCGGGGTGCGGCCAGACCGGCCGCGCGTGCCAGTGCAGAACCGGCACGGACGCCTCCCAGCGCGCCCCCGTGCCGGCCGGCGACTCCCCGTCGAGGAAGGCCAGGGCGTGCGCGGCGGCCAGCCCGGCCACGGCCGCCGCCAGCGTCAGATCACAGGCGCCCACCCGGCGGGCCTGCCCTGACCGCCACTGGGTGATCAGGCGCGGCCAGGCCGGATCCCGGTCCGTGCGGTGCTCGTGCAGGCAGCCGGCGCAGCCCGTCCCACCGGGCAGGACGAGGGGGCCGACCACGCCCGTGCCCTCCACGACACCCGCGTAGACATGAGGGGTCCCCGAGGCCATGAGCGGCTCGGCGGCACGCGCGTCCGGGGCGTGCACCAGGACGTCGTCGCGCGGGGCGATGATCACCAGTGCCAGGCCGGGCTCCTGCGCGGCCGGGTCCGGTCGGCGGGGCGGGCGGTCCGGGGCCGCCCGGCGGACGACGCCGCGCGCGGCGTCGGCGCGGCGCTCGCCGACCGCCTCCGCGGGCAGCCCGCCGGGCGCCACGTCCCATGGCTGGACGCGGCCCACGTCCCGCACGTCGACCTCGCCGACGCCCGCGCCCGACAGCAGTGCGGCCAGTGTCACACCGACCCGGCCCGCGCCCTCCACCCGCACCCGCAGCGCCCGCCGGGCCGCCAGCCGGTCGATCGCGCCGCCCGGCTCCGGAGTGATCAGGGAGAGCGAGGCGAGATCGGGACGCAACCGCTCCACCACCTCCTGCTTCTCGCGCAACGCCTGTGACGCCGGCCCGCCGCCCTGTGCGTCGTCGACCAGCCCGGCCCGGGACAGCCGCTCCACCAGGGCGTCGACATGGCCGTCCGGCAGGTCCATGCGGCGCCCCTCTTCACGCAGCAGCTCAAGCCCCCGCGCGCCGTTGAGCAGGTCCAGGAAGCTCCCGGTCGCGGTGTCCATCGGGCCCAGTGTCATCGCGTGCGCGGGAGTCATCCCGAACTGCACGGTGTTGAGATCGCGCCAGCCGCGCCGCAGCGCGGGCTTCACCAACGGATGCATGACAGGCCCCCGTAGCTGTCGAAAGGTCACAGAACGTCCCCGTGCGTCGGTGGAGCCGGTCCTGCTCCGCCGACGAGTGCCAGCATGCCCGGGCCGCCCGGCGGGCGCCGAAAGTTGTCCACAGGCGGTGGGTATTCGTCGTACAAATCAGACGCATGGTGGGGGATCGGCATCGAACCGTCCCGGACCCGGGACTTCCTCCGTGTGCAGCGGGTAACGTCGGGGCGTGCCCGCCGACCCACTGCACCGCGCCGGAAAGCCACAGCGCAGCACGACGAGCCAGCCGCCCAGCGGCTTGGGGGCGAGCGCGATCGAGGTTCGCAGGAGCACCCGGCGCCGCCGGACCGTTTCTGCGTACCGCGAGGGCGATCGCACCGTCGTGCTGATCCCCGCCCGGATGTCCGAGGCGGAGGAGAAACGCTGGGTGACCGTCATGCTCAACAAACTCGCTGCCCAGGAGAGCAAGCGAGTGCTGGGCGACGCCGAACTGGCCGAGCGCGCCGAGCGGCTGTCTGCCCAGTACTTCGGCGGCCGGGCCCGCCCCGTCTCGGTGCGCTGGGTCACCAACCAGAACACCCGCTGGGGCTCGTGCACCCCCTCCGAGGGCAGCATCCGCCTCTCACACCGGCTCCAGGGCATGCCCGAGTACGTCGTCGACTACGTGCTCTGCCATGAACTGGCGCATCTGCTGGTGCCGGGGCACGGCCCCCGGTTCTGGCGGTTGCTGGAGTCGTATCCGCGGACCGAGCGCGCCCGCGGCTACCTCGAAGGGGTGGTCGCCGCCGACCGGCTGCCCCACGTGCCCGGCGCGCGCGATGAGTGACGCACCCCGGGAGCGCTCCCTCCGGGGGCGCCGAGCGCGGTTGTGTACCGGGTCTGTACCGACTTCTTCCGATGTCCGAGTTAGCCGTTAGCCTGGCGCGACGCACTCACATTCGGGATGGGGGACGGTCGTAACGCATGGCCAGGGAATTCCAACGCGGCCACAAGGCCAGGATCAGTGACCTCACGGCCGGCACGGATCTGTACGTAGGCGTGCAGATCTCCGGCCCCGGACTGACCTTCGACATCAGCTGCTTCGGCCTCGACGCCGACGAACGGCTGTCGGACGACCGCTACTTCGTCTTCTTCAACCAGCCGAAGTCGCCTGAGGAGTCCATCCAGCTGCTGGGTACGCAGGCGGGTGACACGGAGTCCTTCCGGGTCACACTGGACCGGATCCCGCCGCAGATCCAGAAGCTGGCGTTCACGGCGACCATCGACGGCGCCGGGCAGATGTCGCAGGTGGCCCCCGGATACATCCGGATCGTCGCGGGCGGCGAGGAGGTGGCCCGGTACTCCTTCAACGGCTCGGAGTTCTCCACCGAGCGCGCCGTCATGCTCGGTGACTTCTACCTGAAGGACGTGTGGCGCTTCGCCGCCGTCGGCCAGGGATTCGACGGTGGTCTGGAGGCGCTGCTGAAGAACTTCGGCGGCGAGGTGATGGAGGAGGAGCCGCCCGCCGCGCCGGAACCGCAGCAGCCGCAGACCGGGTCCGCGCCCGGCTTCGCGCCGCCCGCGTTCGGGGTTCCCTCCGCGCCCGCGCCCACCCCGCCGCCGGCTCCCGCGCCCGCCCCCCAGGGCTTCACCCCGCCGCCGGCCCCCGGTCCGGTGCCGGGTTCGAATGTGCACCATGCGCCCACCGTCATCGCCCCGTTGACCCCGCCGGCGCCCGGCATGGTGCCGCCTCCGTCCCCGGCGCCCGCGCCCTACGGTCAGCCACCCGCACCGGGTGCGCCCATGCCGCCGCCCGGCTACGGCCGGCCCCCGGCGCCCCCGCAGGCTCCGGGCCCGCCGCCCGGATACCCGCAGGCGCCCCAGGCCCCGACCCCGCCCCCGGGCTACGGTCAGCAGCCGCCGTTCGGTCAGGTCCCCGGGCAGCAGAGCTACGCGGTCCCCCAGGGCGCCCCCCAGGGTGGTGCCGGGGTCGGCGCCGCGCTCCAGAAGTTCAAGGAGACGCCCACCGGGCAGCGCTGGACCCCGCAGAACAGCAAGCTCATCCGCGCCGACCTGGGGATGGGCGGGCAGCCGGTGCTGGCCAGGCAGGGCAGCATGGTGCTGTACCAGGGCAAGGTCGACTTCAGCTACAAGGGCGCCGGGTTCGCCGGCCGGATCGTCGGCAACGCCACCGGCCAGGAGATGCAGCTGATGCGCTGCACCGGCAACGGCCAGGTTTTCCTCGCCGAGAACTCCGCCCATCTGCACCCCATCGAGCTCCAGGGCGACGCCATCTGCGTCTCCGCCGAGAGCGTCCTCGCCTTCGACGAGAGCCTCCAGTACGAGGTCCGCCGGATCGAGGGGCACGGCATCCCCGGCGGCGCGCTGTTCACGATGCAGTTCCAGGGCACCGGCACGCTCGTCGTCAAGACGCACGGCACACCCGTCGTGCTGCCCGTCACGCCGACGACGTTCGCCGACTGCAACGCCGTGGTCGCCTGGTCGGCGGCCTCCCAGGTGATCGTCTCCAGCCAGGTGCGGATGCGCCGCAACGCCTATCCGGGCGACACCGGCGAGAGCGTCAACCTGCAGTTCCGGGGCGCGCCCGGCAACTTCATCGTCGTCCAGCCGTACGAGGTCTGAGGGAGCCCGTCATGAACCAGCCGCTCGCGGGCTACGCCCCCGCACCCGTCACCGCCCGCATGGAGAACCACGGCGACCACATGCTGAAGGTCGCCATGCAGACCGGGAACGACCTCCTCGCGCGCGTGGGGTCGATGGTCGCCTACGAGGGCTTCGTCCAGTACGAGCCCAACCCGCCGGCCGTGCGCCAGATCGCCCGGGACTGGATGACCGGCGAAGGCGCGCCGCTGATGAAGTGCTCCGGCGACGGTCTGCTCTACCTCGCCGACTACGGCGCGAACGTCGTCGTCATCAACCTCAACGGCGACGGCATCTCCGTGAACGCCACCAACCTGCTCGCCTTCGACGCCCATCTGACGTGGGGCGTGGAGCGGGTCAAGGGCCTGGCGAAGTTCGCCGGTCAGGGCCTGTGGAACACCAAGATCTCCGGGCAGGGCTGGGTCGCGCTGACCTCCCGGGGCAAGCCGATCGTCGTCGACTGCGGCGGCGGCGAGGACGAGACGTACGTCGACCCGGACGCACTGGTCGCCTGGTCCCCGAACCTCAAGGTGAAGGGCAAGCGCAGCTTCAAGGCGCAGTCGCTGATCGGCCGGGGCAGCGGAGAGGCCTTCCAGATGGCCTTCTCCGGTCAGGGCATCGTCGTCGTCCAGCCCAGCGAGGACAGCACCGACCGCCTCCGGTTCCGGGGCTGAGGGGGAGTCAGGAAACCATGCAGAGCCCGCTTTTCGCCTTCAACGACTCCCAGGCCCGGGACCGCTACAGCCTCCAGAACAAGCAGATGCTGCGGGTCGTCCTGGAGGGCCACGACGACATCCTCGCCCGCAAGGGCACGATGGTCGCCTACCAGGGACTCGTCGAGTTCGACGCCGAGTACCAGGGCCACAACCAGGCACGCGCGCGTGCGTACACCGGCGAGGGCCTGGACCTGATGCGCTGCCACGGGCAGGGCACGGTCTACTTCGCCAACCTCGCCCAGCACATCCACGTCCTGGACGTCGAGCAGGACGGCCTGACCGTGGACAGCGGCTACGTCCTCGCCATGGACTCCTCGCTGCACTACGAGGTCGTCGCCGTCGACAGCCTCTACGGCATCTCCGGTTCGGGGAAGTACCAGCTCAACATCACCGGACGCGGCCAGGTCGCCCTCATGACCTCCGGCGCGCCGCTGCTGATGCAGGTCACGCCCGACAAATACGTCAACTGCGACGCCGACGCGATCGTCGCCTGGTCCACCGGGCTGCGCGTCCAGATGCAGGCCCAGACGCATTCCTCGGGTGTGTGGCGGCGCCGCGGCAGCACCGGGGAGGGCTGGGAGCTGAGTTTCATGGGAAGTGGCTTCGCGTTGGTCCAGCCGAGTGAACTGCTGCCGCCGCAGCACGCCCAGATCGGCCAGGGCGTCGCCGCCCAGTTCGGCATGGGCCAGCAGGGCGCGCGCGGGATGAACCAGGGCAACGTCTGGAGCTGAGGGCCACGACGGCCCGCAAAGTAAGGGGCGCCCGCCCTGGCGGACGCCCCTTACGCATGCGTCGGTATCTCTGAGATCCCAGGTCAGAGCCGCGCGCGGGTCCTTTCCAGCAGCCGTACGACCGAGTCGTCGGCGACCGCCGGCACCTCGTCGTAGGCGAACCAGCGCAGGTCGAGGGACTCGTCGCTGATCGCGTGGGCGGCGCCGCGCGGGGCGAGGGCCGCGTACTGGACGTCGAAGTGCCAGTGGCACGGCGCCGGGATCGGGTGCCGGTCCAGGCGGACCGGGCCGCCCGGCAGCAGTGTCAGCCCGGGGATGCCGGACTCCTCGGTCGCCTCCCGCAGGGCCGCGGCCGCCAGCGTGGCGTCGTCCGGCTCGCAGTGGCCGCCCATCTGCAGCCACATCCGGAGCTTCCTGTGCAGGGTCAGCAGCACCCGCCCGTGCTCGGGGTCGACGACCAGCGCACTGGCCGTGACATGACCGGCGTGACAGGCCTTCCACATGCCGTCCGGGTGCGCCGCGAGGTGGTCCAGGTAGGCCTGGCGCAGCTCGTCCTGGTCCTCGTACCCCTTGAGGACGAGGACCGCGTCGTCGTACAGGCTCACTCGGTGTCGTCGCCCTTGTCCTGGTCGCCGACCTGGTCGTCCTTCTTGCGCAGGTCGGGCTTCTCCGCGGCCTCGCCGAGCATCTTGTCCAGCTCGGAGAAGTCCAGCTGCTCGCGGTGGACGAAGCCGTCCGGGTCGTCCAGGTCGGACGCCGTCGGCAGCATGTCCGGGTGGGCCCAGAGGGCGTCCCGGCCGTCGACACCGCGCGCGTCGGTGAGCGAGGCCCACAGGCGGGAGGCGTCGCGCAGCCGGCGCGGGCGCAGCTCCAGGCCGATCAGGGTGGCGAAGGTCTGCTCCGCGGGGCCGCCCGTGGCACGGCGGCGGCGCAGGGTCTCGCGCAGCGCGTCGGCGGACGACAGGCGCGGCTTGGCGGCCGCGTGGACCACCGCGTCGACCCAGCCCTCGACGAGCGCCAGAGCGGTCTCCAGACGGGCCAGGGCAGCCTTCTGCTCGGGCGTGTCCTCCGGCTGGAACATGCCCTGCTGAAGGGCGTCCTGCAGCTGCTCGGGGTTCTGCGGGTCGAACTGGCCGACCACGTCCTCCAGCTTGGCCGTGTCGACCTTGATGCCGCGCGCGTACCCGTCGACCGCGCCGAACAGGTGCGAGCGCAGCCACGGCACGTGCGAGAAGAGCCGCTGGTGGGCCGCCTCGCGCAGCGCCAGGTACAGCCGCACCTCCTCCTTCGGCACACCGAGGTCCTTGCCGAACGCCTCGATGTTCACCGGCAGCAGCGCGGCCTTGCCGGCCGGGCTCAGCGGCAGGCCGATGTCGGTCGAGCCGACGACCTCGCCCGCGAGCACCCCGACGGCCTGCCCGATCTGGGTGCCGAACATGGCGCCGCCCATCGAGCGCATCATGCCGATCAGCGGGCCCGCCATGGCCTGCATCTCCTCCGGCAGGACATCGCCCATCGCGGCGCCGACCCGCTCGGCGACCGGGTCGACCAGCTCCTGCCAGGCGGGCAGCGTGGCCTCGACCCACTCCGCGCGGGACCACGCGACGGCCGAACCGGAACCGGACGGCAGCGACGTCGCGTCGTCCAGCCACAGGTCGGCCAGCCGGACCGCCTCCTGGACCGCGGTGCGCTCGGCGGGGCCGACGCTCGCGTCCTTGACGCCGTCCGAGGTGCCCTGGGAGACCGTCTGGCGGGCGATCTGCTTGGCCATGTCCCAGTTCACCGGGCCGCCCTCGTACGAGAGCATCTGGCCCAGCTGCTGGAAGGCCGCGCCCAGGTCGGTGGGGTTCAGCGAACCGAACATGGCAGCGAACGGATTGTCGGCGCCGGGGCCGCCGAAGCCGCCGGCACCGGGTGTGCCGAAACCGAACGGGTTGACCGGTCCCTGCCCACCACCGCTCTGCTGGTCCTTCTTCTTGCCCTCGTCGCCGTCTTCCGGCTCCTCCGGCGGAAGGCCGAAACCGAATGGGGTGTCACTCACGGGAATCCTCGGCTGGTAAGGCCACCGGTTCTCTCCGGCGGCGCGGCTGCCCGACAACACCACCCAGCGTAGACACCCCGACCCGATCGGGCCTCGGTGCTTCGCCGACAGTCGGCCTGCGGCAGGATGGATGCCACCTGGTACGTACGCGTCACTCACGCTCGTACTGAAGACAACCGCTGGAGACGCCCGGTGAGTTCCCCAGATCCGCAGGTTCGCGCAGCGCGAAACCACTCAACCCCTCCCGCGGTGCGCGGGCCCGTCGTCGCCGTCACCGGCGCCGCGACCGGGGTCGGCGCGCTGCTCACCGAGCGGCTGGCCGCGTCCGGGGAGATCAAGCAGGTCATCGCCATCGACGAGCGGCGCGGGGAGTGCGCGGGCGCCCAGTGGCACATCCTCGACGTACGGGATCCGGCCATCGCGGACAAGCTCCGCGGGGCCGACGTGGTGGTGCACCTCGCGCTCGACCTGGACCTGGAGACCGATCCGGCGGCGCGCACCGCGTACAACGTGCGGGGGACGCAGACCGTGCTGACCGCGGCGGCCGCGGCCGGCGTGCACCGCGTGGTGCTGTGCACGTCCGCGATGGTCTACGGCGCGCTTCCGGACAACGAGCTGCCGTTGTCGGAGGACGCGGAGCTGCGCGCCACGGCGGAGGCGACCGGTGTGGGCGACCTGCTGGAGATCGAGCGGCTCGCGCGCCGGGCGCCCCGCGCGCATCCTGGGCTCAATGTCACCGTCGTGCGCCCCGCGGTGCTGGTCGGGGGCACGGACACCGCGCTGACCAGGTACTTCGAGTCGCCTCGGCTGCTTGTCGTCGCCGGGTCGCGGCCCGCCTGGCAGTTCTGTCACGTCGAGGATCTGTGCAGTGCGCTGGAGTACGCCGTCCTGGAGAAGGTCGAGGGGGAACTCGCCGTCGGGTGCGACGGGTGGCTGGAGCAGGAGGAGGTCGAGGAGCTCAGCGGGACGCGGCGGATGGAACTGCCGTCGGCGGTCGCGCTGGGGGCGGCTGCCCGGCTGCACCGGATCGGGCTGACGCCGTCGCCGGCCGGGGATCTCGCGTACACGATGTATCCGTGGGTGGTGAGCGGGAGCCGGCTGCATGACGCCGGGTGGCGGCCGGGGTGGACGAACGAGGAGGTGCTGGCCGAATTGCTGGAGGAGGTGGCTGGGCGGCACACGGTGGTGGGGCGGCGGTTGGGGCGCAAGGACGCGACGGCGGCGGGGGCCGCGGGGGCGACGGTGGCGTTGCTGGGGGCGGCGGCTGTGGTGCGGCGGGCGCGGAAGGCTCGGCGGCGGATCTGAGGGCGGGTTCTCGCCCCCGCCGCCCCTACCCGTCCCGTCCTCCAGGGGGTGGCCCCCCTTCGACCGCCCGTTCCGGGGGCTGCCGCCCCCGCACCCCCGCATCGGCCTGAAGGGCCTCGTCCTCAGACGCCGGACGGGCTGGGGGGGGTGGGGGCGCGGGCCGGTCTTCGTCCTCAGACGCCGGACGGGCTGGGGGTGGGGGCGCGGGCCGGTCTTCGTCCTCAGACGCCGGGCGGGCTGAGATGTGGTGCCGGCCGGTTGTCGCTCTCAGGCGTCGGACGGGCTGGAGAGTGAGGGGGCGGGTCGGCCCGTGTCCTCAAGAGGCGCTGTAGGAGTCTCCGAAGTCGCACGCGCGTGTGCCTGGTGTTGGTCGTATTCCGTGTGGTCCTGGGCTTGCGGCAGGATGGGGGTATGGCTGCTGTGAGTGATCATCCTGGGGAGCGGGGCGCTGACGATCCCGTGAAGCTGATCGGGATTCGGGAGAGTGCGCTCTCCGTGGACGAGGTCTTCGCGGCCGTGGGGGACGACGCGGCCGGGGGGATCGCGCTGTTCGTGGGGACGGTGCGGAATCACGACGGGGGTGCCGACGTGGACGCGCTCGGGTATTCGTGTCACCCCAGTGCCGAGAGCGAGATGCGGCGGATCGCCGAGAAGGTCGTCGCCGAGTACCCGGTGCGGGCGCTGGCCGCAGTGCATCGGGTGGGGGACCTGCGGGTGGGTGATCTCGCCGTGGTCGTCGGTGTGTCGTGTCCGCATCGGGGGGACGCCTTTGAAGCTTGTCGAAAGCTGATCGACGACCTCAAGCACGAGGTGCCCATCTGGAAGCACCAGAAGTTCTCGGATGGGACGGAGGAATGGGTCGGGGCCTGCTGAAGGCGCCCTGTCCGGCCTCCGCTTGCGTAACCGTACCCCTCGCGTGAGCGTTGTCAGTGCGGGTGATTAATCTGCTGATCAGTCAGTCGCGGACGCTCATGGGGTTGGGAGGTCGGCATGGCGGCGCTCGTCTGGTTGGTGATTCCGCTTGTGGCGGCGGTCGGTGCCGGTCTGTGGGGCAGCTGGGCCAACCGGACCAGGAGAGCGCGCAGCGACGGGCCGGAACTCGACGGGTACGCACGCTTCCGCGAGGCCATGGAGAAGTCCCGCTCGGGCAGCTGAGACGGGTGCGACAGGTGGCCCTGACGGTGCGCTGACAGACCCGTCCCGTACTGTCTTCGCATGCCACGCCGCACCGCGACGATGCTCGCCTCCACTCTGATGCTGATCGCGCTCCTGTGCGCCGGAGTGCTCATCAACGTTCCGTACTCGGAGATGTCTCCCGGCCCGACCGTGAACACGCTCGGGGACCACGACGGCGAGCCGGTGCTGCAGATCTCCGGTCACAAGACCTATGCGACCTCCGGGCATCTGAACATGACCACGGTGAGGGTCACCAGTGCCGACTACAAGATGAACCTCGTCGAGGCCGTCTACGGGTGGCTCTCGCACGACACCAAGGTCGTGCCGCACGACACGCTCTACCCGGACGGAAAGACGGAGCAGCAGTCCACCCAGGAGAACGCCGAGGAGTTCAGCCAGTCCCAGGAGAGCGCGAAGGTCGCCGCCCTGAAGGAGCTGGGCGTCCCGGTGAAGTCCTGGGTGATCGTCTCCACGGTCCTCAAGGGTTCGCCGGCCGAGGGCAAGCTGCACGCCGGTGACGTGATCAAGGCCGTCGACGGCACGGTGGTCAAGCAGCCGACCGACGTCGCCACCCTGGTGACCAAGCACAAGCCCGGCCAGGACGTCGTCTTCACCGTGGTGCCCGCCAAGGAGCAGGCCGCCGCCGAGAAGGCGAACAAGACGGCCACCAAGACGGAGAAGGTCACCGTCACCACGACCACCTCCGACGACAGCGGCGAGAAGCGCGCCATCGTCGGGATCTCCGCCGGGACCGATCACACGTTCCCGTTCTCCATCGACATCAAGCTCGCCGATGTCGGCGGACCGAGCGCGGGGCTGATGTTCTCGCTCGGGATCTACGACAAGCTCACCCCGGGCAGCCTCACCGGCGGCAAGTTCGTCGCCGGCACCGGCACGATCGACGACGACGGCACGGTCGGCCCGATCGGCGGCATCTCGATGAAGACCATCGGCGCGCGCAGCAAGGGCGCCCAGTACTTCCTGACCCCGGCCGACAACTGCGCCGAGGCGGCCAAGGGCACCCCGAGCGGGCTCACCCTCGTCAAGGTGAAGACCATCGACGACGCCCTCGGCGCCCTCAAGGACATCCGCAGCGGAGACACCGGCGCCCTGCCGAAGTGCACCACCAAGGGCTGAGACGGCGTACACGGCCGGGGGCGCCCTTCCTGACGAGGGGCGCCCCCGGTGCCGTCCGGTGCGCCTTCCGGTGAGCCGTCCGGTGTGACGTCCGCGGCCGTCGGCCGCGGACGAGGCGGTCTCAGTCCTCGAACGTCGCCTTCAGCGCGTCCGCCAGGCCCGGCACCAGGTCGGGGCCGGTGAGGACCTCCGTCGGCGAGTCCTTCTCGCGCAGCCGTACCGCCGAGTCGCGGCTGCCGTCGCGCAGCACGGCGACCGTCATCCGGACCTCCTGACGGTCGGGATGGCTCGCCACCCACTTGGCCAGCCTGGCCTCGCTCAGCCCCTCGGGGACCTGGGACTCGGCGGACGGCGGCAGCATCAGCCGCTCCACCGTGAGCGCGCAGCCGACCACCGCGTCCGGCCAGGCGATGGTGCCCAGGAACTCGTCCAGCGCCTTGTCCGTTGGCACTTCGTCCTGCTCGATCGGGGTGAGACCGGTGGTCGCGGGCTCGTCCTCCAGACCGAGCTGGGCGGCGAGAGCCGGTTCCTGGGTCCGCAGCCGTGCGGTGTCGACGAGGGCGAAGAGGCGAGCGGGCTGGTCCCAGCCGAGGCCGGAGGTGTACTCGTCGATCTCGAGCACGGCCCGGGTGAGCGGGTTCGCTGCCATGGGAGTGTTGGACATGGTCACAATCCTGCCTCGTTCATGGCCGGAACCGGGAACCGAGTAAGCCGTGAGTAAGTTGCATAGGTGTGGCCCCGCGATCACGGGGGACATGTCCGGCCCGCGAACAAGAGGGCCTGACGCAACAACAGCGGATCAACAGCGGATCAAACAGCGAACTTCGAGGTGCGCACCTTGGCTTTCCAGATGCCGGACCGCGGCGGAGGCCCGACGGGGCCACGGATCAGAGCGACCGGACGTCCGTCCCGGCGGGTCCGGACCCTGCTCCTGACACTGGGCATCCTTGCCGTGCTCGGTATGGCGTTCACCATGTTCGCGGGATTCTGGACGGACTGGCTCTGGTACCGGTCGGTGCACTACTCCTCGGTGTTCACCACCACCCTGTGGACCAAGATCGGGCTGTTCTTCGTCTTCGGTCTGCTGATGGCCGCCGCCGTGGGCTTCAACATCTGGCTGGCGCACCGGCTGCGCCCCCCGCTGAGCGCCATGTCCATGGAGCAGCAGAGCCTCGACCGCTACCGGATGGGCATCGCGCCGTACAAGAAGTGGCTGCTGCTCGCGGTCACGGCGCTGGTCGGACTGATCGCCGGCGCGTCCGCGGCCGGCCAGTGGCGCACCTGGCTGATGTGGGTCAACGGCGTGCCCTTCCACCAGAAGGACCCGCAGTTCCACCTCGACGTCTCCTTCTACGCCTTCGACCTGCCCTGGTACCGCTTCCTGCTGGGCTTCGGCTTCGCCACCGCGATCCTCTCCCTGATCGCCGCCGCGCTCACCCACTACCTGTACGGCGGGCTGCGCGTCACCAGCCCCGGCGCGCGCGCCACCGGTGCCGCGACCGGCCACCTCTCGGTGCTGCTCGGCATCTTCGTCGCCCTCAAGGCGGTCGCCTACTGGCTCGACCGGTACGGACTGGCGGTGAAGTCCAGCGACTTCAAGGCCACCGACAACTGGACCGGCCTGAGATACGTCGACGCGAACGCGTATCTGCCGGCCAAGACGATCCTGTTCTGCATCGCGGTCATCTGCGCCCTGCTGTTCTTCGCCACCCTGTGGCGGCGCACCTGGCAGCTGCCCGTCATCGGCTTCGGCCTGATGGTCCTGTCCGCGATCCTCATCGGCGGCCT
The DNA here is from genome assembly GCF_042892755.1 of Streptomyces sp. NPDC001714. Lineage (NCBI taxonomy): Bacteria > Bacillati > Actinomycetota > Actinomycetes > Kitasatosporales > Streptomycetaceae > Streptomyces > Streptomyces sp. NPDC001714. The sequence continues at coordinate 943,144 of NZ_JBIAUL010000001.1, forward strand.
CTACCCGGCGATCGTCCAGAAGTTCCAGGTCCAGCCCAACGAGCAGGCCAAGGAAGCCCCGTACGTCCAGAAGAACCTCAAGGCGACCCGCGAGGCGTACGGCATCGACGACACCCAGGTCACCGAGTACACGGGCAAGAGCACCGCCACGGACAAGACCAAGCTCCGCGACGACGTCGACTCCACGGCGAGCATCCGGATCATGGACCCGAACATCGTGTCGCCCACGTTCCAGCAGCTCCAGCAGATGCGGAACTACTACGCTTTCCCGACCAATCTGGACGTTGACCGCTACACCAAGGACGGCAAGGCCCAGGACACCGTCATCGGGCTGCGCGAGCTGAACCTGGCCGGCATCCCGAAGAACAACTGGATCAACGACCACTTCCGCTACACCCACGGCTACGGCGTGGTCGCCGCCAAGGGCACCGAGGCCGACAACCAGGGCCAGCCGGTCTTCACCGAGTCCGACCTGCCGTCCTCGGGCGACCTGGGCACGTACCAGCAGCGCGTCTACTACGGCGAGAAGACGACCACGTACTCGATCGTCGGCGGTCCCCAGAAGGAGATCGACTACTCCGACAACAGCGGGGAGGAGACCACCAGCTACCAGGGCAAGAGCGGGGTCAGCCTCTCCAGCCCGATCAACCGGGCCGCGTACGCGGTGGCGTTCAACGAGCCGCAGATCCTCTACTCCGGCGCGATCGGCAAGGGCTCGCGGATCCTGTACAACCGCACGCCCAAGGAGCGCGTCGAGGCGGTCGCCCCCTGGCTGACCATCGACGGCGACGCCTACCCGGCCGTGGTGAAGGGCCGCATCCAGTGGATCGTCGACGCCTACACGACGTCGAACGGCTATCCCTACGCCTCCCGTACGACCCTCGGTGACACGACGGCCGACTCGCTGACCGCGACCAACAACTCCCGCGCCGTGGTCGCCCAGCAGAACCAGGTCAACTACATCCGCAACTCGGTGAAGGCGACCGTCGACGCGTACACCGGCGAGGTCAAGCTCTATCAGTGGGACACCGAGGACCCGGTGCTGAAGACCTGGATGAAGGCCTTCCCCGGCACGGTGCAGCCGAGGAGCGCCATCTCGCAGGACCTGATGGACCATCTCCGGTACCCGCAGGACCTGTTCAAGGTGCAGCGCGAGTTGCTCACCCGCTACCACGTGACGGACGCCCAGACGTTCCTGACCGGCAGCGAGGTGTGGCAGGTGCCCGACGACCCGACCAACAACTCGGGCGACGCGGTGCCGCCGTACTACCTGAGCATGAAGATGCCCGACCAGAGCGCGCAGGCGTTCTCGCTGTCGACGACGTTCACGCCCAACGGCCGGGACAACCTCAGTGCGTTCATGTCGGTCGACTCCGAGGCCGGTTCCAAGGACTACGGCAAGATCAGGATCCTGAGACTGCCGACCAGTACGACCGTCGACGGACCCAAACAGGTCCAGGGCAAGTTCAACTCCGAACAGGACATCGCCGCCGCCATCAAACTCCTCAAGGGCGGGGACTCCGACGTCGAGTACGGCAATCTGCTGACCGTGCCACTGGACGGGGGCCTGCTGTACGCGGAACCGGTCTACGTACGCGGTGCCGGGGTCAAGTACCCGTTCCTGCGCAAGGTGCTGGTGACCTACGAGGGCAGGACCGCCTTCGAGAACACCCTCGACGAGGCGCTGAACAAGGTGTTCGGGACGACCAGTTCGGACACGGGGTCCTCGGACACCGGGACGACCTCGCCGCCGACGTCGTCCGGCAACCCCACCGTCCAGGAGGCGCTGGACGATGCCCAGAAGGCCTTCGAGGCGGGCCAGGAGGCTCTGAAGAAGGGCGACTGGACGGCGTACGGCAAGGCGCAGGACGAGCTGCAGGACGCGCTCAAGCGGGCCGAGGAGGCGCAGTCCAAGGCCGGCAGGACCAGCGGCGGCGGCGCGACGGCGAGCAGCAGCCCGAGTCCGAGCCCGAGTGCGAGCGGCAGTCCGAGTCCCAGCGGGAGCTCCAGCCCGAGCGGATGACGCCAAGCTGGTGATCAAGCCCGCCCGCGCCGTGATACGGTTTCAACACAACGGCGCGGGGTGGAGCAGCTCGGTAGCTCGCTGGGCTCATAACCCAGAGGTCGCAGGTTCAAATCCTGTCCCCGCTACTGAAGTCGAAGGCCCGGATCCTCTTTGGATCCGGGCCTTCGCGTGTGTGGGCGGACGGATGGCCGGACCGCCCGCGGTGTCCGGACGGGCGGCGAACGCATGTACCGATGGACCGGGCCGCCGTGCCGCTGTGGGGAGTTGGCAGGGATGTGTTTGACTTGTCGTTCTGTGGGCATGTCGACAAAACGCTGAAGTGACCTCACGGTCTGCGGTATACGTGGTGTACCCAGGTTGCAGGTGGTGCGACGATGAACGTTATGGGGGACAAGGCAACTCTGTTCGAGACAGGGCGATTTGTGCAGCCTTCGGGCGAGGAGCCGACCCGCGACGAGGCCGCCGAGGCCGCTGAGGAGGCACGTCACCGGCTCCAGGCCGAGGCCGGTGACGTCGAGTCGATGAGTGTGCTCGGTGCCATGCTGCTGCGCCGTGGCGACCTCGACGGAGCCGAGCCGCGGCTGCGCGCGGCCACCGCCGCCGGTGACCGGGCCGCCGCCAACAACCTCGGTGTCCTGCTGCACCAGCGCGGCTACCCCGAGGAGGCCGCCGGCTGGTGGCGGATCGCCGCCGTCGCCGGATCCGCGGCCGCCGCCCACGCGCTGGGCCGCCACCACCGCGAACGCGGCGACGAACCCGCGGCCGAGTACTGGCTGCGCCAGTCCGCCGAACAGGGCCACGCGCTGGGCGCCTACGCACTGGCCGACCTGCTGGAGCACCGGGGGGACACGGACGCCGGACAGTGGATGCGGGCCGCGGCCGAGCGGGGGCACCGCGAGGCGGCGTACCGGCTGGCGCGCGCGCTCGACCGCAGAGCGGCCGTGAGCGAGGGCGAGACCGGGTCCGGCAACGGTGTCGACACGGAGAGCTCGGCCGGGTCGGCCCCGGACGCCGACGAGGCCGAGCAGTGGTACCGGCAGGCCGCCGCCCGTGGCCACCGGCGGGCCGCGCTGCACCTCGGCGCGATCCTGGAGAAGCGCGGCGAGCTCAAGGAGGCCGGGCGCTGGTACCTGACCTCCGCCAAGGACGGCGAGGCCCGGGCCGCCTGCGCGCTGGGCTTCCTGCTGCGCGACGCCGGTGACACCGAGAGCGCCGCCGTGTGGTGGCTGCGGGCCGCGCAGGACGGCGACGGCAACGCGGCCAACGCGCTCGGCGCGCTGCACGCCGAGCGCGGCGAGACGCAGACCGCCGAGCGCTGGTACCGGGCGGCGATGGACGCCGGTGACGACAACGGGGCGTACAACCTCGGGCTGCTCTGCGCCGAGCAGGGGCGGACCGCGCAGGCCGAGCAGTGGTACCGGCGGGCCGCGTACGCCGGGCACCGCGAGGCCGCGAACGCGCTCGCCATCCTGCTGCTCCAGGTCGGCGACACGAGCGGCGCCGAGCCGTGGTTCTCCAAGGCCGCGGAGGCGGGGAGCGTGGACGCCGCCTTCAACCTCGGGATCCTCTACGCCGGACGTGGCGAGGACCGGGTCGCGCTGCGCTGCTACGAGCAGGCGGCCGCCGCCGGGCACACGGAGGCGGCTCTGCAGGTGGGCATCGCACGCCTCCGGGAGGGCGACGAGGCGGCCGCCGAGCGCCATCTGCGGTGCGCGGCGGGCGGAGGCAGTGCCGAGGCCGCCTACCGGCTCGCCGCCGTGCTGGACGCGCGCCGGCCGGCGGTGTCCGAGCACGAGCTCGGGGAGTCGTCCCTGAACGTGAAGACCGAGTGCGAGGAGTGGTACGAGCGGGCCGCCACGCAGGGGCACCGGCGCGCCCAGGTGCGGGTCGGGATGCTGGCCGCCGCACGCGGCGACGTGGTGGAGGCGGCGCGCTGGTACCGGACGGCGGCCGAGGCCGGGTCGCGCAACGGCGCGTTCAATCTCGGGCTGCTGCTGGCCCGGGAGGGCAGCGAGCCGGAGGCGGCCGTGTGGTGGGAGCGGGCCGCCGACGCGGGGCACGGACGGGCGGCGTTGCGGCTCGCCCTGGTCTACGCGCGTCGGGGCGAGCTGGCGGTGGGACAGCGGTGGGCCGACCGGGCGGTGGCGCTGGGTCCTGCGGAGGTGACCGAGCGGGCGGGACGGCTCCGGGACGCCCTGCGGGAGGAGCTGTCGGCGTAGGCCGATGCGTTTCCGCAGGTCAGGGCGGCTGATCGGTATTGATTTGCTTCTGCGCGCGTCCCTCACGTAATGTTGCGTTCATCGACGCGGGGTGGAGCAGCTCGGTAGCTCGCTGGGCTCATAACCCAGAGGTCGCAGGTTCAAATCCTGTCCCCGCTACTGAAGGCCGAGGGCCGGAGTCCGGAAAACGGACTCCGGCCCTCGGTGTTTGCGTCCGGGTGTCCCGGAAGCCCGCAGGGCAAGACGTAGGCCCCGGCACTCATCAAGAGTGCCGGGGCCTACGGGAACGTTCGTTCGTCAGACGGCCGCCGCGCAGTCCGGGCAGAGGCCGCGGTACGTCACCTCGACGTCGGAGACCGTGAAGCCGAACCGCTCCGAGGTGGGCAGGTCGGCCATCGGGTTGCCGGTCGGGTGGACGTCGCGGATCGAGCCGCAGCGGGCGCAGACCAGGTGATGGTGCGGCCGGTGCGCGTTCGGGTCGTACCGCTTGGCGCGCTTGTCCGTCGAGACCTCGAGGACCTCGCCGAGCGAGACCAGCTCACCCAGCGTGTTGTAGACGGTCGCCCGGGAGATCTCGGGCAGCTTGACGACGGCCCTGGCGTGGACCTCGTCGGCCGTCAGATGGACGTGCTCGCCGTCGAGTACCTCGGCCACGACGCGTCGCTGCGCGGTCATCCGCCATCCGCGTCCACGCAGCCGTTCCAGAAGGTCACTCATGGCATTCAGCCTAACAGCAGGGGCCCCCTTTTCCGAACAGGTGTGACTTTGGAACCCTGCTCGACTTGGACTTAGTCCAACGTGGGATCGAGTTCGGGGCCGGCAAAGCGACAGGAATAGTGGGTATGGCGCAGGAGACAGGTGTGGCGCAGGGGCCGCTGACCGCGGAGGCGGGCGCGCCGGTGGCCGAGCAGGAGCGGCTGATCGAGAACCTGGCCGGCTTCATCGCCAGGGTGTCGCGCGACGACATCGCCGAGCGCGCGATCGGCACCTTCCGTTAGGCCGACGAAGACTTCGGCAAGCGGCTGGAGGCCCGCAGTCCAGGCCCTCCGTGGCTGACCGTCCAGTACCCGTACCGGACCGCTTGTCGTGGGTGGGCGGGCCGGATCCCCGGGAGGTCGGGGTCCGGCCCGTTCGGCTTGTCCGGAGACGCTAGACGGGTTCCGGCGCGCGGGCCGGGGCCCAGCAGCGGATGATGTCGCGGACCGAGACGATGCCGGCCGGTTCGCCGCCGTCCAGGACGATCAGATGACGGAAGCCGCCGTGGGCCATCGCCCGGGCCGCCTCCTCCAGCGTCCAGGTCGGGGTGGCGAACACGACGTCGTTGGTGGTGTGGGCGTGGATGGGCTCCGTGTCCGGGTTCTGGCCGAGGCCCACGGAGTTGAGGATGTCGCGTTCGGTGAGGATCCCGATGCCGCCTGCGTCCGGGTCGTGGACGATCGCCGCGCCCACGCGGCGCGCGGACATCAGGGCGGCTGCCTGGCGGAGGGTGTGGGCGGGGCCGACGGTGAGGACCACCGTGCTCATGGCGTCACGGACGAGCATGAAAGTGCCACCTCCTAGGGAAATCGCCGGGATAGTTCAGCGATTCACAAATGCACAAGTGAGGGTTCTCTCAGGGTGGCAGGTAAAGCAGGGGTCAACAAGGGGGTGCGTGCAGCCAATTGAGGGCGCACGCGCTCATATGTGAGGGTGGCTGTGAGTCTGTTCGGGCCCGTTGTGCCTCAGAAGACCGTTTCAGTAACGCTGGGTGAGGTACGACAGCAGCTCGTCGTGGAGCAGGCCGTTGGACGCGGCCGCGTTGCCGCTGTGCGGGCCCGGACGGCCGTCGAGACCGGTGAAGGTGCCGCCGGCCTCCGTCACCACGATCGCGTTGGCCGCCATGTCCCACAGGGACAGCTCCGGCTCGGCGCAGATGTCCACGGACCCTTCGGCGACCATCATGTACGGCCAGAAGTCGCCGTACGCGCGCGTGCGCCACACCTCGCGGGTGAGGTCCAGGAAGCCGTTCAGCTGCCCGCGCTCCTCCCAGCCGCTGAGCGAGGAGTACGCGAAGGACGCATCGGCCAGTTTCGAGACCTTGGAGACGTGCAGGCGGGTCGCCGAGGACAGGCTGCGGCCGGTGAAGGCGCCGTGGCCCTTCGCGGCCCACCAGCGGCGGCCGAGCGCGGGGGCCGAGACCAGGCCGACGACCGGCTGGTAGCCGCCCTCGGCCGCCTCCGTCAGGGAGATCAGGGTCGCCCAGACCGGGACGCCGCGTACGTAGTTCTTGGTGCCGTCGATCGGGTCGACCACCCAGCGGCGCGGGCCGGTGCCCTCGATGCCGTACTCCTCGCCGAGGATCGCGTCCCGCGGGCGGGCGCGCTGCAACTGCCCGCGGATCAGCTCCTCGGCGGCCTTGTCCGCCTCGCTCACCGGGGTCATGTCCGGTTTCGTCTCGACCTTGAGATCGAGAGCCTTGAAGCGGGCCATGGTCACGGCGTCGGCCGCGTCCGCGAGCACGTGGGCGAGACGCAGGTCATCGTGGTAGTCCGGCATGTGACGAACGGTATCTGCAGGGGTGGGGGCGGGGCTACAAGGGGAGGCCGGGCGATGCCGGCAAGTGATCGGGCGGTGACCTCCGTTGCTCTGCGGTACGCCCGTGGCACGCCCGCGCGTGTTGGCCGAAGGGCGCCCCCCAGTGCCTTCGCGAACCCTTGACAGTCGATTCGTGCGCGTCAAATCTGGGCGCAGAGTCGCTCGCCCCAGGGAGGCGATGATGCCTGCAGCCCGGGAATCCCTTCTGGACGCCGCGTACGCGGCGCTCGCGCGTCGGCCGTGGGCTGCCGTGCGGATGGTCGACGTGGCCGCGGCGGCCGGGGTGTCCCGGCAGACGCTGTACAACGAGTTCGGCAGCAAGGAAGGCCTGGCGCGGGCGCTGGTGCGCAGGGAGGCCGACGGCTATCTCGCCGGGGTGGAGCGGGCGTTGGCGAGCCATGCCGAGGTGCGGGAGCGCCTTACGGCGACGGCCGAGTGGATGGCGGTGGCGGCTCGGGACAACGTGCTGGTGCGGGCGATGCTCACGGGGTGCTGGAGCGAGCGCTTGCCGTCGCCGACGTTGTCCGCGGTGCCGTCCTCCTCGGCGGTGCCGGCGCAGCGGAGGGCGGACGGGCCGTTGCCTTCTCCCGGGGACTTCGTGCAGATCGTGCGGGATCGGGCGGTGACGGTGCTTTCCGGGGCGGGGGCCGTGAGGGGGAACGGTGAGCTGGCCCGGTCGTGCGAGCTGGTGGTGCGGCTCGCGTTGTCGTGTGTCGCGGCGCCGCCGGGGGAGGGTGGGGTGGCGGAGCTGGTGCGCGGGGCGCTTTATCGGCAGCCGGTGTGAAGGAGACAGGGGTGGTGCGGGTCGTGGGTATCCGCGGGCGGGTGGTGGCGGGTCGCGCAGTTCCTCCCCCAGCCTTCGGCCGGGGGTACCCCCAGCGCCCCCTCGGGGCGCGTTTCAGTGGGCGGAGCCCGACAGCTGAAGGCCGATCACGCCCGCGATCACCAGGCTGATGGAGATGATCTTCAGGGTGGAGACCAGGTCGCCGAGGAAGACCATGCCGTAGATCGCCGTGCCCGCCGCGCCGATTCCGGTCCAGACCGCGTAGGCCGGGCCCACGTCCAGCTTCTTCAGGGACAGGGTCAGCAGGCCGAAGCTGCCCAGGGCGAAGGACGCGAAGGCTATCGTCGGCCATAGTCGCGTGAAGCCGTGGGAGAGCTTGAGGCACACGGCGAAGCCGGTCTCCAGGATCCCGGCCACGATCACCAGCAGCCACGCCATGTGCTGTCCTCCCGTATGTCCAGCTCGGTGCGATTATGCACTTACCGAACTCCGGTCATGACAAACACCCCGGTGGTCAGTCGCCCTCCTTGCGGTCCCGGGTCGCCAGCAGCCGCCGCAGCGAGTAGAGGCGGGCCGGGTCCGCGTGGCCCTCGGCGACCCACTCGTCCAGCGCGCAGTCCGGCTCGTCGTGGCTGCACGCGCGCGGGCAGTTCGCGGTGCCGGGCTCCAGGTCGGGGAAGGCGTGGATCACGCGGGACGGGTCGATGTGGGCCAGCCCGAAGGAGCGGACGCCCGGGGTGTCGACGACCCAGCCCTTGTCGTCGGGGAGCGGGAGGGCCAGGGCCGACGTCGTGGTGTGGCGGCCGCGGCCGGTCACCGCGTTGACGTGACCGGTCGTACGCCGGCGGTCCGCCGCGACCAGTGCGTTCACCAGCGTGGTCTTGCCGACGCCCGAGTGGCCGACGAACGCCGTGATCTTGCCGTCGAGATGGTCCTGGACCCGGCGGACCGCCTCCCCCGCCGCCAGCTCCTCGCGGCTCGTGACCACGTACGGGATCTCCAGGTCGCCGTACAGCTCCAGAAGCTTGTCCGGCGGGGCCAGGTCCGACTTGGTCATGACCAGCAGGGGGGTGAGACCGCCGTCGTAGGCCGCCACCAGGCAGCGGTCGATCAGGCGGGGGCGGGGCTCGGGGTCGGCCAGGGCGGTGACGATGGCCAGCTGGTCGGCGTTGGCGACGACCACGCGCTCGAACGGGTCGTCGTCATCGGCGGTGCGCCGGAGCACGGACGAGCGGCCCTCGATGCGCACGATCCGGGCGAGGGTGTCCTTCTTGCCGGACAGGTCGCCGACCAGGGCCACCCGGTCACCGACCACCGCCGCCTTGCGGCCCAGCTCGCGGGCCTTCATCGCCAGGATCGTCCGGTCCTCGACCAGACAGGTCAGCCGCCCCCGGTCGACGGTGAGGACCATCCCCTCGGCCGCGTCCTCGTGCTTGGGGCGGATGTTGGTCCGCGGCCGGTTGCCCTTGCGGTTGGGGCGGGCGCGGATGTCGTCCTCGTCGGTGTGCTTGCCGTAGCGGCGCATGTCGTACGCCCCTACGCCCCGTCGCTCTCGAGCATCCCGGTCCACAGGTCGGGGAAGTCCGGCAGGGTTTTCGCCGTCGTCGCCACGTTCTCGATCTGTACGTCGGCCACGGCGAGGCCGATGATCGCGCCGGCCGTCGCCATGCGGTGGTCGTCATAGGTGTGGAAGACGCCGCCGTGCAGTGGGCGCGGGCGGATGCGCAGGCCGTCGGCGGTCTCCGTGACGTCGCCGCCGAGCTCGTTGATCTCCTTGGTGAGCGCGGCCAGCCGGTCCGTCTCGTGCAGCCGCAGGTGGGCGACCCCGCGCAGGGTGGAGGGGGTGTCCGCGAGGGCGGCGACCGCCGCGATGCCGGGGGTCAGCTCGCCGACGTCACCCAGGTCGACATCGATGCCGTGGATCCGGCCGGAACCGGTGAACTCCAGGCCGTACTCGGTCAGTTCGCAGGAACCGCCCATCTCGGTGAAGATCTCGCGCAGCCGGTCACCCGGCTGGGTCGTCCGGGACGGCCAGTCCGGGATCACGACCCGGCCGCCCGTCACCAGGGCCGCGGCGAGGAAGGGCTGGGCGTTCGACAGGTCCGGCTCGACGGTCAGGTCGCGGCCCAGCAGGGCGCCGGGCGTCACCCGCCAGACGTTCGGCTCGCCGCCCGACTCCGGGGTGTCCACCTGGGCGCCGACCGCGCGCAGCATGTCCACCGTCATGCGGATGTGCGGAAGGGAGGGGAGGGTCGCCCCGGTGTGGCGGACCTCCACGCCCTGGTTGAAGCGCGGGCCGGACAGGAGGAGGGCCGACACGAACTGGGAGGACGAGGAGGCGTCGACGGCCACCGTGCCGCCGTCCAGGGCACCGCTGCCGTGGACGGTGAGGGGGAGCGCGCCGCGGCCGTCGTCGTCGATGCGGGCGCCGAGGACGCGCAGGGCGTCGATCACACCGTGCAGGGGGCGCTCGTACGAACGGGGGTCGCCGTCGAAGCGGATGTCGCCTGCGGCGAGGGTGGCGACGGGCGGGAGGAACCGCATCACGGTGCCGGCGTTGCCGACGTCGACGGTGGCGGGGCCGCGGAAACCTGCGGGGAGCACCCGCCAGGCCTCGCCGGAGCCGTCGGGGCCGACGCCCTCGTCGATGCCGACGCCCATCGCGCGCAGGGCGCCGGCCATCAGCAGGGTGTCGCGGGAACGGAGGGGTCGGCGCAGCCAGCCGGGTTCGGAGGCGAGGGCGGCGAGGACGAGGGCGCGGTTGGTGACCGACTTGGACCCGGGCACGTGAACCGTCGCGTCGACGGCTCCGCGCGCGTGGGGGGCGGGCCAGAGGGCGGTTGGTGCGGTGGGGTTTGCGGCCATGGGGTCACTTTAGTGGCAGGGGGAGGTATCAGCCGGTGGGCGGGCGGCCCGGTGGGCGGGCGCGGCGCCGCTTCGCGGAGAGGCCGGTGGGCGGGTGCGGCGCCGTGGGGACTGGTCGCGCCCGCGCGGCGGAGCCGCACATCGGACACAGCCCCGCGCCCCTGACGCCTGTCCCTTCGGAGCGCGTCATACCTCCAGCAGCCAGCGCCCCCCGCCGATCAGGGAGCACAGTGACACCGTGTGGAACAGGAACAGCCATACGCCCGCCGGGAGATGGGTCAGTCTCGACAATTGGTCCGCGTCCGAGTCGCCCGCGCCGCCCCGGGAGCGCTTCGCCTGGAGTTCGAAGGCCGGGCGGACTCCGCCGAGCAGCAGGAACCACACGACGGCGTACGCGAACGCCGCCTGCACCTGCGGTCCGGCCAGCCAGGACACCAGCAGGAACGTGCCGCCGGTCAGGAACACCGTCAGGACGCCGTACGCGTTGCGGATCATCACCAGCATCACGACGAGCAGGGCCGTGGCCAGCCAGAGCAGAAGGGTGATGCGGCCGGCGCCGAGGAGGGCCGCGCCGCCGAGGCCCAGCAGCGGGGGAGCCGTGTAGCCGGCCGCCGCCGTGAGGATCATGCCGATGCCGTGCGGCTTGCCCCGGCTGAGCGTGAGGCCGCTGGTGTCGGAGTGCAGCCGGATGCCGGTCAGCCGGCGGCCGGTGAGCAGGGCGGTCAGGCCGTGGCCGCCCTCGTGGGCGATGGTGATGGCGTTGCGGGATATCCGCCACAGGTTGTGCGGGACGACCACCGCGAGCGCGGCGGCCAGGGTCGCGAGCACCACCCACAGATCGGGATCGGACTGGGTGCCCGTCAGACGGTCCCAGAGGTCGGGCAGCGCGAGGGCGGCGGTGCTGTCCATGGTCTGGCGGTTACTCCCTCTGCTCTGTCGAAAAGGTGTCCGTCGCCGGCGGGTGGTGGTCGGGCGGCGGGCGGGCCTGGCAGTGTTGCACGTATGTGCGGACGGTATGCATCGAGTCGTGGGCCCGAGGATCTCGCAGGAATCTTTGAAATAGAGAAGTGGGAGCCCGAGGAGACCCTGGAGCCCGACTACAACGTGGCTCCGACCAAGGAGGTCTACGCCGTCCTCGACCGTCCGGTGAAAGACGCCGACGACCCCCGTCCGGTTCGCCAGCTGCGCAAGCTGAAGTGGGGGCTCGTGCCCTCCTGGGCCAAGACGCCCGAGGGCGGCGCCCGGATGATCAACGCGCGGGCCGAGACCGTGCACGAGAAGCCGTCGTACCGCCGTGCCTTCGCCGCCCGCCGCTGCATCCTGCCCGCCGACGGCTACTACGAGTGGGTCACCGCCCCGGAGGAGCGGGACCTGGAGGTCGAGGGGAAGAAGAAGCGGCCGCGCAAGCAGCCGTACTTCGTGCTCCCCGCCGACGGCTCGGTGTTCGCGATGGCCGGGCTGTACGAGTTCTGGCGGGACCGGACGCTGCCCGACGAGCATCCGCTGGCCTGGTGGGTGACGTGCTCGGTGATCACCACGGAGGCGGAGACCTCGCCGCTGGCCGTGGCGCCCGCCGAGGGGCCGCGGTCGCTGCACGACATCCATCCCCGGATGCCGCTGATGCTGACGCCCGACCGGTGGGACGCCTGGCTCGACCCGGCCCGGACGGACGTCGAGGACCTGCGCTCGCTGCTGGCCCCGCCGCCGGAGGGCCTGATGCGGGCCTACCCGGTCTCCACGGCGGTCAGCAACGTCCGCAACAACAGCCCGGAGCTGCTGAAGGAGCTGGAGGGGCCCGAGGAGGGCACACTCTTCTAACCTTCTGGCGTGACTACGTCGAAGATCGTCGGTACGGAGGCGGGGAACGCCCGCATCACCTGGCACGAGGCGGACAAGGCGCGGCTCGTGCTCGCCGTAGGCCATGGGGCGGGCGGGGGCGTCGAGGCGCGGGATCTGCAGGCGATCGCGGCGGTCCTGCCGGAGCACGGCGTGACCGTCGCACTCGTCGAGCAGCCCTGGCGGGTCGCCGGGAAGAAGGTCGCGCCCGCACCGAAGACGCTCGACGTCGGTTGGCGCGGGGTGTGGCCCGCGCTCGCCGCGCCGGGGCTGCCGGTGGTGTCCGGCGGGCGCAGCGCCGGGGCCCGGGTCGCCTGCCGTACGGCGACGGAGCTGGGGGCGGTCGGCGTCCTGGCGCTGAGCTTTCCGCTGCACCCGCCGGGGAAGCCGGAGAAGTCGCGGGCCGGGGAACTGCTCGGGGCCGGGGTGCCCACGCTCGTCGTGCAGGGCGGGAACGACCCGTTCGGGAAGCCGGCCGAGTTCCCGGAGGGGGAGTACGAACTCGTCGAGGTGCCGGGCGCCGATCACGGGTTCGCGGTGCCCAAAAGGGCGGAGATGGATCCGGAACAGGCAGTGACCATCATCACGGACGCGGTCGCCGCATGGACCGCGGCACTCGGGTGACGGCCGGGAATGTTGCGCGACGGACCACTGTTGAGGCGGACAGAAGTGCTGGGACACCAGCGCCGACGCCGAAGGAGAGGAAGTCCGCCGCATGGGTTCGACCATCTGCCCGAGCCGTAGCAGCAGCGCTGACCTGGACTGGACGGTGCTGCACGCGGCCAAGACCGCTCCTATTCGAGCGGCGGCAGGCACGGGTCGTGTTCTATCCTCCGAGACGAGTGGGATCGGCTTTGGTCCTGCCCGGGATCTTGAGGAGGTGGGTCCGGTCACCGGTACCGACGCAGGGACCGACAACGGCCAGGCGGAGCTGCCCGAGGGCCAGGGCGTCAGCGCGGAGTCGACCTCGGAGCGCACCGCGCGCTTCGAGCGGGACGCGCTCGAATTCCTCGACCAGATGTACTCGGCCGCGCTGCGCATGACGCGCAACCCCGCCGACGCCGAGGACCTGGTGCAGGAGACGTACGCCAAGGCGTACGCGTCCTTCCACCAGTTCCGTGAGGGCACCAACCTCAAGGCCTGGCTGTACCGCATTCTCACCAACACCTTCATCAACTCGTACCGCAAGAAGCAGCGCGAACCCCAGCGCTCCGCGGCCGAGGAGATCGAGGACTGGCAGCTCGCCCGCGCCGAGTCGCACATGTCGACCGGTCTGCGTTCCGCGGAGTCGCAGGCGCTCGACCACCTGCCCGACTCGGACGTGAAGGAAGCGCTGCAGGCGATCCCCGAGGAATTCCGCATCGCCGTCTACCTCGCCGACGTAGAGGGCTTTGCCTACAAGGAGATCGCGGACATCATGGGGACACCCATCGGTACGGTGATGTCCCGGCTGCACCGGGGCCGCCGTCAACTGCGCGGCATGCTGGAGGACTACGCGCGCGAGCGCGGGCTCGTCCCGGCCGGCGCCGGAGAGTCGAACGAAGCGAAAGGCTCGGGCTCATGAGCTGCGGAGAGCCGCACGAGACGGACTGCAGTGAGGTACTCGATCATCTGTACGAGTTCCTCGACAGCGAGGTGCCGGACGTCGATCGCGTCAAGTTCAAGCAGCACTTCGACGAGTGCTCCCCCTGCCTGGAGAAGTACGGGCTGGAGGAGGCTGTGAAGAAGCTGGTCAAGCGGTGCTGCGGGCATGACGACGTGCCCACCGACCTGCGGGCCAAGGTGCTGGGGAGGCTTGACCTGATCCGCTCCGGCCAGGCCGTCCCGGACCGCGACGTCACGGCTGTCCGGGCCGCCCAGCCCGCACAGGTCACGCCGGAGAGCTGACCGCGGCGGCGCCGCCCGCAGGCGGCGCCGAATCGTCCCGCCCCGGTGTCCCGTCACCCGAACGTGCTAATCCTCCGGTCATAAGCCCCGGGACCCGCCGATTCCCGCTCTAGGCTCCGGAGCCTGGACAGGCATGGTCGGGGGAGGGGCGAGATGGAGGCGGTCCCGGTACGGGTACGCGCGTACGTGACCTGCGTCGCCCTCGCCGCCCTGCTGTGTCTGCTGCCGCTGCCCGGTCCGTGTACGCCCTGGTGGGCCGTCGCCCTCCTCGCCGCGCTGTACGCGGCCTGCGAGCACGTCGTACGGCGCCGGCTCGGTGGCACCTTCTACCCGGTGCTGCTCGCCGGTGCCTTCCTGCTGCCGCCGGCGGCCGCCGCGCTCGTAGCGCTGCCGGGTGCGCTGCTCTTACGTGCCGAGCAACGCCCGCAGGCGCTGCGCAGGACCTGGCGGGCCGCCGAGCTGGCGCTCGCCGTGTGGGGCGCGGGGCGTGTGCACGGGGCGCTGGGCGGGCGGGACTCGGTGGTGGGCTGCGACTTCCCGTACGCGCTGCTGCCCTGCGGCGCCGCCGTGCTGGCCTTCTGCGCGGTTCTCGCCCTGCTGGACGGCGGGATCCTCGCGGTCGCCATGGGGGCACCTGCCACGCCTTTCGGGCAGCGGGGGAGGGTTCCGGTACGCCGGGCCTGGCGCGGCCTGCTGTCCCGCTCCCTCGCCCCGGTCGGGGTGCACGGGCTGGCCGGGCTGATGATGGCCGTGCTCTGGCGCAGCCCCTACGGTCCCGTCGCCGCCCTGCTCGTCCTGCTGCCGATGTGCGTGTCCTGGTGGGTGTTCGCCCAGTACCACCGCGAGCGCGCCGCCCACCAGGCCACCATCCGCGCGCTCGTCCAGGCCGTCGACATCAAGGACGGGTACACCCGCGGGCACAGCGAGCGGGTCGGACAGGCCTCCGTGCTGATCGCGCGTGAACTGGGCATGGACGACGACCGGGTGGAGGTGCTCCGCTTCGCCGGCATCCTCCACGACGTCGGAAAGCTGGGCGTCCCCACCCGGCTCCTCCGCAAGAACGGGCCGCTGACCCCGGAGGAACGGCGGATCATCGAACTGCACCCCGAGTACGGCCACGAGATGGTGCGCGGGATCTCCTTCCTGGGGGAGGCCCGCGCGGCGATCCTCCACCACCACGAGCGCATCGACGGCAGCGGCTACCCCTACGGACTGGCGGGCAGCCAGATCCCGGAGTCCGCCCGCGTGGTGGCCGTCGCCGACGCCTTCGACGCGATGACGTCGACGCGCTCCTACAGCCGGGCCAGACCGGTGGCGGTCGCCGTGGCGGAGTTACGGCGGTGCGCGGGGCGGCACTTCGACGCGGGGATCGTCGACGCCCTGGCGCGGGCGCTGGCCAGAGACGGCTGGCACCCCGCGGTCACCGCCGACGTCCAGCCGGCGGACCCGGCCGATCCGGCCGATCCGGTGGACCCGGTGGACCCGGCCGACCCGGTGGGCCCGGTGGGCCCGGCCGACCCGGCAGCCTCCGGCCCGCCGAGCGGGGACCGCGAGAGCATCGGGCGAGGTGCCCGGTGACGTCCGGGGCTCCGGCGTTCGCCCCGGAAGGACCGGCGGGCAGCGGCAACGCGAGCGGCAGCGCAAGCGGCTTCGCCGCTCCGGCGGCGGCCCTTCGCTCCCGCCGCCCCGCCGCGCTCGGCTGCATCCGTCTCGCCGCCCTGCTGCTCGCCCTCGGCTGTTTCGCCGGCACCCTCTGGGAAGGCCTCGACGACCGTGGCGTCGCCCTCGCCTTCGGCGTGCTCGTCGGCATCGGGGAGTGGGCCCGGTGGACCGGCGCCGAGGTGCGGGAGGCCGCCCCGCTCGGGGCCGCCGGCGGGCTCGCCTACGCCCTGCTCGGCGCCGATGCCGGGGCCGCAACGCACGACGGGGCCTTCCAGGTCGTCACCGTCGTCTGCGCGGCCTCGCTGCTCGGCAACGTCCCGCACATAGCCGACGGACGGCGGCCCACCCTCGACCACCTCACCCGCCGCGTCCTCACCGTCGGCTTCGCCGCCGTCTGCTTCCAACCCCTCTACAGCAGGGGCGCGTTGGAGCAGTTGGGCGGACCGGCGTACGCGCTGCTGCTCGTCGCGCTCCTCGTGCTCACCGCGCTGTGCGACGCCGTGCTCGCCGCCGCGCAGGCCCACTCGAGGACAGGCTGGCCGTTCGGGCCGCTGCTGCGGGACGAGCTGCGCGGGCTGCTCGGCATCGGGTCCGCCGTCTGCGCCACCGGGGCCGTGATGGCGCTGGCCGTCGCCGTCGTCGGGCTGTGGGCGCTGCCCGTGTTCTGCCTGCCCCTCCTCCTCACCCAGCTGTCCCTGCGCCGGTACGCGGCCGTCCGGGCCACCTACCGGCAGACCATCGCCTCCCTCGCCCGCGCCACCGAGATAGCGGGGTACACGCCCGCCGGGCACGCCCGCCGGGTCGCCACGCTGAGCCAGGCCGTCGGGCGGGACCTGGGGCTGTCCGCGACGGAGCTCACCGTGCTGGGGTACGCGGCGCTCATGCACGACATCGGCCAGCTCAGCCTCGTCGACCCGGTGCCCGCCGGTGCCACCGCCGGACTGCCGGTGGCGGAGCAGCGGCGGATAGCCCTGCTCGGCGGGGCCGTCGTACGGCAGACCGGGGTGGACGCGGCGGTCGCCGTGATCGTGGAGCGGCAGGCCGACCCGTACCGGGAGCAGCCGGTCGCCGCGCGGATCGTGCGGGCCGTCAACGCGTACGAGGAGAAGACCCGGGATTCCGGGCCCGGCGGGCCGCTGACGGCGCTGGAGGAGTTACGGCTGGCCACCGCCGGGGACTACGCTCCGGAGGTTGTGGAGTCCCTGGCCCGCGTGCTCTCCAGAGACTGTCTGACCTTGCGCGCGGCTGGGTAACCCATGGGTAATGAGCGGCCCTCCCGTCGTACGTGGTTGGATGCGAGGGAGAGGGTGATGTCCGGGGGCACAAGCCAGCCCACTGTGCGGAACTGGAACTGGCAGGCGGGAATCGTGAGGATCTTCGGCAAGGGACGGCACCGGCCCTCCGCCTCCTGGCGGCAGGCCACCGACCGCGCGTTCACGCTGATCGGCGACGGCCGGTACGAGGACGCGGGCGAGCTGCTGACGCGCGCCGCCGACCTGGAACCCTGGCTGTCGGAGTCCTGGTTCAACCTCGCCCTGCTGCACAAGTTCCGGCACGACTGGGAGCAGGCGCGGGCGGCCGGGCTGCGGGCGGTGGCCCTCCTCGACCGGGAGACCGGGGCGCCCGACTGGTGGAACGTGGGCATCGCGGCGACCGCGCTGCAGGACTGGCCGCTGGCCCGGCGGGCCTGGCAGGCGTACGGGCTGCGGGTGCCGGGCGGCGCCACCGTCTCCGGTGAGCCGGACGGCATGGACCTGGGCAGTGCCGCCGTACGGCTGTCCCCGGAGGGGGAGGCCGAGGTGGTGTGGGGGCGGCGCCTTGACCCCGCCCGGATCGAGGTGCAGTCCATTCCGCTTCCCTCGTCCGGGCGGCGCTGGGGCGAGGTCGTGCTCCACGACGGGGTGCCGCACGGCGAGCGGACCACGGCGACCGGGCACGCGTACCCCGTCTTCGACGAGATCGAGCTGTGGGCGCCGTCGCCGGTGCCGACCTGGGTGGTGCTGCTGGAGGCGGCGACGGAGGCGGACCGGGACGCGCTGGAGCAGCTGGCGGGGGACGCCGGGTTCGCGGCGGAGGACTGGTCGTCCTCGGTGCGGTTGCTGTGCCGGATGTGCTCCGAGTCGCGGATGCCGTCGGACGAGGGCGACGGGGTGCATCTCGATCCCCACGACCACAGTGAGCCGGGGCATCCGGGGCCGCTCGGGCACCGGACCGACGGGCAGCTGTGGGTGCCGGAGCGGGAGTGCGGGGTGGCTGCGCCGGCTTCGCTGGTGAGGGGGTTGCTGGACGGGTGGGTTGCGGACAGCCCTGATTCCAGGGATTGGCGGGATTTGGAAGAGGTCTGCTGAGCGCCGTTCGTCGGGTGCGGGCCGGTGGGGGCTTGTCGCGTAGTTCCCCGCGCCCCTGAAGGGGCGCGTCCACGTACCCTGTATCAGCAACATCAACCCCGTTTTACCTAGGAAGGCTTACCGCGGTCATGGCCCAGCAGGACACCGATCAGCAGCACGCGGGCGTGCTCCCCGTGGATGACGAGGGGTTCGTCGTCGACACCGAGGGGACCGAGGAGCGCGAGAACGCCTGGCGTGAGCGGGGGACGTCGCGGCCCATCACCGTCGTCGGGAACCCGGTGCTGCACAAGGAGTGCAGGGACGTCACCGAGTTCGGGGCGGAGCTGGACCAGCTCGTCGCCGACATGTTCGCGAGCCAGCGGACCGCCGAGGGCGTCGGCCTCGCCGCCAACCAGATCGGTGTCGACCTGAAGGTCTTCGTCTACGACTGCCAGGACGACGAGGGCGTCCGGCACGTCGGTGTGGTGTGCAACCCGAAGCTGGTCGACCTGCCCGCCGACAAGCGGCGGCTGGACGACAGCAACGAGGGGTGCCTGTCGGTGCCCACCGCCTACGCCCCGCTCGCCCGGCCCGACTACGCCGAGGTCACCGGGCAGGACGAGAAGGGCAACCCGATCAAGGTGCGCGGCACCGGCTACTTCGCCCGGTGTTTGCAGCACGAGACCGACCACCTGTACGGCTACCTGTACATCGACCGGCTCTCCAAGCGCGAGCGCAAGGACGCGCTGCGGCAGATGGCGGAGAACGAGCCACGCTACCCCGTGGTCGCCAACGACTGATACCCAGGGAACGCTGCAGGACAGTTGTGACGCCTGGTCGGGCCCGCCCCGACCAGGCGTTCGTCATGTTCGGTCAGACTCGCTCGTCTGTGCGTCGTACATTCGATCCTTTGTGCACCCCTAGCGATCCTTAATCAGTCACGCAAGGGGAGATTCTCGGCACTGTGGGGTAGTGAGTGAAGCAAATCCGTTCCCAGACCGGTCAGTTGTGGTGCTGAATGGGGACTGCGGGGATACGCAACGGCGCACGCCCGGCACAGCGGGAGGGGCGTGCGCACCTGGCTCGGCTGAGAGGGGTTTGTTCGTGCATGCTTTCTCACACAGCACCACATCGACGCCGACGGCGGTCGCGGTTCCACCGCAACTCGCCCTCCCGGTGATCGAGGCCGAGTTTCCCCGGCAACTGCATCCGTATTGGCCACGGCTACAGGAGAAGACCCGCCTCTGGCTGCTGGAAAAGCGGCTGATGCCGGCGGACAAGGTGCGGGAATATGCCGATGGTCTTTGCTACACCGACCTCATGGCGGGGTACTACCTGGGCGCCTCCGACGAGGTCATCCAGGCGATATGCGACTACAGCGCCTGGTTCTTCGTCTGGGACGACCGGCACGACCGTGACGTCGTGCACGGCAGGTCGGCCCAGTGGCGGCGGCTGCGGTTCCGGCTGCACGCGGCCCTCGACGCGCCCCTGCACCATCTGCACCACCCGGACACCTTGGTCGCGGGGTTCGCGGACAGCATCGCGCGGCTGTACACGTTCCTGCCGGCGACCTGGAGCCGGCGGTTCGCCCGGCACTTCCACGAGGTGATCGAGGCCTACGACCGCGAGTTCCGCAACCGCACCTCGGGATACGTTCCCGGGGTCGAGGAATACCTGGCCCTGCGGCGCCTCACCTTCGCCCACTGGATATGGACGGACCTGCTGGAACCGAGCGCGGGAACCGAACTCCCGGACGCCGTGAGGGAAAACCCGGCATACCGCCGGCCGGCGCTGCTCAGCCAGGAATTCGCCGCCTGGTACAATGACCTCTGCTCGCTGCCGAAGGAAATAGCGGGCGACGAGGTGCACAATCTCGGAATCAGTCTCGTCACCCATGAGGGAATGAGCCTGGAACAGGCCGTCGAGGAAGTCAGGCGACGCGTCGAGGAATGCGTCAGCGAATTCCTGGTCGCCGAGCGGACCGCACTGCGGTTCGCCGACGAACTCGACGACGGCACCGTGCGCGGAAAAGAACTCGGCGCCGCCGTCACGGCCTGCGTCGGCAATATGCGGAACTGGTTCAGCTCGGTCTACTGGTTCCACCACGAATCCGGCCGTTACATGGTCGACAGCTGGGACGACCGGTCCACGCCCCCGTACGTCAACAACGAAGCGGCAGGTGAGAAATGACCGTCGAGTCCGTGAAGCCCGCGACCGCGGAGGCTTCCGAACACACCGAACTGCGCGTACCGCCCCTGGCCGGCGGCGGGGTGCCGATACTCGGGCACGGCTGGCGGCTGGTCCGCGACCCGCTGGCCTTCATGTCCCGACTGCGCGCCCACGGCGACGTGGTGCGCCTCAGGCTCGGCCCCAAGGAGGTGTACGCCGTCACCACCCCGGAGCTCACCGGCGCGCTCGCCCTGAACCCCGACTTCATCATCGCCGGCCCGCTGTGGGAGTCCCTGGAAGGACTGCTCGGCAAGGAGGGCGTCGCCACCGCCAACGGCCCCCGTCACCGGCGCCAACGCCGCACCATCCAGCCCGCGTTCAACCTCTCCGCGATCCCCGACTACGGGCCGGTCATGGAGGAGGAGGCCCATGCGCTGACCGAACGCTGGCAGCCCGGTGCCACCGTCGACTGCACCTCGGAGTCCTTCCGGGTCGCCGTCCGCATCGCCGCCCGCTGCCTGCTGCGCGGCGAGTACATGGACGAGCGCGCGGAGCGGCTCAGCGTCGACCTCGCGAGCGTCTTCCGCGGTATGTACCGGCGGATGGTCGTACCACTCGGCCCGCTGTACCGGCTGCCGTTGCCGGCCAACCGCGAATTCAACCGGGCGCTGGCCGATTTGCATCTCCTCGTCGACGAGATCGTCGCCGAGCGCCGGGCATCTGGTCAAAAGCCGGACGATTTGCTGACGGCATTGCTCGCGGCGCAGGACGAGAATGGCGACCCCATCGGGGAACAGGAGATCCACGACCAGGTGGTCGCGATACTGACCCCCGGCAGCGAAACAGTCGCCTCCACGATCATGTGGCTGCTCCAGGTCCTCGCCGAACACCCGGAACACGCCGAGAAGGTACGGACCGAGGTCGAATCCGTGACAGGTGGTCAGCCGGTTGGTTTTGAGCACGTGCGCCGGCTCACGCACACCAACAATGTCGTCGTCGAGGCGATGCGTTTGCGGCCGGCCGTATGGATATTGACGCGGCGGGCCAAGGCCGACACCGAGCTCGGCGGCTATCGCATTCCCGCCGGGGCCGACATCGTCTACAGCCCCTACGCCATCCAGCGCGATCCCCACTCGTACCCGGGGCACCTCGACTTCGACCCGGACCGCTGGCTGCCGGAGCGGGCGAAGGACGTGCCCAAGTACGCCATGAGCCCCTTCAGCGTCGGCAACCGCAAGTGCCCCAGCGACCACTTCTCCATGGCGCAGCTCAGCCTGATCACGGCGGCGCTGTGCGCCAAGTACCGCTTCGAACAGGTCGCCGGGTCGGACGACACCACCCGGGTGGGCATCACCCTGCGCCCGCACCGGCTGCTGCTCGCACCCGTGCCCTGGTGACCTGCCGACCGGTGGGTCACGCCTGATACCGGCGCGCGCTCAGGCGGCCTCCGGGCCCCGGAACGCGCGCCGGTAGGCGTTCGGCGTCGTCCCCAGCGACTTGACGAACTGGTGCCGCAGCGCGGCCGCCGTCCCGAACCCGGTCCGGCCGGCGATGGCGTCCATCGTCTCGTCCGTCCCCTCCAGCAACTCCTGTGCCAGCAGCACCCGTTGCCGCAGGATCCAGCGGTACGGCGTGGTGCCGGTCTCCTGCTGGAAGCGGCGGGCGAAGGTGCGCGGGGCCATCAGGGCGCGGGCGGCCAGCTGCTCGACGGTGACCTCCTCGTCGAGGTGCTCCGTCATCCAGGCCAGCACCCCGCCGACCGTGTCGCAGGGGCCCTCCGGCAGCGGGCGCTCGATGTACTGGGCCTGACCGCCGTCCCGGTGCGGGGGCACCACCATCCGCCGGGCGATCTTCGTGGCGACCTCCGGGCCCTGCTCCTTGCGCACGATGTGCAGGCAGGCGTCGATGCCGGCCGAGGTACCCGCCGAGGTGATCACCGGGTCCTCGTCGACGTACAGCACGTCCGGCTCGACCCGGGTCCGCGGGAAGCGGCGGGCCAGCAGGTCCGCGTGCCGCCAGTGCACGGCGCACCGGCGTCCGTCCAGCAGCCCGGCGGCGCCTAGCACGAAGACGCCGGAGCAGACGCTGAGCACCCTGGCCCCCCGGTCCACCGCCCGGCGGAGGGCGGCGAGCAACTCAGGGGGATACTCCCGCGCGATGTTGGCGTCCGAGGCCGGCACCGCGATCAGATCGGCCTCCTCCAGGCGGTCGATGCCGTACGGGGTGGAGACGGTGAGCCCGGGCACGTGGGTGCCGAGTGCCGGTCCCTCCGCCGAGACCACCGCGAAGTCGTACACCGGGAGCCCCTCGTCGGAGCGGTCGAGGCCGAAGACCTCGCAGACCACCCCGAGCTCGAAGGGGTGCACACCGTCGAGAAGCACCGTGGCCACGTTCGTCAGCATGCTGCCAGTGTGCCTCGCCGCTGGCAGTAATTCGAGGGTGTGTGGCAGTGCTGCCACTCACGGTAAGGAGTATCGAGCGCCACAGTGGTGTCATGAACGGAAACCAGATCGAAGGTCTCATCGGAATGGTCCTGGTCCTCGGCATCCTGGTCCTCATGGCCCTCCCGTCCGTGCTCGGCATCCTGCGCGACAGGCGCGTCGACCGGCAGATCAGGGAGGCGCGGCGGACCGCGGAAGCCGGCCGCGGCCGGGAAGCCCACCGCCGCGGAAGGTCCCTGATCGCTTAGCCTCTCCTGGTATGCGCACGACAAGGGGAGGAACATGAGAGGCAGAACGGCCTGGGCCGCGGCCGGCGGGGCGGCGGCCCTGGTCCTGACGACGGCGACCGGAGCGCACGCGGAGGGGCGGGGCGACATCCGGGTGGTGAAGACCGTCGTCAACGGCGGCGCCAATGTCATCGTGGGGACGTCGCAGACGATCCGGTACCCGATCGACATCACCGTCAGGGACGACTCGGGGGTGAAGAAGCTCACGGACGTCTTCACCTTCAACAAGACGAACGCCTACACCTTCGCGACCTGGAACGACGACTCGTCCTGCACGAAGAAGAGCGCGACCACCTCGGTGTGCCGGGCCACGATGACCATCGACCCGAGCTGGATCCCGGACAGCGACGACATAAACACCAACAGGGTCGCCGGCGTCTGGCGGGTCGACGCCACCGTCAAGGCGAACGACGGCGACTACTGGATCTCCGACGACATCGCCGAGTACAAGGTCAAGCGGGCCGCCCGGCTCACCACGGTGATCGCGCCCGAGAAGGTCGCCAAGGGCGCCACGGCGACCGTCACCGGCAGGCTGACGCGGGCCGACTGGGAGGACCTGAAGTACCACGGGTTCACCGGTCAGCAGGTCAAGCTCCAGTTCCGGAAGAAGGGCGCCGCCCACTACGGCACGGTCCGGACCGTGACCACGGGCGACGCCGGAAAGCTGAGCACCAGGGTGACCGTCACCTCGGCGGGCAGCTGGCGCTGGTACTTCCCCGGCACGACGACCACCTCGCGGAAGGTGTCGGCCGGGGACGTACTCGACCTGAAGTAGCCGGCGGACGGCGGCTCAGAAGTCCTCGTCCAGGTCGACGGTGCCCTCCACCGCCACCTGGTACGCGGACGGCCGCCGCTCGAAGAAGTTCGTCAGCTCCTGGACGCCCTGCAGCTCCATGAAGGAGAACGGGTTCTCCGAGCCGTACACCGGGGCGAAGCCCAGGCGGCCGAGCCGCTGGTCGGCTACGCACTCCAGGTACTGACGCATCGAGTCCGTGTTCATGCCCGGCAGACCGTCACCGCAGAGGTCCCGGGCGAACTGCAGCTCCGCCTCGACGGCCTCCCGCAGCATGTCGGTGACCTGCTGCCGGAGCTCGTCGTCGAAGAGCTCCGGCTCCTCCTTGCGGACGGTGTCGACGACGTCGAACGCGAAGCTCATGTGCATCGTCTCGTCACGGAACACCCAGTTGGTGCCGGTGGCGAGACCGTGCAGCAGGCCCCGGCTGCGGAACCAGTAGACGTACGCGAAGGCGCCGTAGAAGAACAGGCCCTCGATGCAGGCGGCGAAGCAGATCAGGTTGAGCAGGAAGCGGCGGCGGTCGGCCTTCGACTCCAGGCGGTCCAGGTTGTCCACCGAGTCCATCCACCTGAAGCAGAACTCCGCCTTCTCGCGGATGGAAGGGATGTTCTCCACGGCGGCGAACGCGGCGGCGCGGTCGTCCGGGTCGGGGAGGTAGGTGTCCAGCAGGGTCAGATAGAACTGGACGTGCACCGCTTCCTCGAAGAGCTGGCGCGACAGGTACAGGCGCGCCTCCGGGGAGTTGATGTGCCTGTACAGCGTCAGCACCAGGTTGTTCGCCACGATCGAGTCGCCCGTCGCGAAGAAGGCGACCAGACGGCCGATCATGTGCTGCTCGGCGGGCGTGAGCTTCGCGAGGTCGGCCACGTCCGAGTGGAGGTCGACCTCCTCCACGGTCCAGGTGTTCTTGATGGCGTCCCGGTAGCGCTCGTAGAAGTCCGGGTAGCGCATGGGGCGGAGAGTCAGCTCGAAGCCGGGGTCGAGAAGATTCTGGTTACGGGCGGACATCACTGGCAGGCCTCGCAGGACTCGGGGTTTTCCAGGGAGCAGGCGACGGCGTCCTCGGGAGCCGTCTGCTGCGCGGGGACAGTGGCCTGCGCCGCGCGGGCGATCCGGGTCGCCGGGCGCGAGCGCAGGTAGTACGTCGTCTTCAGGCCCGACTTCCAGGCGTACGCGTACATCGAGGAGAGCTTGCCGATGGTCGGTGTCTCCAGGAAGAGGTTCAGGGACTGGGCCTGGTCCAGGTACGGGGTGCGGGCGGCGGCCATGTCGATCAGTCCGCGCTGCGGGATCTCCCACGCCGTGCGGTAGAGCCGTCGTACGTCCTCGGGGATCCAGGCGAAGTCCTGCACCGAGCCGTTGGCCTCGCGCAGCGCCTCACGGGTGCGGGCGTCCCAGACGCCGAGGCCCTTGAGGTCCTGCACCAGGTAGGAGTTGACCTGGAGGAACTCGCCGGAGAGCGTCTCGCGCTTGAAGAGGTTCGAGACCTGCGGCTCGATGCACTCGTAGACACCGGCGATCGACGCGATGGTGGCCGTCGGCGCGATGGCGAGCAGCAGGCTGTTGCGCAGGCCCGTCGTAGCGATGCGGGCGCGCAGCGCCGTCCAGCGCTCCGGCCAGGTGAACTCGACGCCGTAGTGGTCGGGGTGCAGCACGCCCTGCGCGGTACGGGTCTTCTCCCAGGCCGGCAGCGGTCCGCTGCGCTCGGCGAGGTCGGCGGAGGCCTCGTACGCGGCGAGCATGATCCGCTCGGCGATCCGGGTGGAGAGGGCCCTGGCCTCGGGGGAGTCGAAGGGCAGCCGCAGCTTGAAGAAGACGTCCTGGAGGCCCATCGCGCCGAGGCCGACCGGCCGCCACCTGGCGTTGGAGCGGCCCGCCTGCTCGGTCGGGTAGAAGTTGATGTCGACGACCCGGTCGAGGAAGGTGACGGCGGTGCGGACGGTCTCGTCCAGCCGCTCCCAGTCGAGGTCACCGCTCGCCGTGTCGACGAACGCGCCGAGGTTTACCGAACCGAGGTTGCAGACCGCCGTCTCGCCGTCGTCCGTGACCTCGAGGATCTCCGTGCAGAGGTTGGAGGAGTGGATGACGTGACCGGGCAGGGCCGTCTGGTTCGCGGTGCGGTTGGCCGCGTCCTTGAACGTCATCCAGCCGTTGCCGGTCTGCGCGAGGGTGCGCATCATCCGGCCGTACAGGTCACGGGCCGGGATGGTCTTGCGCGCGAGGCCCTTGTCCTCCGCCGCCCGGTAGGCCGCGTCGAACTCCGCGCCCCACAGGTCCACCAGCTCGGGCACGTCGGCGGGGGAGAAGAGGGACCACGGCTCGTCGGCGTTCACCCGGCGCATGAACTCGTCCGGCACCCAGTGCGCGAGGTTCAGGTTGTGCGTACGGCGGGCGTCCTCGCCGGTGTTGTCGCGCAGCTCCAGGAACTCCTCGATGTCGGAGTGCCAGGTCTCCAGGTAGACCGCGGCCGCGCCCTTGCGCCGGCCGCCCTGGTTCACCGCGGCCACCGAGGCGTCGAGGGTCTTCAGGAACGGCACGATGCCGTTGGAGTGCCCGTTGGTGCCGCGGATGAGCGACCCGCGGGAGCGGATGCGGCTGTACGACAGCCCGATGCCGCCGGCGTGCTTCGAGAGCCGGGCGACCTGGTGGTAGCGGTCGTAGATGGAGTCCAGCTCGTCCTTCGGGGAGTCCAGGAGGTAGCAGGACGACATCTGGGGGTGGCGGGTACCGGAGTTGAAGAGGGTGGGGGAGGACGGGAGGTAGTCGAGGTGGCTCATCAGGCCGTAGAGCGCGGCGACTTCGTCGACCGACCTCGTGGTGTCGTCCTCGGCGAGGCCGGCGGCGACGCGGAGCATGAAGTGCTGGGGGGTCTCGATGACCTTGCGGGTGATCGGGTGGCGCAGCAGGTAACGGCTGTGCAGGGTGCGCAGGCCGAAGTAGCCGAAGCGGTCGTCGGCGGCCGGGTCGACGAGGGCGTCGAGGCGGGCCGCGTGCAGCCGCACGAACTCGGCGGTCCGATCGGCGATCAGCCCCTCCCGATGCCCCACGGCGACCGACCCGGTGAAGGACGTCACCCCCTGCGAGGCGGCCTCGGCACGGACGGAGATCGTCAGCAGCCGGGCGGCGAGCCTGGAGTAGGCGGGGTCCTCGGAGATGAGACCGGCCGCGGCCTCGGTGGCCAGCTCGCGCAACTCCGCCTCGTCGGCCCGCGCCGACCGGCCGCGCAGCGCGGCGGCGGCCACCCGGCCGGGGTCGGCGTCGGGGAGGTCGGCGGTCAGCTCGGTCAGGGTCCGCAGCAACGCGGTACCGGGACCGTCGTCCGCCACGGATTCCACAGAGCTGGTCGCTGAAGCCGGGTCGGCTGGCGCGATGGTCACGTGGGGCTCTCCCTCGCTGGGCTCGGGGCCTGGCGGAGGGCAGGGGGCAGCACACGGGCACACGCACGCGTGTCGCGTCCCCGGCCCACTCCACGAGGCCCGGACGTGAGTACACCCGGGCCGGACGGCCGGGTGTGCTGTCGACAGGTCCTCGGACTGACTCCTGTGCACGAACATGCACAAGTACACCGTTGCGGGACAGTTCCGGATTCGCACCGGATTCCCCTGCGGCGACAGCGAGCATGAGCATACATCTAGTGCCGGGTCGTCACGTCACCCCCAGATGTTGTGTCGCGGTGGTGTCAGAGCGTCAACTGGTAGGTGAGGAGAGTGATGTCGTCCAGGTGCGGCACGGGATTCCAGTCCCGTTCCGGTGTGCGGACGAAGCCCAGGCGTTCGTAGATGCGGTGGGCGGTGTGCATGCTTCGCTGGCTCGACAGGACGACGGCCGTGCAGCCCGCCGTGGCCCGCGCGCGGTCGACGCAGGCCCGTACGAGGGCCTCCCCCGCACCTCGTCCGCGGGCCTCGTGGGCGACCGCGAGGGCCCTGATCTCGGCTTCGCCGGGGCGGGCGATGTCGGCGACCGGGCCGGGGCCGGCGACGAAGGTGACACCGCCGAGGAGTCTTTCGCCGTCCACGGCCACGAGCACGTCGGCGGCGGCCGCCCGAGCCGACACGTCCTTCAGCACGGGCAGATACTCGTCGCCCTCGCCGTAGTCGAGGAGGCCGTCCCGGAGGTAGGCCTGGGCGGTGATCTCGCCGAGGGGCTCGTACTCGGTGGGCTGTGCTTCCCGGATGACGATGTCCATGCGGGTGAGTGTGTACGACAGCGGGCCGCCGAGGGTGGAATTTCCCGGTGGCCCGCTGCGGCTCGTCCGTGGCCGGCCGCGCCCACGCGGCCGTACATCGATACGGCCCCGCGCCCCTAGAGGGGCGCTACGGCCGGCGGGAGTTCCACCTCCACGCCCGGGTCGCCCGCGTCCGCCGTGTAGTCCTCGGGGCTGGTCTGGTCGACGCCCTCGGGGGCCTTGAGGGCCCTCAGGACGAAGGTCAGGACGACCGCGACCACCACGTTCGTCACGAACGCCGTCAGGCCGATGTAGCCGATCTCGCCGATACCGGGGATCTCCTTCGAGGAGCCGCCGAAGTGCGCCTGGGTCGGCGAGGCCACACCGTACGCGGCGACCGTGCCGTAGACCATGCCGACCGCCCAGCCCGCCAGCAGGGCCCAGCGGTGGAACCAGCGGGTGAACAGACCGCCGACCAGGGACGGGAAGGTCTGCAGGATCCAGATGCCGCCGAGGAGCTGGAAGTTGATGGCGACCGTCTTGTCCATGGTGAGCACGAAGACCAGCGCGCCGACCTTCACCAGCAGGGAGACCAGCTTGGAGACCTGGGCCTCCTGCTTCGGCGTGGCGTCCGGCTTGATGAAGTCCCGGTAGATGTTGCGCGTGAAGAGGTTCGCGGCCGCGATGGACATGATGGCCGCGGGGACCAGGGCGCCGATGCCGATCGCCGCGAAGGCCACGCCCGCGAACCAGTCCGGGAACATGTTCTCGAACAGCTGGGGGATGGCCAGCTGGCCGTTGGTCACCTTGACGCCGGCCGCGATGGCCATGAAGCCCAGCAGGGCGAGCAGGCCCAGCATCAGGGAGTACAGCGGCAGGATCGTGGTGTTGCGGCGGATCACGTCACGGCTTCGGGAGGAGAGCGTCGCGGTGATCGAGTGCGGGTACATGAAGAGCGCGAGGGCGGAGCCCAGCGCCAGGGTGGCGTACGTCCACTGGCCGGCCGGGGCCGGGACGAGGCCGCCCGCTCCCGCCGCCGTGAACTTGTCGCCCGCCTTGGCGAAGACGTCGTCGAAGCCGCCCAGCTTGATCGGGATGTAGATGATCGCCACGGCGATGACGATGTAGATCAGCGCGTCCTTCACGAACGCGATCAGGGCGGGTGCACGCAGGCCCGAGGAGTAGGTGTAGGCCGCAAGGACGCCGAAGGCGATCAGCAACGGCAGGTCCTTCACGAACCAGTTGGTGTTGTCGCCGCCTCCCACGCCCATCACGTCCAGCACCGCCTGGATGCCGACGAGTTGCAGCGCGATGTACGGCATCGTCGCCAGGATGCCGGTCAGGGCGACGGCCAGCGAGAGGCCCTTGGAGCCGAAGCGGCCGCGCACGAAGTCCGAGGTCGTCACGTAGCCGTGCTTGTGCGAGACCGACCACAGGCGCGGCAGGAACGTGAAGATCAGCGGGTAGACCAGGATCGTGTACGGCACCGCGAAGAAGCCGGCCGCGCCCGCCGCGTAGATAGCGGCCGGTACGGCGACGAAGGTGTACGCCGTGTACAGGTCGCCGCCGAGCAGGAACCAGGTGACCCAGGTGCCGAACGACCGGCCGCCGAGCCCCCATTCGTCGAGGGAGTGCTCGTTCTCGGCCTTGCGCCAGCGCGCGGCCCAGAAGCCCATGACCGTGACGGCCAGGAAGAAGAAGATGAAGACGCCGAGCGCGACGCCGTTCACACCGTCCTTCACCGCTGCGCACCCCCGCTCGTGCTCTCGGCCTTGCGGGCGCGCTGGTCACGCTGCCACAGCTGGTAGGCGGTCATCGTCAGCGCGGTGGAGAGCAGCACCCACAGCATCTGGTACCAGTAGAAGAACGGGATCCCGATGAACACCGGGCCCGTCCTGGCGTACGAGCCCACCCACAGCATCGCCACGAAGGGCGCTATCAGGCAGAGGGCGATGGCGACGCGTATGGGCGTCACCACCGCAGCTTTGGTCACATCGGACGCATCTGACATCTCGCGGCTCCGTCCCCTCACTGACCGCACGGCGATCACCGTTGTTCACCTGTGTAATGCGCAGGCAATCATGGCGAACGCACAAGGTCAGCGGAAGACCTCATCCGCATATCGGCATGTCGATTTGGTGGAGAAGGGTGACGCGCCGTCAGGAGAGGCGCGGCGCGAACGTGCTCAGTCCTGGGGCCGCTTGAGCCGGGCGACGAACTTGTAGCGGTCGCCGCGGTACACCGAGCGCACCCATTCCACCGGCTGGCCGTCGCGGTCCAGGGAGTGGCGGGAGAGCATCAGCATCGGCAGGCCCACGTCGGTGCCGAGCAGGCCGGCCTCGCGCGGGGTGGCCAGCGAGGTCTCGATGGTCTCCTCGGCCTCGGCGAGATGGACGTCGTACACCTCGGCGAGGGCGGTGTACAGGGACGTGTACTTGACGAGGGAGCGGCGCAGGGCCGGGAAGCGCTTCGCGCTCAGGTGCGTGGTCTCGATCGCCATCGGCTCGCCGTTGGCCATGCGCAGCCGCTCGATGCGCAGCACACGCCCGCCGGCCGTTATGTCGAGCAGGCCGGCCAGCCGGTCGTCGGCGGTGATGTAGCCGATGTCCAGCAGCTGCGAGGTCGGCTCCAGGCCCTGGGCCCGCATGTCCTCCGTGTAGGAGGTGAGCTGGAGTGCCTGGGAGACCTTGGGCTTGGCGACGAAGGTGCCCTTGCCCTGGATGCGCTCGAGGCGGCCTTCGACGACCAGTTCCTGGAGGGCCTGGCGGACGGTGGTGCGGGAGGTGTCGAACTCGGCGGCCAGGGTGCGCTCGGGCGGGACCGGGGTGCCGGGGGCCTGTGTCTCGGTCATTTCGAGCAGGTGCTTCTTCAGGCGGTAGTACTTGGGCACGCGCGCGGTACGGACGGCTGTCCCGCTCTCGTTCTCCGCACTGCTGACGTCGGTGCTCATGCTCCGCCTTCCCGGCTCTTGACGCGGCTCGCCTCGTGGCACGGCAGCGTACCGGGATTCGCCCTGCACGCTGCGTGATCCCCTCTGTATACCGTCGCGCGCGCTGTTGGTCTAGTCCACCGAGCGAGTGGTCTACCGGAATTGTCTCGTCCGCGCCCCGGGATTTCGAGGGTTTCTTACTTAAAGGTTCCTGCATATGTAGGTCGCATAACGGCTGGTCGGAGCCTATTCGGCCACCCTTGACAGGCCTGGTGGTCTGGGCCAAGCTTCCCGCACTGGTCTACACCATTGGTCCAGGTCCCGGCCCAACGCTCGTGCGGGGAGGCAGGGGGGTTTGTGGCATCCCTGAGGAGGGTGGCGTGAAGCGCAAGCTGATAGCCGCGATTGGTATCGCGGGCATGGTCTTCTCGGTCGCGGCGTGTGGCAGTGACAACAAGGACGACAACAAGTCCCAGGGCTCGGACGCCAAGGCGCTGACCGTCTGGCTCACGGTGGACGCGCAGAACAACTGGCCCGACCTGGTCAAGGCCGCCGACGCGGCCGTGCAGAAGAAGCACCCCGGCATCAAGATCAAGCACGAGTACTACGGCTGGCCGGACAAGAACACCAAGCTGGACGCCGTCCTCGCCACGGACAAGGCCCCCGACGTGGTCGAGATGGGCAACACCGAGATGCTCAGCTACATGGTCAAGGGCGCCTTCGCCCCCGTCGACGCCTCCCAGTTCACCAGCTCCGACCAGTGGCTCGACGGCCTCAAGGCCTCCGTCACCTACCAGGGCAAGACCTACGGCGTGCCGTACTACGCCGGCGGCCGCGTCGCCAACTGGCGCAAGGACATCGCCGCCTCGGCCGGCATCAAGACCACGCCGAAGACCTACACCGAGCTGACCGCCGACCTGGACAAGATCCAGAAGAAGGAAGGCGGCAAGTTCAGCGCCTGGTACCAGCCCACCCGTGACTGGTACGCGGCCATGTCCTTCGTCTACGACGCCGGCGGCTCCATCGCCGTGGAGAACGGCGGCAAGTGGCAGGGCAATCTTGAGTCGGCCGAGTCCATCAAGGGCCTCACCGAGTTCAAGAGCGTCATCGACAAGTACATGCACGGTGACAAGACCAAGGACGAGTCCGACCGGTACATCGTCTACGGCCAGGGCAAGTCGGCCATGATCTTCGGTGCCGCCTGGGAGGGCGCGACCGCGGCCGACCCGAAGAACGACAAGACCGGCGGCAAGCTGAAGAACAACCTCGTCAACTTCGTGATGCCCGGCCCGTCCGGCAAGAACATGCCGGTCTTCCTGGGCGGCTCCGACCTCGCCATCCCGGTGAAGTCCAAGGCCCAGGGCGTCGCCGCCGAGTGGATCAACGCGTTCACCGGTCCC
The DNA here is from genome assembly GCF_042892755.1 of Streptomyces sp. NPDC001714. Classification (NCBI taxonomy): domain Bacteria; kingdom Bacillati; phylum Actinomycetota; class Actinomycetes; order Kitasatosporales; family Streptomycetaceae; genus Streptomyces; species Streptomyces sp. NPDC001714. The sequence goes on from NZ_JBIAUL010000001.1 coordinate 975,511, forward strand.
TCCGGCCAGAAGGGCCTGATGGCCAAGGGCAACCTGCCCAACAACAAGACCGACCTCGCCACGCTGAAGAGCGACCCGGCGACCGCGGTGCCGGCCGAGGCTGCCGAGTCCAACTGGTTCGTGCCGATGGCGCCGGGCTGGGGCCAGGTCGAGAAGGCCCAGGTGCTGCAGACGATGCTGCAGAACATCGGCACCGGCAAGGAGAGCGTCGAGGCGGCGGCCAAGGAGGCCGACGCGGCGATCGACAAGGTCATCAACAACGCGTAACGGCCTGCGGCCGGGCCTGGCCGACGGGGGGTCAGGTCCGGCCGGTGGGTTGATGTCAGAAGCTGCCGCGATGGGTTGGTGGGTTGGTGCCGGTTCGTTGTGGCTGGTCGCGCAGTTCCCCGCGCCCCTGAAGGCGCGCGAAGCGCGCCCCGAGGGGCGCGCTGCTGGCGCCCTATCTCGATCTGTTTGAGGAGCGCACGATGAGTGCCGTTGATACGACCACACCCGCCAAGGTGCCGGCACCTCCACCGGACGCCCCGCAAAGACCACGTGCGAACCGGCGCTCGGGCGGGCCCGCCGTTCCCTGGCTGCTGCTCGCCCCCTGCCTTCTGATCCTCGCGCTCGTCCTCGGCTATCCGCTCTACCGGCTGGTCACCCTCTCCTTCCAGGAGTTCGGGCAGTCCCAGCTGTGGGGGTTCAAGCCGGCCGAGTGGACCGGGTTCGGGAACTTCTCCAAGGTGCTCGGCGACAGCGAGTTCTGGCAGGTCGTGTTGCGCACGATCTTCTTCGCGGCCGGCTGCGTGATCTTCACCATGGTCGTCGGCATGCTCGTCGCCCTGCTGCTGCAACGCGTCTCCGGCTGGGTGAAGACGCTGGTCAACATCGCGCTGGTGGCCAGCTGGGGCATGCCGGTCATCGTCGCCACCACGGTCTTCAAGTGGCTCTTCGACTCCGACTACGGCATCCTCAACGCCCTGCTCAGCAAGCTCCCCGGCGTCGAGATGGTCGGCCACAACTGGTTCGCCAGCGGGCCCGAGGGGCTCGCGGTGATCATGCTCCTGGTGGTCTGGGGAGCGGTGCCCTTCGTGGTCATCACGCTCAGCGCCGGACTCACCCAGGTCCCCAAGGAACTGGAGGAGGCCGCCCGCCTCGACGGCGCAGGACCCTGGGGCGTCTTCCGCTACGTCACGCTGCCCATCCTCAAGCCGGTCGTCGTGATGCTCACGACCCTCTCGGTCATCTGGGACATGGGCGTCTTCCCGCAGGTCTTCGTGATGCGCGGCGGCCACCCCGAGGCCGAGTTCCAGCTCCTGACCACCTGGTCCTACGACCGCGCCTTCGTCGTCAACGACTACGGACAGGGCTCCGCGATCGCCCTGCTCACCGTGGTCCTCCTGCTCGGCGTCGTCGCCGTGTACATGCGCCAGATGCTGAAGATCGGAGAGGTCGAATGAGCACCGTCGCCACCCCCGGCCACCGGAAGTCGAAGGCCGGCTGGAACCTCCTCGGCCTCCTTGTCTTCGTCATCTCGGGCTTCCCCGTCTACTGGATGCTGAACACGGCGTTCAAGCCGGCGAAGGACGCCATCGACCCGGACCCGAGCCTGCTGCCCACCGGCATCACCCTGTCCAACTTCAGCCGCGCGCTGGACATCGCCGACTTCTGGGGCCCGGTCGGCCGCAGCCTGATCGTGTCCCTCTCCGTCGTGGTGATCGGCATGGTCGTCGGACTGCTGGCCGCCCTGGCCATCTCCCGGTTCGCCTTCCGCGGCCGCAAGATCGTGATCGTCGGCATCCTCGCGGTCCAGATGATCCCGCTGGTCGCCATGATCATCCCGGTCTTCCTGCTCCTCAACGACCTGGACCAGTACGACAAGCTCAGCGGCCTGATCATCACCTACCTGACCTTCATCCTGCCGTTCACGGTGTGGACCCTGCGCGGCTTCATCGTCAACATCCCGAAGGAGCTGGAGGAGGCCGCCATGGTCGACGGCTGCTCCCGCACCGGCGCCTTCGTCCGGGTGGTCTTCCCGCTGCTCGCCCCCGGCCTGGTCGCGACCTCGGTCTACGGCTTCATCCAGGCCTGGAACGAGTACCTCTACGCCCTGATGCTGCTCAGCCAGGACCACCAGACGGCGACCGTCTGGCTGGCCAACTTCACCACGCAGCACGGCACCGAATACGCCCCGATGATGGCCGGCGCCACCATGCTCGCCGTGCCGATCGTCGTCCTGTTCCTCCTCGTCCAGCGCAAGATGGCCGCGGGTCTCACCGCGGGCGCCGTGAAGGGATAACCCCATCCGATGACGACATTCGCCAGCGGTACGGACACACTCACGCGCGACGCGCTGACGGTCCTCCAGCCGGGCTTCACCGGCACCACCGCCCCCGACTGGCTGCTGCGCCGACTCGGCGAGGGCCTCGCCTCCGTGGGCGTCTTCGGCCGCAACATCATCTCGGCCGAGCAGCTCTCGGCCCTCACCGCCCAGCTGCGCGCCGAGCGGGACGACGTCCTGGTGGCGATCGACGAGGAGGGCGGTGACGTCACCCGCCTCGAGGTGCGCACCGGTTCCTCCTTCCCCGGCAACCACGCCCTCGGCGCCGTCGACGACCCGGAGCTGACCCGGCAGGTCGCCCTCGAACTGGGCCGCCGCCTGGCCGCCTGCGGGGTCAACTTCAGCTGGGCCCCGGTCGCCGACGTGAACTCCAACTCCGCCAACCCGGTCATCGGCGTCCGCTCCTTCGGCGCCGACCAGGACCTGGTCGCCCGCCACACGGCGGCCTACGTCACCGGCCTCCAGGCGGCCGGGGTGGCGGCCTGCACCAAGCACTTCCCGGGCCACGGCGACACCGCCGTCGACTCCCACCTCGCGATGCCCCGCATCGACGCGGCCGTCGAGGTCCTGCACGCCCGCGAACTGGCGCCCTTCCGCGCCGCCATCGCGGCCGGCACCCGCGCCGTGATGAGCGCGCACATCCTGGTCCCCGCCCTGGACCGGACCCGGCCCGGCACGCTGTCCCACCGCGTGCTCACCGAGCTCCTGCGCGGCGAACTCGGCTACGACGGCCTGATCGTCACCGACGGCATCGAGATGCAGGCCATCGCCGGGACCTACGGCATCGAACACGGCACCGTCCTGGCGCTCGCCGCCGGAGCCGACGCGATCTGCGTGGGCGGCGGCCTCTCGGACGACGAGACGGTACGACGGCTGCGCGACGCCCTGGTCGCGGCGGTCCGCTCCGGCGAGCTCCCCGAGGAACGCCTGGCGGACGCGGCGCAGCGGGTGCGGGCACTGGCGACCTGGACAGCCACGACGGAAGTCGCCCAGCCGGACCCGACCCTCACGGACATCGGTCTCGTCGCCGCCCGCCGCGCGCTTCATGTGACGCGCGTCGACCCGTACACGCCACCGGCCGGGCCGCTCTTCGTCGCCTCCCTCACCCCCGAGACCAACATCGCCGTGGGCACGGAGACCCCGTGGGGCGTGTCGGCCGAACTGACCCGGCTCGTGCCCGGCACCGAGACCGGCAGCTTCGCGGGCGAGGACGCGGGGCACGCGGCGATCATGGCGGCGGGGGAGCGCCGTATCGTCGCGGTGGTCCGTGACGAACACCGTCACCCCTGGATGACCGGGGCCCTGGACACCCTGCTCAAGGCCCGCCCCGACACCATCGTGGTGGAGATGGGCGTACCGCAGGCCGCGCCCCGGGGCGCCCTGTACATCGCGACGCACGGCGCGGCGCGGGTGTGCGCGGAGGCGGCGGCCGAGGTCATCGCGGGCGTGACCGCGTAGCGGATCCCGGCGGGGTGTGGTCACCGGTCCGGTGACCACACCCCGAACCACTGCTCGGCGCCGTACGCCTCGAACCGCTCCAGCTCGGTGAAGCCGAGCTTCGCCGCGAGGCGCATCGAGCGGGCGTTGGCGGTCTGGGTGTAGAGCACCACCGGTTCACCGGGGAGCGCACCGGAAAACCAGTCGAGTGCCGCCGCGCACGCCTCGAAGGCGTACCCGTGTCCCCAGGCCTCCGGCAGGAACAGGTAGCCGAGGTCGGTCCGGCCGGCCGCCCGGCGGTGGTCGCTGCCCGGCGCCTCGGGGGCATGGGGATTGAGCTGGACCGTGCCGATCATCGCTCCGTCGAGCTCGACCACGAACCAACCGGGCTGCCGCCCGGGCACCTCGGACACCGTCCGTTCGAGCTCGGCACGCGGTCGGGGGCCACCGACGTAGGCGTTCACCTCCGGCGAGGCGGCGATCTCGATGACCGCCGCACGGTCCCGCACCTCGGACTCCCGAAGCACGAGTCGCGCGGTCCTGATCGGGGCAGGCGGCCAGACGCCGGGTCCTAACACAGTCATAGTGGGCAACCTATCCGACGCCTTCACGCCCCCGCGCCCCTAGGGGCGCGGGGGGTGCCCCCGGCCGAAGGCTGGGGGAGGAACTGCGCGAGCAACCCACCACCCACGGTCAGCCCGAATCAAACCGAACCCGGCAGACGGATCCGCTAAATCCCCTGCCACGCCGGCTTGTTGGCGAAGGTGTACCGGAAGTAGTCCGCGAACTTCAGCTTCGACGCGGCGGCCTCGTCGGCCACCACGGTGGCATGCCGGTGCAGC